>NZ_JBYTEG010000001.1:0-453504 GCF_058792255.1 Cupriavidus sp. CPT47-8839-RL05A | reverse complement strand
CCCCCCCCCCCCCCCCCCCCCCCCCCCCCCCCCGCAACGCTGGGGCCAGACGCTCAGATGGTCACGCCGCCGTCCACGACCAGCGCCTGGCCGGTCATGAAGGTGCTGGCTGCCGACGCCAGGTAGACCGCCGCCCCGGCGATCTCGACGGGTTCGCCGATGCGGCGCAGCGGCGCGCCCTGGGTGGACTGCTTGTAGCGCTCGGGATCTTCCCACAGCGCGCGCGCAAAGTCGGTCTTGATCAGCCCCGGCGCGATGCAGTTCACGCGCACGTTGTGCGGCCCGAACTCGACGGCGAGGTTGCGCGCCAGCTGGAAGTCGGCGGCCTTGGAGATGTTGTACACGCCGATGGTGGGCGAGCCGCGCAGGCCGCCGATCGACGACACGATGATGATCGAGCCGTCCTTGCGGTCGATCATCTGCGGGGCCACCATCTGGATCAGCCAGTGGTTGGAGATGACGTTGTTGTCCAGCACCTTGCGGAACTGGTCGTCCGACACGCCGCTCATGGGCCCGTAGTACGGGTTGGACGCGGCATTGCAGACCAGCACGTCGATCTTGCCGAAGGCGCGGTTGGTCTCGTCGACCAGGCGCTGCAGGTCGTCCTTCGAAGAAATATTGGCAGGGACCGCGATCGCGGTGCCGGCGCCGTGGCGGGCGTTGATGGCATCCACCACTTCCTGGCAGGCCTCGATCTTGCGCGAAGAAATGACCACCTTGGCGCCCTGGACGGCCATCTGCTCGGCGATGGCGCGGCCAATCCCGCGCGAGGAGCCGGTGACGATGGCAACCTTGCCCGTCAGATCAAACAATGACATGGAGTCTCCTGTATGGCTGCGCCGGCGTCAGGGGCCGGCTTTGTCCTGGCGACGCGCCCGCAGGCAGCATCGCCGGGACATTATGGTGGCGCCGCTGGCCTCAGTCCACAGGCCCGGGTGCCGCGCGCCGGCCATATCAGGATTCTTTCTGCGGGCAATGCGCGCCGTGCATGGCAGGCATGCTGCATAGCAGAATAATGGCGCCTCAGGTGCCGGAGGATGCCGTTGCGGGCGCCAGCAGCGCTGGCAGGGCGTCGGCCAGGCCACGCCGCAGCTCATCGTCCAGCAGCACGCCAAAGCGATCCGACAAGGCCCGCACCACGGCCTCGGGCGAGGCCAGCCGGGTTCGGCGCACGGCGCCGTCCGGTGCGCGCTCGGCCAGGTCGCCGTCGGCCAGCGTCACGCGGGTGTCGCCGTCGGTGCGCGCGGCCATCAGCCGCTGCAGGAATACGCTGTCAGGGTGCGTCGATACATACCAGTTGCGCGGCACGAAATCGATCCACGGCTGCGGCGTCAGGTCGAAGCGGTAGACCTTGATCCAGCCGGCATCGCCGCGCGCCTCCAGGTCGTAGCTGTGGAACGCGGTGGCGGAGGTCTGCGGCGGCGAAGGCGCCAGACGGTAGGGGAAGCTGTCATCGGCCGGCTCGGACAGCGGCATCGCCCGGTATGGCGTGGGGCCGCCGAAGCCGACATCGGCCAGGTAGCTGCGATGCGCCACCTCCACACGCAGCAGCATGTGCGAGGTCGCGGTCGGCACGTCGTCGGGAACGCCCCAGCGCACGCGCGCGGCCAGCGGCGTCACGGCGTAGCCGAGCGCGCCCAGCCCGGCCGCCAGCAGGGTATTGAGTTCAAAGCAGTAGCCGCCGCGCCGGCGCGTGACGAGCTTGTCGAAGACCGCATCCAGCTCGATCCGTACTGGCCGGCGCAGCAGCGGATCGACGTTTTCGAACGGAATGCTGGCCAGGTGCGCGGCCAGTACGATATCCAGCGCTTCCAGCGTGGGCGAGGGCGGGGCGGCGATGCCGAGGCGCGCCAGCCAGGCATCCAGTTGGGGGGCATCCAGGGTCATCATGATGTGCGGGGCTCCGGTGCGATGCGTTCAGTTGAGCGCTTCCAGCGCCGGCAGGTCAAGCAGTTCGATGCCGCCATACTCCAGCCGCAGCAGCCCGCGCGCTTCCAGTTCGCGCAGCGCGTGGTTCACGGTCTGGCGCGACAGGCCCAGCATCTGCGCCAGCTGCTCCTGCGGGATGCGCACGCGCTGCGTGGCCTGGGCCTGCGGCAGGTTGCCGTAGCCATGCGCGATCGCGGCCAGGCGCCGGGCAATGCGGGCCGCCGGCGGCAGCAACTGCGCTTCCTCGACATAGTTGAAGGCCTGGCGCGTCTTGGCTGCCAGCAATTGCCCGAAGGCCCGCCACCATGCCGGCTGCTGCGCCAGGCGCTGCTCCAGGCTGGCGCGCGGCACATGCCACAGTGTCGTGGTGCTGACCGCGCGCGCGTCGTGGGTGCGCGGCAGGCCGTCGAACAGGCAGATCTCCCCGAACCAGGTGCCGGGTTCCAGCAGCCCGAGCAATGCCGCCTTGCCCGATTCGCCGCTGGCGTGGATCTGCATGGTGCCGCTGGCGACACAATACAGGCCGTCGAAACGGTCGCCGCGGGCAAAGAGCGTCTCGCCGGCCACCAGCCGGCGCAGGCTGCCGTCATCGAGCAGTGCCTGGCGCAGTGCGGGCGGCAACTGGCTGAACCAGGCACCGGCACGTACGGCAGCAAGCGCATCGTCGCGCAACGGCACCGGGGCGGGCAGTGTGCCGGCGAGTTGCGGTTGAGGGTGTTGCGGCGGGCGCGCCAGTCCCATGCCGGTCTCCTTTCATATGGGGTTGTGCCGGGTGTCAGCAGGGACACACAAGGGCACGCAGCGACGGTCCGGACTGTCAAAAACCTGACAGACCGCACGGTGCGCGCCCACTACTATAAATCCACATCGCGCCCCCCGCGCAGCAGCAGGCGGCAGCGTCCGGCCGCCCTTGCGGCGCGGAACGCGCACGCCTGCGCATACAAGGAGATACCCCCGTGAAAACCCTGATCGAACACCTGGCCAACTACGCCGCCTACCATCGCGACCCGCGCAACGTCTTTACGCACTTCATCGGCATTCCGATGATCGTGCTGGCAGTGACGACGCTGCTGGCGCGCCCGGCGCTGACGCTGGGCGACGGCTCTGCCTACCTGACGCCGGCGATGCTGCTGTACATCCTGTCGTGCCTGTTCTACCTGCGCCTGTCGCTGGTGTTCGGGGTGGCGATGGCGGTCATCCTGGCGTTCTTCCTCTATGCCGGCGCGCACATTGCGGCGATGCCCACCGCCTGGTGGCTTGCCATCGGCCTTGGCCTGTTCGTGGTGGGATGGGTGATCCAGTTCATCGGCCACTATTACGAGGGGCGCAAGCCGGCCTTCGTCGACGACCTGGTCGGCCTGCTGATCGGTCCGCTGTTCCTGGTGGCGGAAACCGCCTTTGCGCTGGGGCTGGCACGCGGCACGCGCGAGGCCATGGCCGCCCGCGCGCACTGATCAGGGCAGCCCCGCCGGCAGCCGCAGCCGCGCCGCCAGCCCGCCCAGCGGGCTCGATGCCAGCGCCAGGCTGCCGTCGTACATCGCCGCGATTTCCGTCACGATCGCCAGGCCCAGCCCGCTGCCGGCAGCGGCCTCGTCGAGCCGGCCAAAGCGGGCGGTGGCCAGTGCCTGCGCTTCCGGCGGCATGCCCGGGCCGTCGTCCTCGACCAGTATTTCGAGCTCGCCATCCGCTTCCTGCAGCGTGACGCGCACGCGCGTGCGCGCCCACTGGCAGGCATTGTCGAGCAGGTTGCCGAGTATTTCGACCAGGTCTTGCCGGTCGCCGGCAAAGTGCCCGGCGCCCTCAACCGTCAGCGCCAGCGCGCGCTCAGCGTGCAGCCGCGCCAGTGCTCGGGTCAGCTCCCGCACCGGCGCGCCGGCATCGATGCGTTGGCCGCGCGCCGCCGCGGCGCCCGCGGCGCGGGCGCGCGCCAGATGGCGGTCGACCTGCCGGCGCATCGCTTCAACCTGCGCCCCCACGGCTTGCGCCGGCGCCCCCGGCAGCGCCGCGGCCTCGTTGGCGAGCACTGCCAGCGGCGTCTTGACCGCGTGCGCCAGGTCCGCCGCCTGCCGGCGCGAGCGTTCCAGCGCCTGGGTGTTGCGTGCCAGCAGGGCATTGATCTCGGCCACCAGGGGTTCGACTTCGGCGGGCCAGTTGCCGCCCAGGCGTGCCTCGCGCCGCGCCTGCATCGTGCCCAGCGCGCGCCGCAGCCGCGCCAGCGGCGCCAGCCCAAATTTCACCTGCGCCGCAACCGCCAGCATCAGCCCCAGTCCCAGCGCCGTCAGCGACCACGCCAGCGTCCGGTTGAAGCTGCGGCGCGCGGCACGCAGCTCGGTCCGGTCCAGCGCCACCGAGATCTCCACCGGGGTATCCGCGGATGGCAGCACCAGTTGCCGCGACACCACCAGCAACGACTGGTTGCTGGGGCCCGGGCGCACGTCGGCCTGGGCGCCGGCAAGGCGGCGCTCCACCGTCACCGGCATTTCCGTATCCCACAGCGAGCGCGAGCGCAGCAGCGCGCCGGGCGCGCGCGCCTGCCAGTAGGTGCCGGAGTAGGGCAGCTCGTAGCGGGGATCGGCAGGGGTACGGGTGAGGACCAGCTTGCCGTCGGCGCTCCAGTCCAGCGCCGCGGCCAGGCCCGCCAACTGGTGGTCGAGCTGGCGCACATAGGTGTTGTTGACGTGGCGCTCGAACAGCGTCGACAGCAGCCAGCCGCTGGCGCCCAGCGCCGCTGCCAGCCAGACCGCCGCCACTGCCAGCAGGCGCAGCGCAAGGGATCGGCGCAGGCGGGCGGGCATCTAGGGCTGCAGTGGCGACGGCGGCCGCATGCGGTAGCCCTGGCCGCGCACGGTCTCGATGACATCCACGCCAAGCTTGCGGCGCAGCCGCCCGACAAAGACCTCGATGGTGTTGCTGTCGCGGTCGAAGTCCTGGGCATAGATATGCTCGGTCAGCGCGGTCTTGCTGACGATGGCGCCGGGATGGTGCATCAGGTAGTCCAGCACGCGGAATTCATGCGAGGTCAGTGCCACCGGCTTGCCGTCGACGGTGACCTTGCCTGCGCGCGGATTCATGCGCACTGGGCCGCATTGCAGCTCCGGCGCCGGCATGCCATGCGCGCGCCGGATCAGCGCGCGGATGCGCGCGAGCAGCTCTTCCATGCGGAATGGCTTGGCCAGGTAGTCGTCGGCGCCGGCATCGATGCCTTCGACCTTCTCGGTCCAGCTGTCGCGCGCGGTCAGGATCAGCACCGGCACGCTGACCTGCGCGGCGCGCCAGCGGCGCAGCACCGAAAGGCCGTCCAGCCGCGGCAGGCCCAGGTCCAGGATGACGGCGTCGTAGGGCTCCTGCTCGCCCAGGTGGCAGGCATCCAGGCCGTCCGCGGCCACGTCGACGGCATAGCCGGCGTCGGCCAGGCTGGCACGGACCTGGGCGGCGAGGGCGGCTTCGTCTTCGACCAGCAAGATGCGCATCGGGGGTTTCCTGTCGGTCAGGGTTTGCGGCGGGCGTTTTCCAGCCCACGCCCCTTCGCCTTGAGCAGGGCGGCCGTGCGTGCATCGTACTCGAGCTTGGCCACCGAACCACCCGGCAACAGCAGCTTGACCTCGTATTGCCAGATGCCGTCGTCGCGGTCCAGCTCAACGCCGATGACGTCGCCCTCGTACTGGCGCGACACCGTTTCCAGGATGCGCGACAGCGGCAGGATTTCGCCGGACTGCACGGCCGCGCGGGCGCGGTCGGCGTCCTTGTCGGCGTGCGCGGCCGGCATCGCCGCCAGCGCCAGCAGCGCCGCGGCGACCAGCATGCGGGGGTGCAGGAGGGCCGGGAATTTGAACTTCATGGCCCGGAGTTTGCATCAGATTGCCTGAATGCGGGCTGAACGCAGCCCTCGTGGCCAGGCCGCAAACGGTAGCGCCGCGGCTCGCGCATCGCTGCGCGCGCCGGCACCGAAGCGTCTGCCGCGAACGCCAAAACGGGGGGACGTAGGCCGTATTCGCGTTTCCACTGAGGCAAAGCCGCGACAAAACCCGGGGTTTTCACGGGGTTTTACGTTTCGCCTGCACGAAAACCCCTTGACTTACGGTACTTTCCGCTATGATTCAGTGGGCATCGAGAAGACGATTGCGCAACGCTGAGAAGCAATGCGAAACATCTGCCGACACCCATCTGTTCAACTTACGAATATCGATATGGCGACCAAAGCGAAACCGACCGCGAAGACCGCAACCAAGCCCGCTGCCAAGAAGGCCGCGGCAACCAAGGCACCCGTGAAGGCTGCCGCCAAGAAGGCCACGCCGGCCAAGAAGGCTGCTCCCGCCGCTGCGCCCGTTGCGCGCCCGCTGAAGGACACCTTCAACAAGTCGAGCCTGGTCGCTCACCTGGTAGCCCAGACCCAACTGGAAGCCAAGGCCGTGAAGACGGTGCTGGCCCATCTGGAAACCACCATCATCGGCGCGCTGAACAAGAAGGGCGCTGGCGAGTTCACGCTGCCCGGCCTGCTGAAGGTCACGGCGCAGCAAGTGCCGGCCAAGAAGAAGCGTTTCGGCAAGGACCCGTTCACCGGTGAAGAGCGTTGGTTCCCGGCCAAGCCGGCCAGCGTCAAGGTCAAGGTCCGTCCGCTGAAGAAGCTGAAGGACGCCGCAGCCTGATCTGCGCCACGTTGTCCTGACAAGAAAGGAGCCGCTTGCCGGCTCCTTTTTTATTGCGCGAGCGCAATACGTGCCGCGCGTTCCTGCATTTTCAGCCGCCGGCGACAGACCGGCGCGGGGGAGACACGATGCCGAGTCTGCAAAGCCAGCTGTGGCGGATCGCCTTGCGGCTGGTGCGCCGCAAGCAGCGGTTTGCCAGCGCCCAGGCGCTCCATGATGAAATCCGGCGGCGCCGTATTGTTGGGCGCGCCTATCCGTCCCGGCGCCTGCGTGCGCGGCAAGCGGTCAGCGAGGAGCGGATCGCCGGGATGGAGGTCTACACCGTGCAGCCCAGGAACGGGCCTGCGCACGGTAAACCCCGTCATGTCCTTTACCTGCACGGCGGCGGCTATGTTTTCGATATCGTCAGCCAGCACTGGAATTTCATCGGCAAGCTGGTGGACGCGCTGGGCTGCGCGGTGACCGTGCCGGTCTATCCGCTGGCGCCTGAACATACCCACCGCGACGTGTTCGCGGCCATGGTGCCGCTGTGGCAGGTGCTGCAGCAGCGCTATCCGGGCGCAGACCTGACCGTCATGGGCGATTCCGCTGGCGGCGGCATGGCACTGGCGCTGGCACAGGTGCTGCGTGACAGCGGCCAACCGCTGCCGCAGCGCCTGGTGTTGCTGTCGCCGTTCCTGGATGCCACCGGCGACAATCCCGGCATCGATGCCCTGGAGCCGTTCGACCCGATGCTGTCACGCCCCGGGGGCATTGAATGCGGGCGCGTCTATGCCGGCGCGGATCCTGTCACCTTGCCACAGGTCAGTCCCATGCACGGCGTGTTGCGCGGGCTGCCGCCCACCACGTTGTTTATCGGGACCCATGACATCCTGCTGCCCGACTGCAGGAAGTTCCGCCAGATGGCCGGCGAGCAAGGCTTGCCGCTTCGGTATCACGAGGGCGAGGGAATGTTCCACGTGTGGATGCTGCTGCCGATGCCGGAAGCGGACGCGGCGTTTGCCGAGATTGTGCGGTCAGTGCTGGCCGACGACGCACATGGCACGGAGGGCAGGGACGGGCTGGCGCCTGTGCGCGCTGCCGTTGCCCCGCAGGAGGTAACCGACCCAGGTTGATGCCGGCCGCCCGGTGACTCATGCCAGGCTGGCCGCAACCGGATCCGACTGGAGCAAGTTTAACCTGCGTCAAATGGACAGGACGGGCGCCCCCCTAGAATCGGTCAGGTCATGGGTGCGGGGGCGCTCCCCATGACAGAGCTTCCGGAATCTTCCTGAAGCTTCCGCCCGCGGCCGCAATGGCCGCGGGTTTTTTATTTGGCGGCGACCATCCGGCCCGCCAACTCAGGCCACCACCTGCTTGGCATAGGTTGCCCGCGCCATCTCGCAGACCTCTACCGAGACCTGCACGTCCTGGCCGGTGCCCGAGCCGGCCCGCACCGCTTCGGCGATCACGTTGCAGACGGCCTGCGCCAGCGCCTGGCGCACGGCGGTGTCGCGGCCGTCCAGGATCGACAGGCGCGCGTGGACAAAGGCCCGCTCGACCGCGTCCACACCCTGGCGGTAAGTCGACAGCGTGATGCAGCGCGACTTGATGTCCGCCTCCTGGAACTGTCCGGAGGCCAGCAGGGCGGCATTGGCTTCATCCAGCAACTCTTCCTGCGAGCAGTTCAGGCGGGTGTTTTCGGTGAGTTCGATGACGAGGTGAGGCATGGCGGCGTCCTGACTGTGTTCCGGTGAAACCGAGCATGATACGGGATCGCCGGCACGTGGCGGGCGCAGCAATGCAAACGGGGCGCCTTGGAGCGCCCCGTCGGGATGTGCTGCTGGTGCGGATCAGGCGTGGACGGGCGTGCGCTCGCGTGCCGGTGCCAGCGCGTTGCCGAAGCGGGCCGGATTCTCCCGGGCGAGTTGCTGCAGCTGGGCCAGCTTGGCCTTCAGGCCGGCATCCAGTTTCGGTGCGGGCATCACCGTGGACGGGCAGGCCACCCCCAGGATGCCGAGCGCCTGCTGGAAGTTCTCCAGGGTCAGCCCGGCAGCCGGGTCAACGGTCACGAGGTGCTCGCGCATGGCCTCGGGCATCGACTCCGGGGCGGCGCACGAAATGATCACGTAGTGGACCGGCTTGGCGCCCTGGGCGAAATAGGCTTCGATTTCCGCACCATGGCCGCCTGCGGCCGGCGGGGTCATGGCTTCGACCTGCAGGTCCAGCTGCTGCAGGATTGCCGCGGGCGTGCCGCGGCGCCAGGCGTCGGACACCACCACGCGGGCGCCGGCCACGCCGAACAACCTGCGTACGAACCCCAGCGCGACAGGATCAAAGAACCGGACGTCGCGCAGCGTGCCCGAATCCGGAATGCCGCCGAGGCGGGTGCGGGAGCGGTCGGAATACAGGACGCCGGGTACGTCCAGCATGATGAGTCGTTCAGCCATGGTTTCCTGTGCGGGTGACAGTTCAGTTGGTGTGAACCAAGATTACTCGCCACGGGCAGGCTGACACGTAACCGGCACCAGTTCAGTTGCAACAGATCTGTAACTTTATCGGGGTAGACGTAAATGCCGGTTACGTCGCCATGACAAATGTTTCGCCCAGACACATCTGCCCGTTACAAAGATGACACGCACTAGAAGCGGAAGCGGGCCACATCGTCGGCCAGTGCCGCTGCCTGCTGGTCCAGCCGGGCTGCCTGGCTGGCCAGGTCATCGACCAGCGCCGCGTTCTGCTGGGCGGTCTGGCGCAACTGCGATAAGGATTGTCCGGCGGCCTGCACGCTGCCGGCCTGCTCGTCGGCAAGCGTGCGCAAGGTCTCGGCCAGCGCATGGCTGTGCCCGACGGTAGCCGCGATGCGGTCCATTGCCGCCACCACGCTGGCGCTCAGGCGCGCGCCTTGCTCGATCTCGTGGGTAGCGGTGCCGACGATGCCGCCGATCTCGCGCGCCGCATCGGCGCTGCGCTGGGCCAGCGCGCGCACTTCTTGCGCGACCACCGCAAAGCCGCGGCCGGCGGGGCCGGCGCGGGCCGCTTCCACGGCGGCATTCAGCGCCAGGATATTGGTCTGGAAGGCGATGCCCTGGATCACGCCGACGATCTCGGCGATATGGCGCGAGTGGCCGTGCAGCGTATCCATCGCGCCGCGCATCTGCTGCACCACGGCAGCGCCGGCATCGGTGGCGGCGCGTGCCTGGCTGGCCATCTGGCTCGATTCGGTGGCCTGGGCGTGCGCGTCGGCCACGCGTGCGGCCAGTGCCTGCATGCTGCCGGTGGTGGCATCGAGCGCGCTGGCCTGCCGCTGGGTGCGCGCCGACAAGGCGTGGTTGTCTTCGGCGATCTGCTGGCCGGCCGCGGTGATCTCCTGGGCGCTGGCCTGGATACGGGCCAGCACGCCGGCAAGCTGGTCGCGCATGCCGGCCATGTGGTGCAGCATGCTGCTGTGGTCCGACGGGCGCAGGGCGATGGTGGCGGTCAGGTCGCCGGCGGCTATGCGGCGAGCGATCTCGGCGGCGTCGCGCGGCTCGCCGCCAAGTTCGGCACGCAGGCTGCGCGCCGCGATCCACGCCAGCGCGGCGGCCGCCAGCAGGCTGGCGCCGAGCAGGGCGGCCATCCATGCCTGCGCGCGCAGCTGGCTGGCCGCCACGCTGGCCACCGTGGCGGCGGCCTTTTGTTCCTGCTGCTGGCGCACGGCTTCCACCTGCCGGCTGAGGGATTGCAGCTGTTCAGTAACGAAGTGGCCGTCGACCGAGACCGCGCTGTCGAATTGCAGCGAGTCCAGCGGCTGCTTGCGCAGCAGCGCCACGTAGGCCTGCACCAGCTCGCCGGTGCGCTGGCGTTCGCGCAGCAGCGGCGCGGCCTGTGCCGCTGCGGCCTGGCGTACGCCGGCCAGCGCAGCATCGAGCTGCGACAGGCTGCGCGCGACGTCGGCGGCGGCATCGTCGCGCTCGGTGCTGCTAGTGGCCATGGTCAGCGCCAGTTGGGCACGGCCAAGGGTGGCCAGTGCCGACTGCGCGCGCTCGGCCGAGATGGCACCGTGCATGTCGTGCTGGTACAGGGTGTCGGTGCGCGCCTTGATCGACACCAGGTTGGCGATCCCCGTCAACCCGACCGCGGCACCGAACAAGTACACCAGGGCAAAGGCGCCGCACAGGCGCGCCACCAGCGGCAGGCGGCCCAGTCGTACGGAAAACCGCGTGAACAGCCGAGCGGGGGCAGCTGCCCGGCTGCGGCCGGGCAGGCGTGTCTTGATGACTTGCAACACGGAGAAGACTCCAAACGGGCGTGCTGGCTCCAGAAGGATGCACGGCCCGGGCTTGACCCGAATTGCCGCGCGCGCTGTCCTCTGTCCGGGACGGTCGCAGGCGGCGCACGGATGGTCGGTCATCAACGTGACGCCGGCGTGACATGGGATGAGGATTTTTGTCATCACGCTGTCATATCCATGTCATGCAATGTCGCTCGCCCTCTTGCTCTATCCCCGGATTTCCCGCCATGACAGGCCTGCCTGCCGCCACGCCTTTGCACGACCGCGCACCTGTCGCAGCTGGTACCCCCATCGCGGCGGCGCTCGCGCATGCGCGGCTGCCGCCGCTGCATGCGGTATTCCAGCCGATCGTGCAGGCGGACAATGCCGAGATCCTCGGCTACGAGGCGCTGATCCGGGGCCCGGCTGGCTCGCCCTGGGCGAGCCCGGACGCGTTGTTCCGGCTGGCGCAGGGCGTTGCCGCGACCATGGCGCTGGAGATCCACGCGGCGCGCACCGCGCTGGCCGCCTGGCGTAGCCTGGACCTGCCCGGCAAGCTCTTCCTCAATTTCAGCCCCATGACGTTGCGGCACCTGCTGGCCGAGCGCGGGCGGCTGATGGCGGCGCTGCTGGAGGCCGGCATTGCGCCGTCGCGCCTGGTGATCGAAATCACCGAACAGACCCCGATCGGCGATGCCGCCAGCTTTGCCCAGGCGATGGCGGTGCTGCGCGAGCTTGGCATGCAGTACGCGCTGGATGATTTCGGCACCGGGCATGCCAACCTCGACCTGCTTGCGCACCTGTCGCCGCAGTTCGTCAAGATCGACAAATCGCTGGTGCGGGGCATTGCGTCCTGCTCGCGGCGGCTGGAGATCCTGCGCGCGCTGCTGCGCGTGATGAGCGCCTTTGGCGGGCGCGTGATCGCCGAAGGCATCGAGGACGAAGACGAGCTCGCCGTGATCCGCGACCTGGGCGTGGCCGGCGCCCAGGGCTACTACGTGGGCCGGCCCTCGGCGCGGCCGGCCGCGCAGGCGCCGCAGCACGTGCACCAGACGCTGGCTTCGAGGCATATCGCCGTGTTTCCGCAAATGGTGCGCTCAGGCTGGTCGGGCATCACCGCCGGGCGCCTGCTGCGGCCTGCGCCGACGGTGTCGCCTGCCACCAGCAACGATGCGGTGCTGCGCGTCTTCCAGGACCAGCCCGACCTGCAGGCCGTGGCCGTCGTCAATGACGAAGGCCGGCCGCTGGCGATCATCAGCCGCCAGGCCTTTATCGACCGCTACGCGGCGCCGTTCCATCGCGAGCTGTATGGCAAGAAGGCCTGCATCGCCATGGCCAACCGCGAGCCGGCCTGCTTTGACCATCGCGCCAGCCTGGAGGAGATGGCGCAGATCCTGTCCGGCGAGAACACGCGCTCGCTTGCCGATGGTTTCGTGATTACCGAACAGGGCCGCTATATCGGCCTGGGCACCGGCGCTGACCTGATCCGGGCCATCACCGAAGTACGCATGGAGGCGGCGCGCTACGCCAATCCGCTGACCTTCCTGCCCGGCAATATCCCGCTGAACCAGCATATCGAGCGCCTGATCGAAGCCGCCAGCGAGTTCCGCGCATGCTATGTCGACCTGAACCACTTCAAGCCCTTCAACGACAAGTATGGCTACTGGAAGGGCGATGAAATGCTCAAGGGCGCGGCCGCCATCCTGGCCGAGGCCTGTGATCCCGCACGCGATTTTCTCGGCCACGTGGGCGGCGACGACTTCCTGGTGCTGTACCAGAGCAGCGACTGGGCCGCGCGCCTGCAAGCTGCGATCCGGCGCTTCAACGACGCGGCGCGCGCCATGTATTCGCCCGCCGATCGCAGCGCCGGCGGCATGCATGGCGAAGACCGCCACGGGCGGCCGGTCTTCTTTGCGCCAGTGTCGATGGCGGTTGGCGTGGTGTGTGTGAGCGGCGAGGGCGTGGCGGGCCTGCAGCGGCTGGGCAGCCAGCATATCGGCGCCGCGGCGGCGGCGGCCAAGCGCGAGGCCAAGCGCTCGGCAACCGGCATGGCCGTGCTGGATTTCCTGTCGCTGGCCGCGACGCTGTCGGTCTAGCGGTCCGGCTGCCTGCGCCTGGTGACCCGGCGGTCCGCCGCGGGCAGCCTGGGCGCGGCGCCCCCTTCCAGTACGTCGAGCCGGTAGCCGTGCGCGTAGACGACGGTGATGACGATGCCGTTGGCGATGCCGATGCGCAGGGTCTTGCGCAGGCGCGAGATCAGTCCCGCCAGTGCCCGCGACAGCGGCGCCAGTTCATGCCGCCACACGGCTTGCTGGATGCGGTCGCAGGACAGGACCCTGCCGACATTGGAAAACAACAGCATGGCCAGGTCGAATTCCTTCGGCGTCATTTCGATGCGCTCGTCGCGCAGCGTGGCAAAGCGGCCCACGCTGTTGAGCTGGTAGGGGCCCACGCGCACCACCAGGCCCTGGCGCAGGCGCTCGCCGGTCACCCGGCGGCGCAGCGCCGTGATGCGTGCCATCAGCACGCGCACATTGAGCGGGCGGCACACGTAGTCATCAGCGCCGGCATCGAGTGCATCGATGAGGCCGTCTTCACTGCTGTCGGCCGCAAGCATGATGATGGGTACATCGCGTGAGCGCGCACAGCGCACGGCACGGATAACGTCGATGGCCGGCAGGTCTGGCAATTCATCATCGATCAGCAGCATGTCGAACGGTACCTGGCTGACACCGTGGATCAGGTCGCGGCCCGTTTCAAACACGTTGCAACGATAACCGGAACGTGCCAGCAGTTCCGGCACCGGCCGGAGTTGGGGCGACTTGCCCATGAGCAGCGCAATATTCATCGATGGCGAAATACGAGAGCCGTGGCAGGGACGGCCGGACCGCGGCAGGGCTGGAGCCGGACAGCGAGGGAACGAAGGCAGGCGCCAGGCGTGCGCGCAGCACTACCGTTCGCATGCAGCAAGCGTACAAAAAGTGTGGTCCACAGGACAATCAGACATTTCTGAAATTTCTGCTGTTTTTTGATGGTGCTCGCGTTGGTCGCGTGACGAGCGTTTGTCGGCGGGGCCGATGGCGATATGGAAAGTTGTCCACAGCTCCTGTGGACAAGCCAGTGCGCAGTGGCCGGACTGCGGCCTGGCACCGTGGTGCTGTCGGCGTGCCAAAAAAGAAGGCAGCGCGCGGGCACTATGGGCGCCGTGCTGTCAACATTCGGGCAGGGTGTGCCAAAATAGCGCGCATCGCGTTCCGGTCCGGGGACTCAAGCCCACCGATGCTGCAGAGCCCGAGTGTCATCGCCATCATCGTCCTGTGCTTTCACGTCGTCGGCGTGGTGGCTGCCCTGCATGCCGTCATGACGGTGCGCACCGCGCCCGGCGCGATCGCGTGGGCGGGGTCGCTGCTGATGATGCCGTACTTCACGCTGGTGCCCTACCTGATCTTCGGGCGCAGCACCTTCGCCGGCTATGTCGACGCCCGGCGCTTCAATGACGACCACCTGCGCGAGCTGCGCCACGGCATGACCCCGCGCGAGCGCGAGGCGCGCAGCGCCTGCGTGGTCCATGCGCCGGCGCAGGCCTGCATGCGTGCACTGCCCCGGCTGACCGGCATGCCGTGCCTGGCCAACAATGACGTGCGCTTGCTGGTCAACGGCGAGCAGACCTTCGAGGCGATCTTTGCCGCGATCGCGCGGGCCAGCCAGGTGCTGATCGTGCAGTTCTTCATCGTGCATGACGATGCGCTGGGCCAGCGCCTGCAGGCGCTACTGTGCGAGCGCGCGCGGGCCGGCGTCAAGGTGTACTTCCTGTTCGACCGCATTGGCTGCCACGCGCTGCCGCGCCGCTACGTGCGCACGCTGGCCGAGGCCGGCGTCGATGCGCGGGCGTTCTCCACGCACCGCGGCTTTGTCAACCGGTTCCAGCTCAATTTTCGCAACCATCGCAAGCTGGTGATCGTCGATGGCAGCGAGGCCTTTGTCGGTGGCCACAACGTCGGCGTCGAATACCTGGGCGAACGCCCGCCACTGGCGCCGTGGCGCGACACCCATATTGCACTGCGCGGCAGCGCCGTGCTGGACCTGCAGATGGCCTTTGCCGAAGACTGGTTCTGGGCCGCGCGCGAGGTGCCGCACCTGCTGATGCCGCCGCCAGAAGTGGGCGGGCGCATGACCTGCCAGGTGGTGCCGTCAGGCCCTGCCGACGCGCAGGAGACCTGTTCGCTGTTCTTTGTCGAGGCCATCCAGGCGGCGCGCCACCGGCTGTGGATCACGTCGCCGTATTTCGTGCCCGACGAGGCGGTGTTTGCGGTGCTGCGGCTGGCCGTGCTGCGCGGCGTGGATGTGCGCATCCTGATTCCGGCGCGGCCCGATCACCTGGTGGTCTATGCCGCCTCCACCATCTATGCGTACCAGGCCGTGTCCGCGGGCATCAAGCTGTATCGCTACCAGCCGGGCTTCCTGCACCAGAAGGTCATCCTGATCGACGACGAAGCCGCGGCCGTCGGCACGGCCAACCTGGACAACCGCTCGTTCCGGCTCAACTTCGAGCTGATGGTGATGACTGCCGACAAGGGCTTTGCCGCGAGCGTGGCCACCATGCTCGAAGCCGACTTCGCCCAGGCCCAGCGCGTCGGGCTGAACGAGTTCCTCGATGCGCCGGCGCCGCTGCGCGTGGCGATGCACGTCGCCAAGCTGTTTGCGCCCATCCTCTGAAGCCCGCGTTCCGGTCCGCTGGTTCCTGCAATCCTCAATGCAACAGACTTGTTGCGGCCTGATTGTGTACACTGTTCACTATAAGCGTATGCACATCATGAACCGTTATCCATATTCAAGGGGAGCCGCATGACCCGGGCTGTCCCCGCGCCTCCGGCGCGCGCCACCTACCGCCACGGCGACCTGCGCCGCGCGCTGCTGGACGCAGGCATCGACCTGGCACGCGAGGGTGGCCCCGACGCCATCGTGCTGCGCGAGGCCACACGCCGTGCCGGCGTGGTGCCCAATGCCGCGTACCGGCACTTCGCCAGCCGGCAGGACCTGCTGCAGGCAGTGCGGGCCTCGGCCTTGTCGTCGCTTGCCATTGCCATGGAAGGTGAAATCGGCGGGCTGCGCCCGGGCCGTGGAGCCGCTGCGCATGCGCGTGCCTGCCTGCGTGCGGTCGGCACCGGCTACCTGCGCTTTGCGCTGGCCGAGACCGGACTGTTCCGCACCGCGTTTTCGATGCCGGATGAAGTGGAAGATGATGCCGATCCGGCCAAGGCAGGCAACAGCGGCCTCAATCCGTTCCAGCTGCTGGGCGCGGCGCTGGACAAACTGGTGGAAGCCGGCGTGCTGCCGCCCGAGCGCCGGCCGGGTGCGGAGTACCTGGCGTGGTCGGCCGTGCATGGCTTGGCCATCCTGCTGATCGACGGCCCGCTGCGCAGCCGCGCCAGGGAGCAGGCAGAGATCCTCGGGCAGCGCCTGCTCGACATGGTCGAGAAGGGCCTCTAGCGCCTGCAGCAGGATCACGGCGAAAAAAATGCCACGATGGCGAGAACCATCGTGGCAGTGTAAGGAACCAGGAAGGGGGTCAACCTGGCTCTGTCGGGGCACCCGCGGGCCGGGTGCAAGAGGACTGTATTCCGTTGCTTCTCATCTGAATATCGGACATTTCTTAAATATCGCCCTGAATTGTCTCGATCTACGCACGTCGATTGCCGCGCGCTATCAGGGCGCGTCCGCATTTCGAGGAATTGCGCGGCCTGCAGAACAGTCTAACTTGCTGTCAGGCAGCCGAACGCCGGCGCCACGGTGAGGAGCGGATCATGCGATATGAATTGGGAGCGGCCCTCTGCGTGGCAGTGCTGGCTGGCTGCGTCGCCTATCCCTATGCAGGCGACTCTTACTATCCGGCTTATCCGGCTTATCCGGTTTCCTCTGCCTACTATGACGGTTACCCGGCGCCGGCGTACTACCCGTACTACCGTCCTTGGCCGGGCTACGGTGGTTTCTACGGCAGCTTTACCTATATCCACGGCGGCAGCTACGGCAGGCATGGCGGGCATCACTGGCATGGCGGTGGTGGCCGTGGGCACGGCGGCTGGCATGGGGGCGGGCGCGGCGGCAGGGGGCGATGAGCCTGCGTCGCCGTGATGGCAATGCGGCCTGCACGGGACTACCATCGGCTCATGGATGCCAACGGAGCCCCATCGCCATGACCAAGCCCGCAACGCAGAAGCACCAGACGCCAGCCTCCCGTGAACAACAGCGCAAGGATGAACTGATCGAGCGCGAACTGGACGAGGGGCTGAAAGAGACATTCCCGGCGAGCGACCCGGTGGCAGTCGATACCCATGCGCCGCGCAAACCCAGGCCGGAACCAAAACCGGCGAAGTAGGCGGACAGGCTATGCCGCGGCGCGCGCAACGCGCCCGCGCGGTCCGGCGTGCTATGGCAACTGGCGCAGCTGCCCGATCACCGACATCAGCCGTCCGTGCGCCACGATGACGCCGGACTCGTCCTGCAGGGCTTCCTGGTAACGCTTGCGAAAGGCCGGGTCAGAACCGTCGCTGAACAGTCTTTCCGCTGCGCGTCCGACTGCACGGCAGGTTTCGTCGTGGTGTTCCTTGGCCTCCAGCTCTTCGTCGATCTCGATGATCAGGCGCGACAGCGGGTCAAGCCAGCGGAAGTAGTTGTCTTCAGTCACCAGTTGCACAAACAGGCCTGCAGGAATCGGGCCGTTCAGGCGCTCATACTGGGTCCTGTCATAGCCGATGACTTCCTTGTGAACCTGCAGCAAGGCAGCCCGCAGGGCTTTCAGCCCCGAGCGCCGGGTTTCCTGGGTGGCGAGGAATTGTTCGTTGGGCATCCCCATCTCCGCGTTTCTACTTGTTCCGGTCCAGGCAGGCGGTGCGCAATTGCATCCCATGGGCCGCCGCATCGTGCCAGTGGCGATTGCCTGCCGGATTTTCCGGGCGCGGCCGGCCATGCCTGGCACTGTGCGGCGCGCTGCCAGTATAGGCACCCCCCGCAGCCCGAGCCAGCGCTGCCAGCTAGCGAAATACCCGTATTTGCGCCGGCTGCGCGGCATGATTGGCGCCAGTTGCAAGCCGCCCTCAGTCGCCTCCGGCGGATTGCGGCGCTTGCGCCAGCAGGTCGGCAGCACGCGAGCGCCGTGCGTCCGCGGCGCGGAAGTAACGCACTACCGTCGACACGCTTGCATGGCCGGTCATGGCCATGGTCTCGGCCAGTGGCACCTGTTGCGCAGCAGCCTCGGTGACAAAGCCCGAGCGCAGTGAATGCGCTGAGTAGTCGCCCTCCAGTCCCGCCAATGCGCAGCGCGTCTTGACGATGCGGCTGACCGCCGCATCGGACAAACCTTCTCCCACATGCCCGCCGCGGCGGATGCGGCGAAACAGCGGCCCGCTGTTGATGCCGGCGGCAGCAAGCCATGCCTCCAGCGCCTGGCCGGCGGCACCGGTGACGGGCTTGGCGGTATCGGCGCGCTCGTTGCCTGACTGGTTGGTCTTGGACCAGCCCAGTGCATAGACGAAATCACCGGGGCCGAGCCGGGTGAGGTGGCCGAGGGTCGCGCGCGCGACTTCAGAGCGGCGGCGCCCGCCACTGGCCCAGGCAAACAGCAGCAGCGCGCGGTCGCGCAAGCCGCGCAGCGAGTCATCGCAGGTATCGAGCAGGCGCAGCAGCGGATCGCGGGTCAGCGCCGCCTTGCGCGCCTGGCGCTGTCCGCGGCGCGCATAGGCGCGCCGGATGCCAGCCATCAGTTCGCGCACCGCAGCTTCGGCGCAAGGGTTGGGCAAGGCCTGCAGGCGGTGGGCCTTGGCCAGTACCGCCAGCCGGTGCGTCAGCGTGGACAGCGCGGGCGGGCCGGGTCGTGCCTTGTATCCGTCATCGACCAGCGCCTGGTCGATGACCGCGGGCATCTCGCAGACAGGGCCTTGCGGCGTCTGTCGCGTGGCGTGGTCGACGATGAACTGGATGACGACGGCAGGCGCGAGCGGGAGCTGCACAGGTTGTCGGTAGCGCAGGACATACCAGGCAGACCAGTAGCGCAGTGCGGACCGGTAGCTTGCCACCGTGTTTCGGGATTCGCCTTCGCGGCGCAAGGCATTGGCCGCTTGCTCGGCAAGGGGATCCAGTTCGGACGGGCGAAGCGGCGCCGGTAGTTCGACATCGGATGCAATCGGTGGAAAGTAGGCTTCGTGGGCTTCTCGGATTTTTATCATATTAAATATGATGTATGCTGTAATATATCATACGAAATAGACAAATAGCAGCCGATAAGTCTCCATTATCGAACCTTATTTGCCTTCCTCAAAGACTTTTGCCGGATCCCATCATGGAAACCCTCCGCAGCCGTGGCATTACCCGAGACGACGTCTGGCAGGCCGCCGACAGCCTGCTCAAGGCCGGCCAGCGGCCCACCATCGAACGCATCCGCCTGCACCTGGGGCGGGGCTCGCCCAATACGGTCAGCCCGCACCTGGATGCCTGGTTTGGGGCGCTGGGTGGACGTATCCAGGATCCACAGGGCTTTGCGCCCGCACCCGGATGCCCGGAGCCAGTCACGGAGGCAGCGCGCTACCTGTGGGAAGCGGCGCTGCAGGTGGCCAAGGCTTCGGCCGAGGCCGCGCTGGTGCAGCGTGAGGCGGCGCTGGCCGAGGCCCGGGCGGCTCTGGAGCAGGAGCGCGAAGCCCTGGAGCAGGAGCGCCAGGTCATGCAGGCCCGACTGGAAGGGGCCGAGGCGGCAATGGCGGAACTGACACGTGCCCGCGACGTCGCCACGGAGCGCGCCGCGCGCGCTGAAGCCGCAGCCACCGCCCTGCAGCATCAGGGGGAGACAATGCGCGCAGAGTCGGCCGCGGCTCTGTTGGCACACAACGCGATGCAGCAGGATTTGGGGTCGCTTCAGAAAAGGGAAAATTTTGCACGCTAAGCGATTACGAGCCCACCGCCAGGCGCCAACTACTGGGTGACGAAGACCGGATCCGTAGAATTCGGAGATCCTGTTAATCCCTTCAGTTCCGAGCCACCCGCGGTCGCTTTGGAGGCACAGCCCTGGCAGGCCCCTTCCACGCCGGCCGCCGCGTCGAGCCGGCGACCGTCTGCTAGTACCCCCAAACCTAGCCCCCCAATGGATCCGCATCGGCGCACCGCCTCGCATGTACACCTACCCGTACACCCCACGTTCGCGGCGGCATTTCTTTATTTTATGACCAGCCGATTCTGCTCAACGAGGCGCAAGCCGGCGCTGCCGTCGAGGGCATATTCCAGCGAGTGGCGCTTGGATTACATTTGCGATTAACTTTGCCACGGCTTTGGCGATTAAGCCATGCACCGGCATGTTTGGGCGCAGTGCAACGGGAGCCCCCGGATGCGATGCCAAGCGAATGTGACCAAGGTGACCGGTGCAGCACGAATCGCCCGACGTCTTTTCGCGGAACGGCGCAGACTTGCCCCCTTGAAATTTGCGTGGCCAATTACTATTTTATTTTCGCTCAGGCAGTCGCGATCATTGCGCGCTGCGTGTTTCTGTTTGTTTGCCAGCAGCTTGGCAGGTGGATGGGAGCGCGTATGCCCCTTCGCCTCCTTGCTGCATCGAAGGAGGATACGACCATGAGCGATCTTTTCTTAGGAACCGACCTCTTCAGCGAACTCGACCGCATGCAAAGGCAGATGGCGAGTTTGTTCGGCGGCTTCCCATCCAGCATCCGCTCCGGCCGCTTCGGGGCATTTCCCCCCGTCAATATCGGCGCCACGGACGATTCCATTGAGATCGTCGCGTTCGCACCGGGGCTCAAGCCAGACAAGTTCGAGGTGTCGATCGACAAGGGCTTGCTGACCATCAGCGGCGAGCGTGAAGCGGCGCAAGCGGAGGATGATCCGGAGGTCCGGATGTACGCGCAAGAGCGATTCACAGGCACGTTCCGGCGTGTGGTCGAATTGCCGCAGAGCGCCGACCCCGACAAAGTTCAGGCGCGCTATGCCAACGGCTGCCTGTCTATCAGTGTCGGCAAGCGCGAAACCTCGAAGCCCCGGGCGATCACGGTTCAATAACGCGAGGAGAATGCCATGAACGAGACTACCCAAGTGGCGGAACGCAACCAGAACGCGGTGACAAAAGGTCAGGAGGACAGGTCGACGCCGACGATGACGCTGCTTCCCGCGGTCGACATCGTCGAGGACAGCAATGGCGTCACCCTCTGGGCGGACCTTCCAGGTGTGACCAAGGACAAGCTCGAGGTGAATGTGCACGACGGCAACCTTCATATCGAGGCGGAAGCGGTCGTACCCACCCCCCAAGGACTGCGGGTGCAACACGCGGAAATTCGCCAGCCGCACTTCGCACGCGCTTTCTCGTTGAGCGCGGATCTTGACGCGTCGAAGATCGAGGCGAACCTGCAGGACGGCGTGCTCAAGCTGACGATCCCGCGTCGCGACGAAGCGCGTCCACGCCGCATTGCAGTCAACGTGGCGTGAGTTGCCGTCGCCCCCTCGGGCACCGGTGGCGTCCGCAAGGGCGCCACCGCAGTGCCCGCGGCAATTGGCTGACATTCGGTGAGGACAAGATGAAAACAGACCTGGGCAAATGGAACCCCTTCAAGTTCCTACGCAAATCGACAGAGGACAGGCAACCGACGGGCGAGTCGTCCAATGCTCCCGCGCCAAGGCACTGGACACCGGACCGGCCTGACATTTCGCGGCTGTTTTCCAGCGATCCCTGGCGTGCGATGGGCGAGTTTCTGCATGAACCTTTTGCGGGCTTCGGGGGATTGGATCGATGGTTCGGCGACTTCAGTTCGTCGCGCTTCCAGCCGCGGATCGATGTGGTCGATGATGGCTCGGCGCTGAGGATCACGGCGGAGCTACCCGGCATGGATCGCGAGGACCTGACGACCACCATCGAAGATGGTGCGCTGGTGTTACGGGGAGAGAAGAAGCAGGACATTCGGAGCGAGGAAAACGGCTGCTACCGGCTGGAGCGGGCATACGGCGCCTTCATGCGCAGTATTCCGCTGCCCGATGGCGTCGACCTCGATCACATCGATGCGAAGTTTGACCGAGGTGTCTTGACGCTGCGTCTGCCAAAGACCGGTACGTCGCAGTCTTCGGTAAGGAAGATCGAGGTGAAGTGAGCGGAAGATGGCGAGCTGCCTCAAGATTATTGGCACCCTTGAGCCTGCTGCGCTCAGCCAGGAATTCCTGCTGGCCATGCATGGCGCCGCCCATGCCCCTCCCTGGTATAGGCGGCGCTCGGAACGCGCGGTGCTGGCTTGCGGCCCAGCAGCAGATCCGGGGGCGATGCTGAGGTCTTGAAATCGCCGGACTGGGCTCTATTTTGGCGGCAAGCACTTTCCAAGATGGAGACTTCGATGGAATTCGATTCTGAGTGGGTGACGCTAGGCAGGCATCGGGTGCGGCTTAAGTGCACGCGCGGCTTTCCTACCGAGCGGACGCGGCGCGTGGCGGAGTTGGTCACAGTCGCGATCGATAATAACCTCAGCGCGCGGGCCCGCTTGGTCGACGTCACGGCGCAAGGCGATGCTTACGTGATCAGCATCGGCACGACGTTCGAAAAGGACAGAGTGGCGGCTCCCCACCTCGAAGTGGCGCTGGCCACGATGTTCGGCTTGACGCCTGAGCAGGTCACGATTGACATCGTCGTCGTCAGTCAGGCTGAGGTGGATACGCATTTTGGCGTGTATGAGCGAATGCTGGCGGAGAAGCTCGGGACCGTGCCGCCCATTCAGTGAAGCGCCACACTCGGGCTTCCTGGCCAATGACGCTTATGCCGTGAATCCAGACACCGGCGTCGAGGCTTTCGCGCCCTGAACGCGGACGGGTCGGCCGGACAAGCCGGTGATCACAGAGATCGGACGAGGAGCAAGGCTATGAACATCCGTCCACTACACGATCGCGTCATCGTCAGACGCCTGGACGCAGAGCACAAGACGGCCGGCGGTATTGTCATCCCCGATGCCGCCGCCGAAAAGCCGGACCAGGGCGAAGTCCTGGCTGTCGGCCCCGGCAAGCGCCTGGGCGATGGCCATGTCAGCGCGCCGAGCGTGAAGATTGGCGAGCGCGTGCTATTTGGCAAATATACGGGCACCACCGTCAAGCTTGAAGGCGAGGAGGTGCTGGTGATGCGTGACGAGGACATTCTGTGCGTCGTCGAATAGAGGAAGGAACAGAAGGCTAGCGTCTCGCGAGGAGTCTCATCATGGCAGCCAAGGAGATCCAGTTCCAGGAGTCCGCGCGCCGCCGCATCGTAGCGGGTGTCAATCTGCTGGCCAACGCGGTCAAGGTCACGCTCGGTCCCAAGGGGCGCAATGTGGTCCTCGAGCGATCGTTCGGGGCCCCGCTGATCACCAAGGATGGGGTGTCGGTCGCCAAGGAAATCGAGCTGGGCGACAAGTTCGAGAACATGGGGGCCCAGTTGGTCAAGCAGGTTGCGTCCAAGACTTCTGACGTGGCCGGTGACGGCACCACGACCGCCACCGTGCTGGCCCAGGCGATGGTTCAGGAAGGCATGAAGGACGTGGTGGCGGGCCTGAACCCGATCGATTTGAAGCGCGGCATGGACCTCGCCGTGGGGGCCGTCGTCGAGGCGTTGCGAGAACTGAGCCGGCCCTGCACTACGAGCAAGGAGATCGGCCAGATCGGCGCGATCTCCGCCAATGCCGATGAGGCGATCGGCAAGATCATCGCTGACGCGATGGCCAAGGTCGGCAAGGACGGGGCCATCACGATCGAAGACGGCAAGTCGCTGGAGAGCGAGCTGGAGGTGGTCGAAGGCATGCAGTTCGATCGCGGTTACCTTTCCTCGTACTTCATCAACCAGCCCGAGAAGCAATCCGTCATGCTCGAAGAGCCGTACATCCTGCTGCATGACAAGAAGATCTCGGCGATTCACGATCTGCTGCCGGTGCTCGAGGCCGTGGCCAAGACCGGCAAGCCGTTGCTCGTCGTGGCCGAAGACGTGGAAGGCGAGGCGCTTGCGACCCTGGTCGTCAACTCCCTGCGCGGCACCTTCAAGGCCGCCGCGGTGAAGGCACCGGGCTTCGGCGACCGGCGCAAGGCCATGCTGGAAGACATTGCCATCCTGACCGGCGGCACGCTGATTGAGGAACAGACGGGCCAGCAGCTCAAGCATGTCGTGCTGGACGATCTGGGCCACGCCAAGCGCGTCGAAATTGAGAAGGAGAACACGACCGTCGTCGGCGGCGCGGGCGAGCACGCGGCAGTCGAAGCCCGCATCAAGGCCATCCGGCGGCAGATCGACGAGGCCACCAGCGACTACGACAAGGAGAAGTTGCAGGAGCGGGTCGCCAAGCTGGCCGGTGGCGTGGCGGTGATCCGGGTTGGCGCCGCCACTGAGGTGGAAATGAAGGAGAGGAAGGCGCGCGTCGAAGACGCCCTGCACGCCACGCGGGCCGCGGTCGAGGAAGGCATCGTGGCGGGCGGCGGCGTCGCGCTGCTGCGCGCCCGCGCCCAGCTTGCGCCGCTTCAGGGCGCCAACGCCGACCAGGAAGCCGGCATCCGAATCGTGCTGCGTGCCCTGGAGGAGCCGCTGCGGCAGATCGCCGCCAATGCCGGCGAGGAAGCGTCGGTGGTGCTTAGCCGGGTACTCGGTCATGACGGCAACTTCGGCTGGAATGCGGCCACCGGTGAATACGGCGACCTGTTCGAGATGGGCGTGATTGACCCAACCAAGGTGACCCGTACCGCACTGCAGAATGCGGCTTCGGTCGCCGGGCTGATTCTGACCACGGACGCGACCGTGGTAGA
This sequence comes from Cupriavidus sp. CPT47-8839-RL05A, assembly GCF_058792255.1. Taxonomy (NCBI): domain Bacteria; kingdom Pseudomonadati; phylum Pseudomonadota; class Betaproteobacteria; order Burkholderiales; family Burkholderiaceae; genus Cupriavidus; species Cupriavidus sp. CPT47-8839-RL05A. The sequence continues at coordinate 428,913 of NZ_JBYTEG010000001.1, read as the reverse complement.
GATGCCGAAAGACCACGGCAAAGTCGCAGCGGTGTCACCGGAGCTGGAGTATTGACGGGGACACGCAAGGCGTGCGGCCGGTCCCATAGGCTGTGGAGGACATCATGAGCAAGATCATCGGCATTGACCTCGGCACTACGAATTCGTGTGTGGCGCTGATGGAAGCCAACCAGGTCAAAGTGATCGAGAACTCCGAAGGCTCACGCACGACACCATCCATCGTCGCCTATGTGAACGACGAGGAAATCCTCGTCGGCGCACCGGCCAAGCGACAGGCCGTCACGAATCCAAAGAACACGCTATTTGCGGTCAAGCGGCTGATCGGCCGCCGCTATGAGGAAAAGGAAGTGCAGAAGGACATCGGCCTGATGCCCTTCATGATCTTGAAGGCCGACAACGGCGATGCCTGGGTCGAAGCGCAGGGCACGAAGCTCGCCCCACCGCAAGTTTCGGCTGAAGTGCTGCGCAAGATGAAGAAAACCGCCGAAGACTATCTCGGCGAGCCCGTCACCGAAGCCGTCATCACGGTGCCCGCCTACTTCAACGACAGCCAGCGCCAGGCGACGAAGGATGCTGGTCGCATCGCCGGCCTCGACGTCAAGCGGATCATCAACGAGCCGACCGCGGCGGCGCTCGCGTTCGGCCTGGACAAAAAGGAAAGCCGCGACCGCAAGATCGCCGTGTTCGACCTCGGCGGCGGCACCTTCGACATCTCCATCATCGAGATCGCTGACGTGCAAGGCGAGAAGCAGTTCGAAGTGCTGTCGACCAATGGTGATACGTTCCTGGGCGGAGAAGACTTCGACCAGCGGATCATCGACTACATCATCGGCGAATTCAAGAAAGACCAAGGCGTTGACTTGTCGCGCGACGTGCTGGCGCTGCAACGCCTGAAGGAAGCTGCGGAGAAGGCCAAGATCGAGCTCTCGTCGAGCCTGCAGACGGAAATCAGCCTGCCATACATCACTGCCGACGCCAGCGGGCCGCGGCATTTGAACCTGAAGCTCACGCGTGCCAAGCTCGAAGCCCTGGTCGAAGACCTGATCGAGCGCACGATGGAGCCGTGCCGCATCGCCATCAAGGACGCCGGCGTATCGGTGGAAAAGATCGACGACGTGATTTTGGTGGGCGGCATGACCCGCATGCCCAGGGTGCAGGAGAAGGTCAAAGCGTTCTTCGGCCGCGAGCCGCGCAAGGACGTCAACCCCGACGAGGCGGTGGCGGTGGGTGCGGCGATCCAGGGCGCGGTACTCACCGGTGAGCGCAAGGACGTGTTGTTGCTCGACGTCACCCCGCTGTCGCTCGGGATCGAGACCCTGGGCGGTGTGATGAGCAAGATGATCACGAAGAATACCACCATCCCGACCAAGTTCTCACAGGTCTTCTCTACGGCCGACGACAACCAGGCGGCAGTAACCATCAAGGTGTACCAAGGCGAACGCGAGATCGTTACGGGCAACAAGATGCTGGGCGAGTTCAACCTGGAGGGCATTGCACCGGCGCCGCGTGGCATGCCGCAGATCGAGGTGACGTTTGACATCGACGCCAACGGCATCCTGCACGTGTCGGCGAGGGACAAGGCCACCGGCAAGGAGAATCGGATCACCATCAAGGCCAACTCCGGCCTGTCTGAAGGCGAGATCGAGCGCATGGTGAAGGACGCCGAGTCCCACGCCGACGAAGACCGTCGACAACGCGAGTTGGTCGATGCGCGCAACCATGGCGACGCACTGGCGCACAGTACGCGCAAGGCGCTGGCCGAATTCGGCGAGAAGCTGGAGGCGGGCGAGAAGGAGAAGATCGAAGCCGCAATCAAGGACCTCGAGGCGGCACTGAAGACCTCCGACAAGGCCGAGATCGAGGCCAGGGCGCAGGCCCTGGCCTCGGCCTCCCAAAAGCTTGGCGAAGAAGTCTATGCGGACGTTCAGGCTCAGCCGGACAGTGGCTCCGATCGCGCCGCGGACGCGAAAGAGGCGAGCGCCGAGAAGAAAGACGAGAACGTGGAGGATGTTGAGTTCAAAGAAGCAGGGGCCAAGCAGTAAGCCAGCCGACGTCAAACGTGGGGTGTCCTCAAGAAACGGCTCTCTTGTGCGTTAGCGACCTCTGCCGGTGTTTTCTTGTAATGACTTCGCGGCCGGCATATACGGCCAAGAACACGCCTATGTGTGGCCGCGACAGTCAGAGGCTCATCAAACCGGTTAGCACCGACTGACGCCTTCGCCGGGAACCAAAGACCAATTCGTACGGGTGTCATAACCTTACCGAAAACCGCCCCCAATACCGGTCCTGCTGCGGCTGCCATCTGTGAGATGTCTTCATGGAGATTACCCCGTGTGCTATTTGTGAACCGTCAGAAAACCGCACATCAGTGGGCTCCTGCGGCCCACAGATCATCGACGATGCGGCTGACACCGATTGGAATCCGGTTCTCCTGCCAGACCTCTTAATGGAGGATACGATGAACACCGACCCGAAAAAGTGGAATCTCTTCAAGTTCCTTCGCGGGGCGGCCCGCAAGTCCGATGCGGACAGCCCGGAAAGCCCGCCGGCAAGCGAACAGTGGCGTGCCTCCTGGCCTGACATTCCGCGACTGTTCTCACGCGAACCGTGGCGCGTAGTGGAGGAGTTCTTTCATGACCCGTTTGCCGGCCGTGGTGCGCTCGAGCGATGGTTTGGCGACTTCAGTTCCTCGCGCTTCCAGCCCCGCATCGACGTGGTCGACGAAGGGCAGGTGCTGCGCGTGACCGCCGAATTGCCAGGGATGGAGCGCGAAGACCTGAACGTGAGCGTCGAGGACGGGGCGATCGTGCTGCGCGGCGAGAAAAAGCAGGACGTGCGCAGCGAGGAAGATGGCTGCTACCGGCTAGAGCGCGCCTATGGAAGCTTCGTGCGCACGATTCCCATGCCGGAAAACGCCGACCCCGATCACACCCTGGCAAAGTTTGACAATGGTGTGCTTACGTTGACCGTGCCGAAATCGGAGCCGGCGCGATCCGCGAGTCGCACGATCGATATTGGCTAGCAGGCAAGAAGTGGCTTGGTGTCGGGCGGATATCGTGCGAGCCGTGCCATTAGCTCAGCAGCAGCGGACAGCGGACTCTTAATCCGTTGGTCGCTGGTTCGACTCCAGTACGGCCTACGGGACAAGGGCACCGGTGATCACCGGACGCATTCAGGTCCCGCCTGTCTCCGGCTCCCTGAGACTCACCGGAAAATGGATCTCAAAGCTTGTGCCGTGCCCTTTACGCGATTCGAAAAGGATGACGCCCTCAAGCGTCCGGCAAAGCTCCTTCACGATTGCCAGTCCCAGTCCGTTGCCCGGGATGTCCCCCTCTGCCGCCCGCTCGAATTCGTTGAACACGCGTGCCTGGTCAGATGGCGCAATGCCCACGCCCGTATCCGACACCCGCAGATACCAGTGATCCGCGTCCACCCTGCCCACCGTCAGGCGAACCTCGCCCTCGGGCGTGTACTTCAGGGCGTTCGACAGCAGATTCGTCGCCACCTGCTTAAGCCGGAGCCGGTGCGAGCGAACGGAACTCAACCCGGGATCCCGCTCGGCTTCGAGCCGCAAGCCTCTTTCTTCAACCAGCGGACGTGAAGTCGCCACCAGTTCGTCGAAAAGCTCGCCCAGGTCAACCGTGTCGGGGAGGACTGGTGAGACGTCGCCGAGGACGACTGAATACTCCACCATCTGGTCGACCAGTTGCTTCATGTCGGCCGCCTGCCGGCTCGCCAGTGCAACGCCGGTTTCCGCTTGCGCCGGCGCGCGGGAGATCAGTTGCAGCGCAATCGAGAACCCATTCAGGAAATTGCGCAGGTCGTGCACGACGCCGCGCGTGATCTGCATGCGCGACTCGTGCAGCTCGCTTACCAGCCGCTGCCTGAGTTCGAGCTCATGATTGGCGCGCTCGAGACGGGCAGTATATTGGTCGATCTTGCGCTCGCGCTCGGACACGACCGCCCGGATCGATGTCCGCGTCACGAAACTGCGCGCCTCATCGATCAGGCGGCGCGCGCGGGCTTCGTATTGTCGGCTGAAGCTCGGGACCGACTGCGCATATTCGTCGAGCGCGTCATCTAGCACCTGACCGAACAGGTCCAGCTCACGCACCAGTTCCACGATCTGGTAACCCTGACGCCAGCGCACATTGCCGTGCTGACGCGCCTCCCGTCCGATCTCCGGCTCGGCATGGTCGAGATCTTCCGCCTCGAGCGCCACGCAGATGCCGTCGAAAATCTGGGGCAGATGGTCAGCGAGCTGTTCGTACGTCAGCCGGTCGGCCTCCGTCAGGATTTCATCCGCAGATACAGCGCGCATCCACCGCTCAGTCAGGGCGGTTCGGCGCCGCTGGAGAAAGGCGGCAAAGCCGCGAAGCGGCGCCGGTTGCAGGTCGGGCATGATCAGATTGGGTCGGCAAATGGGAAACGAGGGTTGGCCCGGACGGATTGGCGCGTGACCAGCGACGAGGCTGCATGGGTTGATTCTCCGTCAGACCGGCCCTCTGGACCGGGACTTACATGATGCAGGGGCAATCTACACAGTATCAAGCTCAGACTCGCCGTGGAACCTACGTGTGTGACCCCGTCCATTAGCGCCCCAGCCAGCATCGACCCCGCGTACCCAACGTCCAATCCCGACATCTGCTCAGGTGTCAGCCAGTTGGTCCGCCGTCTCGGTACCGTCACCTGCTCGCCTGTGTCGTTTCTGGCCAGTCCCACTCACTGGTTGCAGCCCGACCTCTTCGAGCCTGGCCTTGAGAAAGGCATCGGCGTGATCCAGCCAGCTGCGCACTTCGCCTTCCGGTGTGTTCAGCAAGCGCGCAATGTTGTTCACTGGAACGTCGTCCACGCGTGCTAGCAGCACAGTTCGACGCCACTGGTTAGGCAGCTGCGATAGCAATTTGCCGACAATCTCGTGCAATTCGTTCTGGGCGGCTACCGCGTCCGGGCTAATGGCAGCGTCAGGCACCATATCTTCCATCCGCAGCAACTCATCCGGTTGCCAGTACTCGAACACCGCGTCATCAATCTCATCATGAGGGCGTGCCGGCAGAACCGTGGCCTTGGCCTCGAGCGAGACCCAGCGGCCTTCTTCGCTGCGCCGCCGCACAACCTCAGCTTCCAGCACGGCCAGCGCGAGGCCATGCAGTTCATCCTCGCTCAGTACCACCTGCGGAGCCTGGTTCAGTCGCTCGAGGGCGCGAGTCAGTGTCTCGTCGACCACATCGTCCAAGGTCGGATCCGTTTCTGCCAAGTCGCCGCGTGCCCGCAGATAGGACAACTCGCGCTGCGCGAAGCGTCGCAGTGGCGACAGCAGTGCCCGAACCTGTTCGTCGAAACGTGCCGATTCCGCCGGGGTCGCCGTGGTGGCGGCCTTAATTCGTCGCAGCCCCTCACGGCGCTGCTTGCGCCGCCAAGTATCTTCCCGGCGCAGGCGTGCGAGGTGGCGCTCGATCTGGCGTTCAAGGTCGACGAACGACGCCCTCAGCGCGCTTCGGATCGACTTCCCGTCTTCTGTGCTGACTAACGTGCCACGCGGCAGCGCCAGCCGCAGCCTGACATGATAGGAGGGGTGGGCGGCGTCCATCGCTAGATCGGCGCGCAGCAGCGCCCGTTCCGCCAAGAACCGTTTGAGATGACGCTTGAGATAATGCGCAGCAGACTCAGTGAGCATCTGCTCGCACCGCGCGTGCGAGGCCTCGGCGATGTTTTGGTATCTCACCAGCAGTTTCACGACATCCCCGCAATGTGTTTGCAGCCACGTGGTCGTATCTCGGGTGCCCCGACTGGCTAACGCGCCCTGTGTTGAACACAGTCGGCTGCAATAGCCTATCGCGCCGCGGGACGATTGCAGCCAACATCCGACTTCTCTTCACGAAGGGCCTCACCACGCGTGGGCCTCGCCAGCACGCTTGCGGCCGCATTCCCCCGGGGGGCCAGTTGCTGTTGGGCTGAAGTTGCCCGCTTCGGCTGGCCTGAGCCAAAACACCAAGGGCAAACTCCCCCTGGCACCACGGCGTGCAACCAAAACTCGCAAGTGGGTGTGCCGGTTCAGGGCACCCAACCAATCCGATCGCCAATGCACGGCCGTTACAGGGCGAAACGGAAATGCCCACTGTGCAGCACGATATTGCGTGATCCAGTCAAGTCAAATAGGGTGCGTGCGACGCTTTCAATATTATCGCGATGTCCCTGTAGGGCCTGTACCAGCTCCTCTGGCCGATGCGAGCCGCGCCCCAAAGTGATCCTCAAGCGCCTCCGCCGTAATGGCATAACATGCGGGCGTTCCGTCCACGCGCGCGGCGCATTCGAGGCTTAAGTCAGCAGCACGGTTCGGTGCGAGGGAAGTCAATCTGTTGCATTGCAATACCCCAGGAGCGAAACCGAGATTGCCATCGAACTCGGTCGCCGAGTCGGTTTGTTGCCAGTGTAGGCAGCTACAGACGGACTACAAGGTCGCGCAGCACGCCGTACGGCTAGCCGGTTCGTCAGCATTGCCAGCTATGTGGCCGGCGCGCCATGCAGCCCGGCGGCAGAGGCGGCCTATCGCTTGCGTTATGGCCCCCCCATGAGAGCTTGGACCATGGAGCGAGCGTCGGGCGAGCCATGCCCGGATCGCCGGCTACCCTGGGCGGCCCGACGAATCGAAATCCGGCGACTCGTCGTCCAGAATTTCGAACACCTCTTCCGCCTTGCGTCCCAAGCTGGACTCAGGGTTGCGCAATTGAGGCTCGTCGGCGCGCAACCGTTCGCAGGCCCGCCGCACATCCTCAACTGTCGGCTCGATGTCCAGGATCCGTGCGATCACTTCATCGTCAACGGGACCCACAATCTCGCGGATCTCACTTGCGCTCGCCAATCGCGAATCGCTCTTGGTCGTGTTCATGGCGATGTCTCCTATGCGGTGGAGGCGGCGTCTTGCCGAATCCGACGCCCGTACAGAATACAGACGCCGCAGCCTGAAGCGATGTGCCATCTGATCCTAGGTGGTTCCCGAGGGCGGCGCCAAGGGCTTGTCTTCTTCGCACCGGTTGGGGTAGGTGGTCGCCGCCTTCATCAGCCGTTCTTGCGTGTAGGCGCCGGCGAGCTGACCGTCCACCAGCAGGTAGAATTTCCACGGCTGGTCACTCCCGCGCGTGGCGTTCTGGTCGAGCAGGATCGCGGTGCGACGTACCACCTCTTGCCAGTCTCGGCTGACGACAATGTCGTGCGCGCTCTGATTGGCGCCATCGGGACGGTAGGTGACCAGTGTGTAGGTCAGCGTGTTCATGCTCCCTCCTCTTTGGTGCCGTTGTGCTCGTCTTGCCTCCGCGAGCGTAAAGCCTACGAACCGAGGACCCGCCCGGCTTCGCCCCTAATAGCTGAGCGCACTTGGCTGGTGCCTCTGGCGCACACGCATATCTCGCGCCACAGGTGCTCGCCCGCATGGGCATACGATGGGGGATCAGCCCGCGCTCAGCCCGGCCATCGCGGCTGGCAGCGTGGCAGGCGCTTGCAACGCGCCTGCTCGCTTGTAATATTAAGTGAGGCGGTGTGCGCGAAGGTGGCCCGCCTCGCTTGCGCTTGGAGCCGGCATGATCCCCGTGCCGACGGGCGCCGGTAGCACACTCGGATAGCCAAGAAGTGTCGCGTCGTGGCTGGATTTTCGCTGGCGTGGCAGTCGCCCTGTGCGTGGGTGGCTATGTCGCCTACGGCCTTGTTGCCAACGAAGTGCGCACTTCGCAATGGCAGGCGCACTATCTTGGTCGCTTCACCAGGCAGTTGAGCTTCGACGTGCAGTCGGGCGCCAGCGACAGCATCCGCTTTCCCCATTCCGGCCCCTATGACGCGCGTCTGGGTTACGGCCGGATGCCGGACTTCACCGAGCGGCTGACGCAACACGGCTACGTACCAGCGGAGCAGGCGCGCATGTCGCCTGCAATGGTTCGGCTGATGGACTACGGCATCTTCCCGCCCTACCGCGAGAAGAACCAGGCCGGCCTGGCGCTGCGCGACTGCAACGGCCTGACGCTGGCGTTCGAACGCTATCCGCAGCGGCAATATGACAACTTTGCGGCCGTGCCGCCGGTACTGGTCGGCGCGCTGCTGTTCGTCGAGAACCAGGGACTGCTGAATCCGGAGTACCCGAACCTGAACCCAGCGCTCGACTGGAAGCGCCTGTCGCGGGCGGTGATGGACCAGGTGATCCGCCTGGCCGACCAGTCGCACGAATCGCCCGGCGGCAGCACGTTGGCCACGCAGCTCGAGAAGTATCGGCATTCCCCGGATGGCCGCACGCAGTCGATTGCGGAGAAATTCCGGCAGATGGCCTCGGCCTCGCTGCGCGCCTATCTGGATGGGCCGGACACGCGGCGTGCGCGCGAACGCATTGTGGTCGACTATCTCAACACGGTGCCGCTATCGGCGCGGGTGGACTTTGGCGAGGTCAACGGCATTGGCGATGCGCTGTGGGTCTGGTATGGCGAGGATTTCGCCGAGGCCAACCGGCTGATGACGCAGATGGACCCGCACGCTCCCACCGGCCGCGAGGCGCAGGCGTTCAAGCGCGCGCTGGCGCTGATCATTGCGCAGCGCCGGCCTTCCTACCACCTGCGCCGTGACGACACCAACCTGGAGGCGCTGACCGGCAGCTACCTGCGTCTGCTGGCGGCCAACCGCGTCATCACGCCCGCGTTGCGCGACGCCGCGCTGCGACAGCCGCTGGCCAAGGCGGCACCGCCGCCCAAGCCCGAGCCGGAGCCCTTCGTCACGCGCAAGGCCGTCAACCGCGTGCGCGCGGATATCAGCCGGGTGACCGGCATCGACAACCGCTACGACATGGACCGCCTGGACCTGACCGCGGACAGCACCATCAACCGGGAGGCGCAGCGCATCGTCACCGATATCCTGCTGCGGATGCGCGACAAGGACGAAGCCCGCAAGATGGGCCTTTACGGCCACAACCTGCTGCGCGACCAGGATGACCCGTCCAAGCTGACGGCGAGCTTCACGCTGTTCGAGCGCGTGGGCAATGCCAGTGTGGTGCGGGTGCAGGCGGACAATGTGGATCAGCCGTTCGATGTCAATAGCGGGGCGCGCTTCAATCTGGGATCCACCGCCAAGCTGCGCACGCTGGTGACCTACCTGGAAATCGTCGCCGAGCTGCACGGCCGCTATGGCGGCATGAGCCGCGCGGAGCTCGCCGGCGTGAAGCTGGCGAAGCAGGATTCGCTCAGCCACTGGGCGGTCGATTACCTGAGCCAGGCGCGCTCCCCGGCGGAGCGCGAACTGACGCCGATGCTGGAAGCGGCCATGGAACGCAAGTATTCCGGCAACCCGGGCGAAGCCTTCTTTACCGGCGGCGGGCGGCAGAGCTTCAGCAATTTCGAGCGCTGGGAAGGCGAGCGCATCATGACCGTGCGCGAAGGTTTCCAGCATTCGGTCAACCTGGTCTTCATCCGCCTCATGCGCGACATCGTGCGCCATGAGATGTTCCACGCCAAGTCCGACATGAGCGACATCTTCGAGGACCGCAACTCGCCCGAGCGCCGCGCCTACCTGGAGCGCTTTGCCGACCAGGAGGGCAGCGCGTACATGACCGGCTTCTACCAGCACTACCGCGGCAAGAATTCGGACCAGCGCCTGGCAACGCTGCTTGGCCGCGTGCGCCTGAGCACGCCGCACTACTCCGCGGTGCGCCTGTCGGTGACGCTGCTAAGCGCGCGGCCGGCCCTCGACGAAGAGAGCTTCATCCGCATCATGCGCTCGCGGCTGCCAGCCAAGCAGCTCGCCGGCGAAGACCTGCCGGCGCTCTACCGCAAGTACGGCCACGACAAGTTCAGCCTCAATGACCGCGGCTACCTGTCGCGCATCCACCCGCTGGAACTGTGGATGGTGGAATACCTTGGCAAGCATCCGGATGCGACGCTGGCGCAGATGCTGCGCGACAGCACCGCCGAACGCCAGGAGGTATACCGCTGGCTGTTCCGCTCCCGCAGCAAGGCCGGCCAGGACAACCGCATCCGCACCCTGCTGGAGCAGGATGCCTTCCAGCGCATTGCGAAGCGCTGGCAGCGCCTGGGCTACCCCTTCGATTCGCTGACGCCGTCGTATGCCACCGCCATTGGCGCCTCGGGCGACCGGCCCGCCGCGCTGGCAGAACTGGCCGGCATCGTCCTCAACGGCGGGGTGAGCACCCAGACGGCCACCGTGCGCAGCCTGGATTTTGCCGCCAACACCCCCTATGCCACGCGCTTTGTCCTGCAGCCGGCGCCGGGCAAGCGACTGCTGCCGCCCGAAGTGGCATCCCTGGTGCGGCGCTCGATGCTGGACGTGGTGGAGCGGGGCACGGCCAGGTCGATCCGGGGCACGTTCGCGGTCCCCGGCAGGGGCGGCGCGCCGCTGCCGGTGGCCGGCAAGACCGGCACCGGCGATCAGCGCTTCCAGGTGTATGCCCCGGGCGGGCGGCTGGTCGCGTCACGCTCGGTGACCCGCTCGGCCACCTTTGTCTTCGTCTTGGGCGAGCGCTTCTTCGGCACCGTCACCATCAGCGCGCGGGAGCCGTACGCGGCCAGGTACCGCTATACGAGCGCGCTCGCGGTGCGGCTGCTGCGCTACATGGCGCCGCAGGTGGCGGCCATGGCCGCGCAAGGTGGCGAGCAGGCCCTGTTGCGTTGCGGCGACCGACCCCAAGAAGCTTCGCCGTCGGCGTCTCGGTGCACTGAACGGAACGCTGCGGAGATATGCCCTCGAAGTCTCAATCCGTTAATATTCGGTCGCTCCCACGTCCTCGCTCCCGCTACTACGAATGGCGCAACGAGATCGCCACAGGCACCACGCAACTAGGCTTTGACGAGTGGCTTTTCATCGGCTGAACTGCGTCGGAAAGAGCCGGCAGCCGGCAGAAGCCGCAACAAATGAACACCTGTGAGATACCATTTGGCCGAGGTCGAGTTTGAACTGGTCGATGGCGGCCGTTACCGGGTGGTCCATCCGACGAAGGGCGCACGGTACTTCCGGTGTCTGCTCGATGGCAACTACCTCCTCATCGCGCCAGACTCGTTTGTCCAGTTACCTTGGATCACCATCGCCGGCGTATTCACGCCAGGTGAGTTGAAGTCGCTGACGCGAGTTGACTAGACACCACGATGGCACCGCACGGGCAAAAGACAAAAAACAACCGCACCCTGACTGGTTACGAGCGTGGCTGCAAAAGGCAGACCAACGGGGATAGAGCGCTCCCGGGATCTCTTGGTCGACACTCATGGAATAATAGGAAAGCTCTGGCTGGGGAAGTAAGCCGCACTTGGTCATTGCTCGGGCGCGACATCGCTGAGGTTGCGACCGCTACGGTGCGGGGTAGAGTCCTGAGCAGTTCTTCATCGCAGTTCTACGCCAGGACTTTCGGCTCCGCTTGGGCGCGCCCGGCCAAGCGAAGAGCCAGGATTCCTCAGGCCGAGCCGCTACGTGGTGCACCCCATAGCTGAAGGTATTCCGGACGGTAAGGCTTGGGGCAGAAATGATCGAAGCCCGCCTCCAGAACTTCACTGGGCATCGTGTCGCCACGCCCACCGCTGAAGGCGACGATCACGGCTTGCTGGGCCCAGGGTTGGGCACGCAGGCGCCGGGCAACCTCCAAACCAGTGATTCGCGGCATGTCCAGATCGAGCACGAACAGCTGCGGCTGAAAGACCGCTGCAAGTAGCAACATGGTCTCGCCGTCGTCGGACCAACGGGCGTCCCACCCGGATTGCCGCAATAGTTCACAAAGCGCGCAAGCCCCGTTGGGATCGTCATCGAGAATGAGCGCACGTCGCAACACGGGTTCCGAGTTCCATTTGGGGCCTCCCTTCTATTTATTCGTAGCAAACGGTTGCCGCGGATGCAACGGTGTCGTTGGGACTTCCTGCGATGGGCCCGATTTCGGCCTGGATCTTCGACACGGCGTTCTGGCCTGAGTCCTAGTCGGCAACGTCGAGCAGGTTGGCCGGTAAGCGCCGACCCTGCGCTGCAAAGCGCTCCAATCTATCCATGGCGACAGTGCTGTTCTTCGGCGCATGGGTACCAACCAACGTAGCGACTGGCATAGTGCGCGGTCTCGTTGATGGAATCAAAGCGCCTATAGGCGACTCAGCGCTCCGGCAGCCGTAGCGGCCGGAACTTCCCTGCCTGCAGTTTGTTGCTTTGGCGCCACACATAATCGCCGGTCAAGTTAATGTGATCCCATCCCAGCGGGGACAGGTAGGAAAACAGTGCGGGATCGATTGCCATGCCGCAGCCCATCAGTGCCTGCACAGCACGTTCGAGATAGACGGTGTTCCACAGCACGATTGCCGCTGTGACCAGGTTCAGTCCACTGGCGCGGTAGCGTTGCTGCTCGAAGCTGCGGTCGCGAATTTCGCCGAGCCGGTAGAAGAAGACGGATCGCGCAAGCGCGTTGCGGGCCTCGCCCTTGTTGAGGCCCGCATGGGTACGACGGCGCAACTGCAGGTCCTGCAACCAGTCCAGCGTGAACAATGTCCGTTCGATGCGGCCAAGCTCGCGAAGTGCTACCGCTAAACCGTTCTGTCGCGGGTAGCTGCCGAGCTTTCGCAGCATCAATGAGACGGTAACCGTGCCCTGGCGGATCGACGTGGCCAGGCGCAGGATTTCATCCCAGTGTGACCGGATCAGTTTTTCCTTGTACGCACTGCCGATCATCGGTGCCAATGCCGGATAGTCGTCTGGGCTGCCCGGGATGTACAGCTTCGTGTCTGCGAGATCGCGGATCCGGGGCGCGAACCGGAATCCGAGCAGATGCATCAGAGCGAAGACGTGGTCGGTGAAGCCGTTGGTATCCGTGTAGTGCTCCTGGATCCGCAGGTCCGACTCGTGGTACAGCAGGCCGTCGAGCACGTAGGTCGAATCCCGAATGCCGACGTTGACCAGCTTGGAATGATAAGGCGCGTACTGATCCGAGATGTGCGTGTAGATCATCCGGCCGGGTTCGGAGCCGTACTTCGGATTGACGTGCCCGGTGCTTTCGGCTCGGCCGCCGGCCTTGAACCGCTGACCGTCCGACGATGACGTGGTGCCATCCCCCCAATGGGCAGCGAACCCATGGGCGGACTGCGCATTGACCAGATCGGCAAGGCCCTGAGAATAGGTTTCGTCCCGAATATGCCACGCCTGCAGCCAGGACAGCTTGGCGTAGGTGGTGCCCGGGCAGGATTCCGCCATCTTGGTCAAGCCGAGATTGATGGCGTCGGCAAGGACAGTCGTGAGCAATAGCGTCTTGTCGGCGGCCGGTTCGCCCGTCTTCAGGTGCGTGAAATGGCGGGTGAATCCGGTCCAGCCGTCGACTTCCATCAGCAGTTCCGTGATCTTGACGCGTGGCAACAGGAACGCGGTCTGGTCGATCAACGTCTGTGCCGCCATTGGGACGGCGGCGTCGAGCGGCGAGATCTTCAGGCCGGACTGGGTGATGATCGCGTCCGGCAGCTTGTTCGCGGTGGCTAGCCGGTTGACGGTTGCCAGTTTCAGTTCGAGCAACCGGCGCCGCTCATGCAAGTAGCGGTCGCAATCGGTGGCGACCGGCAGCGGCAGCAGGCGGCTCTGTTGGAGCGCGACGAACTTCTCTGGGGGCAGCAGGTACTCATCGAAATCCTTGAATTGCCGCGAGCCCTGGACCCAGATGTCACCGGAACGCAGCCGATTCCTGAGCTCCGACAGCGCGCACAGCTCATAGTAGCGACGGTCGATGCCATTCTTGGCGCGTACCAGCGGCTCCCAGCGCTTTTTGATGAAGGAAGTGGGCGCATCGGCCGGGACTTTGCGTGCATCGTTGACATTCATCTTTCGGATGGTGTCGATGGCGGCCAGCACATCCTTGGCAGCCGGCGCGGCACGCAGCTTCAGGACCTCTAGGAATTCGGGCACGTAACGTCGCAGCGTCGAGAAATGGTCGCCGACCAGATGGAGGAAGTCGAACGCCTCAGGCTGGGCGAGCTGCTCGGCCTCAGTGACGCTCTTGGTGAAGATATGCCACGGCATCACCGTTTCGATCGCCTCGAAGGGGTCGCCGCCGCGCTCCTTCGCCTCCAGGAGGGCCCGGCCGACTTTTGAGTACTGCCGGATCTTGTCATTGACCGCCTTACCGGACAGGTGAAACTCCTCCCGGTGCTTCTTCTTCGCCAGATTGAACAGGCGCCCCAAGATACGGTCGTGCAGATCGACAATCTCGTCGGTGACGGTGGCGCAGGCCTCGACCACGATGGCGGTCAGGGTCGCGTGACGGCGCTGTGGCTCGAACTTGGCGAGGTCATGGGGCGTCATCTGGCCGCCCTCGCGGGCGATCTTGAGCAACCGATTCTGGTGAACCAACCGCTCGATGCCTTCTGGCAAGCCGACGGACCGCAACCTCTTCAGCCGATCGATGTGCTGCAACATCTGTCGGGAGCTGGCCTTGCCCGGTGGCAGTCGCAGCCAGGCCAGCCAGGTCAGGCGCCCGTCCGGGCGGCGCTGCAAGAGATGATCCAACTGTTGCCGGTGGTGTTCCGTGAGCGGCTCGGTCAGTATCTGGTAGATGCGGCGGGTGGCTCGCGTGACGGCCTCCGCGCAAATGCGTTCGATCACGTTCATGCCCGGCAGCAGCAAAGATTGCTCACGCAGGTGGTCAATCAATGCGGTGGCAAGGATGACGGCCTTGTCGGTTTGCTGCGCCAGCTCCGACAGCGACTGCACGGCGGCGCGATAGTCTGCCATCGTAAAAGGACGCATCCGAAGCACCGTCTGCAGTTCCGCCTGGTGCTCCCTTCGGGTCTGATCGCGCCGCCCGTAGTCCCGCCAATGCGTGGGCGCAAGGCGTAGCTGCTGCGCGACCATCTCCAGCAAGGTCGAGGGAGGATCCTCGCCGGCGGCCAGCATGATGCCGGGATGGCGCATGTAGCAAAGCTGGACGGCGAACCCGAGCCGATTGGCGGCGCCGCGACGCTGGCGGATCAGCGCGAGATCTGACTCGTTGAACGTGTAATGACGGATGAGTTCGTCCTCGCTGTCTGGGAAAGCGAGGAGGCTCTCCCGCTCAGTGGTGGAAAGTACAGTACGACGTGGCATGCCAATGCTTTCGATCGAGTGGAAACGGTCGTGCCGCGCCGGTTTCCGCGGGTCAGGTTTCGGGAAAAAGTGCGGAGTTTAAAGCGTTCTATTCAGATAATCCTTCTTATCACAACAAATCTGTTTCTGTCGTAAACTGGCAACCATGAAATCACGCCAGACACCGCCCCCCGCACTCGGCATCCCGGAGTCCCACGACTTCCCCGATGAGGCTTCGCTCGCCGCACTGCGCGGCTGGTATGCGGGCCTGTCTTCCCGCGCGGCGGTGGAGCGCTATCTGCCCCACGCGAAGGCCCCCGGCCAGTCGGCGCGCGGCATCCTCGGCCGAATCCGCCGGCAACTGATCGCCTTCGCCCAGCACCGCCAGCGCGCCGACCTGGCCGAGTTGCTGCGGCATCCGGTCAACGAACGGCTGCCGCGCGCGAGTGCTGTTGGCCACGCCATCAACGTTCTGCGCGCCCTCCCGGCGCCGCAGCCACAGGTTACTGACGACATCGAACTTTGGCTGGCGCCGCGGGCCGTGCGCACGCTGCGGGCTCATGGCATCCGGACGCTGGCGGACCTGACCGTGCGCGTGCCGCGCCGGCGCCGCTGGTGGAGTACGATCCCGGGACTTGGGCAAGCGAGCGCGCGGCATATCGAGGCGTTCTTCCACACCCATCCGCAGTTGACGGAACGGGCGCGCGCCCTGATTGCCGCCACGCCGCCGGGCGCCGTGGTGCCGTGGGAGCGACTTCGCCTGCCGCACGAGGTGGACGGCTCGCGGGGGAGTTTCCGGGCACCGCAGCAGGCCTGCACGCTCGACGCCGCCAATGACTACGAAGCGGTGCGGGCCTGGCTCTCCCTGCACGAAGCGCCGACCACGCAGCGCGCCTACCGCAAGGAAGCCGAGCGGCTGATCCTGTGGGCGATTGTCGAGCGCGGTCGGGCGCTGTCATCGCTCACGACTGAGGACGCCATCGCCTATCGCAGCTTTCTGCGGCGGCCGACCCCGCGCGAGCGGTGGATCGGACCTCCGCGAGCGCGCAGCGCGCCCGACTGGCGCCCCTTCGCACGGGGGCTGTCCGCACGCTCGACGGCCTACGCGCTCTCGGTGCTGGGCGCCCTGTTTCGCTGGCTGATCGAACAGCGCTACGTCCTGGCCAACCCTTTTGCCGGCATCAAGGTGCGCGGCCGCACGCGAGTCGCGGCACTCGATACCTCGCGCGGCTTTACCGAAGGCGAATGGTTGCTGGTGCGCACCATTGCCGATGGCCTGGAATGGTCATACGGCTGGGACGCGCCCGCAGCGCAACGCTTGCGATTCATCCTCGATTTCGCCTACGCGACCGGTCTGCGGGCCAGTGAACTGATTGGCGCGACGCTTGGCGATATCCACACGGACGAACACCACGGCCACTGGCTCCACCTGGTCGGCAAGGGCAGTCGGCCGGGGAAAGTGGCGCTACCTCCGCTTGCGCGCACGGCGCTCGATCAGCACCTTGTGCAGCGCGGCCTGCCGGTAACGCCAGCCCGTTGGGATCCCAAGATGCCCCTGATCGCCAGCCTGGAGCAGGACAGCGCAATCAGCATCACCGGCACCCGCCTGTGGACGGTAATGCGGCGCTTCTTTGGCCAGGCTGCGGACATCATCGCCGGCGATCACCCGGCAGTCGCGGAAAAGCTGCGCCGGGCCAGTCCCCACTGGATGCGGCACACGCACGCGACCCATGCCCTGGCCCGCGGCGCGGAGCTGACCACCGTGCGCGATAACCTTCGCCACGCGTCGGTGGCCACCACCTCGATCTACCTGCAAAGCGATGAGGTCAAGCGAGCACGCCAGATGGATCAGGCCTTTGCCGCACGGTAGCGAGCCTCTGGCCGGGTTTCCAAAAGCCTAGCGTGCAATATTGTCCGTTTTCTGAAGCGCCCCCGATTTCGCCGCGCAGCGGGCGGCGTGGGACCAGGAGCGGGAAACCGTGACCCAGCGCGCCGCCGCCAATGAGCGTCGTATGGCGCTGGAGCTGGACGCGGCGCGTGTGGCGGCCAAGGAGACCCAGAAGCTGCTGGAAGCCGAGCGCAAGGCGGCCGTTGAGCGGCTGACGCGTGCCGCCGAGGCCGCGTCGCGGCAGGGCAGCGAGATGACCCGCCTTGGCCAGGCGCTCGCCGTTCTGGAAGAACGGGTGCGGCAGCGGGAGAGCCTGCTGGCCGAGTATCGCGACCAGGCGGGTGCCGCAACCACGGCCACCGCCGGCCCCGTCAGTCCGGCCGTCCGCCGCACACGGCCTGCCCGCGCTGCACTGGCTGCCGGCAAGGGCAGCCGGCGATACACGCGAGGCTTATAATGTGCCTGGCAGAGCAACCACCCACGGATGCATGGCGGGTGCGCAGGCGGCTTTTGTCAATTGAGCTATACTGAATGCTCATTTGATGGGGTCTGCCATGCCGCTCACACTCACTCCCGACGGCCGTTATCCGCTGGCTCATGAACGCCCGGCTCCGCCCGAGCTGAGCGTCAACAACTACGTCGCCGTCTATGAGGCCAGCCTGTCGACGCAAGGCGCCATGTCGGTCATCCGCGCGATTCGTGAAGGCGTGCCGGCTTCAGACCTGACCCGCCTGGCCGAATCCATGGGCACCACCAAGGAGCAGCTGATCAAGACACTGGACTTGCCGCGCGCCACCGTGGACCGCAAGGCGCGGGCGCACCAGAACCTGTCGAGCGAGCAGAGCGAGCGTGTGCTGGGCATGGCGCGGCTGGTCGGGCAGGTCCAGGCGCTGGTGGAAAGCTCGGGCGATCCGCGCGGGTTCAGCGCGGCACAGTGGGTGGCGCAGTGGCTGGAGCAGCCGTCGCCGGCGCTGGGCGGGCGCCGCCCCGCTGAGCTGATGGATACGCTCGCCGGCCAGCGCATCGTTTCCGACCTGGTGGCCAGGATGCAGAGCGGGGCGTACGCGTGAGGCCAGCCTGGCGGATCGCGACCGACACCCCAGACTACACCGCGGACGATGCCAGCGGCGCCGGCGCCAAGGCTACCGGCGGGCGCTGGAACCGGCAGGGCACGCCCTTGATCTATGCGGCGTCCAGCATCGCGCTGGCTTGCCTGGAAACGCTGGTCCACCTGGGCGCGGGCGGGCTGCCGCTGAACCGCTACCTGGTCCGGATCGACATCCCCGACGAGCTATGGGCGGCCGCGCAGCAACTGAGCGCGGACACCGCCCCCGTTGGCTGGGATGCCATTCCCGCCGGCAAGACCAGCCTCGACACCGGCGAAGCCTGGACCGCCGCGGGCACCAGCGCCTTGTTGCTGGTGCCTTCCATCGTCATTCCCGAAGAGCACAACGTGCTGGTCAACCCGGCACACCCCGACGCCGCGCGGCTGGCCTACGTCAAGCTGCGCCGCTGGCAGTACGACGCGCGCCTGGTC
This sequence comes from Cupriavidus sp. CPT47-8839-RL05A, assembly GCF_058792255.1. Lineage (NCBI taxonomy): Bacteria > Pseudomonadati > Pseudomonadota > Betaproteobacteria > Burkholderiales > Burkholderiaceae > Cupriavidus > Cupriavidus sp. CPT47-8839-RL05A. The sequence goes on along the minus strand of NZ_JBYTEG010000001.1, from coordinate 410,434 downwards.
TGAGGCTCAGGCGGTGGCGCCGGCGCGCAGCATGTGCTTCTGGATCTTGCCGCTGGTGGTCTTGGGCAATGCATCCAGGAAGTGATAGCGGCGCGGGCGCTTGTACGCTGCCAGCCGGTCGCCCTGCAGCAGGAAGGCGTCGAGCTGCGCCGCGCTGACCGGTGCGTCGCCGTGTGTCACCACATAGGCGCCGACGACCTGGCCCCAGGTCGGATCGGGTTCGCCCAGCACCGCTACTTCCAGCACGGCCGGGTGCTCGATCAGCGCGTCTTCCACCTCGCGCGGATAGACGTTCTCCGCGCCGGAATTGATCATGTAGTCGATACGGTCGCGGATCCACAGGTAGCCGTCCGCATCCAGGCTGCCGAGGTCCCCGGTGTGGTACCAGCCGTGCGCGAGCGCGCGCGCATTGGCTTCCGGGCGGTTCAGGTAGCCCTGCATCATGCAGGGGCCACGCACCAGCACTTCGCCGACTTCACCGGGCGCGCACGGCTGCATGGGGTCGGTCGGCTCGCCGTCGTCGCGCAGCCTGGCCACCACCAGGTCATGGCCGAGCGCGGGCAGGCCTGCCGAGCCGGCGTGGCTCAGCTGCTCATGCGGGTAAAGCACCGACATGCACGGGCCCATTTCCGTGGTGCCGTACACCTGCACCAGCCCGGCGCCGACCTTGCGGTCCCATTCGCGGATCAGGTGCGGCGCCATTGACGCGCCGCCGTATTCCACCAGCCGCAATGAAGACACGTCGCGTGTTTCGGCATCCGGATGGTTCAGCAGCATGCCCACCATGGCCGGCGCGGCAAAGAAATGCGTGACGCGCTCGCTTTCCACCAGTTGCCAGGCCTCGCCCGCGTCGAAGCGGCGCTGCAGCACCTGCGTGGCGCCAAGCTGCAGCCGCGGCAGGAAGCTGGTGTGCAGCTCGGCGGTATGGTTCAGCGGCGCCACCGACAGGCCTACGTCCTCGCGCGACAGCGTCATGGCCTGGTGCATCATCGCGTTGTGCTGCAGCTTGCTGCGATGGGTGTGCACCACGCCCTTGGGGCGGCCGGTGGTGCCGCTCGTGTACATCAGGATGCAGGGGTCGTCTTCGTGGACCGTCACCGCGGGCAGCGTGGCCGGCTGGCCCACAACCAGCGTGTCGAGCCGATGTGTGGCAAAGGCGGGCGCGGCATCGGGGTTGGCATAGATGCGCAGCGCGGTGACGGGGGCCAGTTCGGCCGCCTTCTCGACGACGCCCGCGCCTTCCTGCTCGAACAGCACTGCCTTGGCACCGCCATCGTTCAGGATGTATGCCAGTTCCTGCGCAGCCAGGCGGTAGTTGACCGGGTTGTAGACCGCGCCGATGCGCGCCGTGGCCAGCAGCGTGAAGACGAAGGCCGGAGTGTTATAGAGGAAGGCCGCGACTACGTCGCCCTTGCCGATCCCCAGCGACTGCAGTGCGTGCGCGTGGCGGTCGACCTCGGCATCGAGCTCCGCGTATGTCCACGCGCGTCGCCCGGCGCCAATGCCGCTGACCAGCGCGGTCTTGCGGGGCAGGTAGCGCGCGGGCCAGGAGAGGGTGTCGCCAAGGGTGATGCCGCGGGTCAAGGTTGTGCTCCGGTCATGGTCCGCCGCCGGCTTGCCGGCAGGCGGTTGTTGTCTTGTAAGCCGGACAATATAGAGCGGCGGGTGGGGCACATGGAAATAAAGTTTTGCTCTTTCCTTATGCCGGAGCGGCGGTCACGCGATAAGGCTCTTGCGTGATACTGTATATTCATACAGTTACCGCCGCGCCCCGTTTCCTGTGTCCGCCGTCCCGCCACCCATTCCAGCCCCGCCTGCCATGCCAGCCGCACCGGCCTACGTGGTGGCCGTGCGCGCGCTGTGCGAATTCACCGCCAAGGCGGGCGACCTGGACCTGCGCTTCGTGCCGACGCCATCGGCGCAGGAGGGCGTGGCCGGGCATGCGGTAGTAACCAGCCGGCGCGGGGAGGCCTACCAGGCCGAAGTGGCGCTTGCCGCCGATTTCGGGCCCTTGCGTGTGCGCGGCCGTGCCGACGGCTACGATCCCGTCGCCAACCGGCTCGAAGAAATCAAGACCGTGCGCGGCGATGCCGCGGTGCCGGACAACCACCGCCACCTGCACTGGGCGCAGGCCAAGGTCTATGGCTGCCTGCTATGCCGCAAGCTGGGGCTCCCCGGGCTGGAGATCGCGGTGGTCTATTTCGACATCATCAGCCAGCGCGAGCACCCGGTTGCGGAGCACTTCACTGCGCAGGCGCTTGAAGCCTTCTTCGTGCAGACCTGCGAGCAGTTCCTACACTGGGCGCAGGCGGAACTGGCCCACCGGCAGGCACGCGATGGCGCGCTGGCGCAGCTGGCCTTTCCGCACCAGGGTTTTCGCCCGGGCCAGCGGGAACTGGCGCAGGCGGTCTACAACGCCAACCGCGCGGGCCGCCACCTGCTGGCGCAGGCGCCCACCGGCATCGGCAAGTCGGTCGGCACATTGTTCCCGGTGCTCAAGGCCATGCCGGGGCAGGGCATCGACAAGGTGTACTTCCTGTCGGCCCGCTCCACCGGGCGCGGGGTGGCGCTGCACGCGGCCAATGCGCTGCGCGGCCACGGCGCGCAGCCGCTGCATGTGCTGGAGCTGGTGGCCCGCGACAAGGCCTGCGAGCATCCGGAGCTGGCCTGCCACGGCGAGTCCTGCCCGCTGGCGCGCGGCTTCTATGACCGCCTGCCGGCAGCACGCGAAGCGGCGCGCGGCGTGCCGGTGCGCGACCACGCCGCGGTGCGCACGCTGGCACTGGCACACGGGATCTGCCCTTACTACCTGTCGCAGGAGCTGGTGCGCTGGAGCGACGTGGTGGTGGCCGACTACAACTACTACTTCGACCGCAGCGCGTTGCTGTATGCGCTGACCGCGGCCAATGGCTGGCGCGCCAGCGTGCTGGTGGACGAGGCCCACAACCTGGTCGAGCGTGGCCGCGCCATGTACACCGCCGAACTCGACCCCCAATCGCTGCGCGAGGTGCGCCGCGGCGCGCCGGCCGTCGTGCGCAAGCCATTGGCGCGGCTGGCCCGGCAATGGAGCGCGCTGGCGCGCCAGGGCGACGACGCCTATGAAGTCCTGCCCGAAGTGCCCGCCGCCTTCCGCCGCGCACTGGACGAATGCTGCGCGGCGGCACTGACGCATATGACGGAGCATCCAGGCGCGCAGGATCCGGCGCTGCAGCGATTCTATTTCGATGGGCTGCATTTTGGACGCCTGGCCGAGCAGCTCGACGCGCATTCGCTGTTCGATATCCAGCGCGTGCCGCGCAGCGGCCGCGGCCACCATGCGCGGCTGTGCCTGCGCAATGTCATCCCGGCTCCGTTCCTGCGCCCGCGCTTTGCAGCCGCGCATTCGGTCACGCTGTTCTCAGCGACCCTCGACCCCGCCGCCTACTACCTCGATACGCTGGGTTTGCCGGCCGATTGCGCGCGGGTGCAAGTGCCATCGCCGTTCCGCGCCGAGCAACTGTCGGTGCGGATTGCAGCGCGCATCTCCACCCGCTATGCGCGGCGCGAACAATCGCTGCCGGCCATCGTCGCGCTGATGGCCGGCCAGTTCCGCGCGCGGCGCGGCAACTACCTGGCGTTCTTCAGCAGCCACGAGTACCTGCAGCAAGCCGTGGCCCGCTTTGCCCAATCTCACCCCGATATTCCGCATTGGGTGCAGTCGCGGGGCATGGACGAAGCCGCGCAGGCGGCGTTCCTGGGTACGTTTGCGGAAGGCGGCGAGGGCATCGGCTTTGCGGTGCTCGGCGGCGCCTTTGCCGAAGGCGTGGACCTGCCCGGCGAGCGCCTGATCGGCGCCTTCGTTGCCACCCTGGGGCTGCCCCAGTTCAACGCGGTCAACGAGCAGTTCCGCGCGCGCATGCAGCAGGCGTTCGGGCGGGGCTATGCCTATGCCTACCTGTATCCCGGGCTGCGCAAGGTGGTGCAGGCGGCGGGCCGGGTCATCCGCACGCAGCAGGACCAGGGCGTGGTCTACCTGATCGACGACCGCTTTGCCGCGGCCGAGGTGCGCGAACTGCTGCCGGCATGGTGGGAAATCGCCACGGCGGCGTAGAAATTACACAGCCGGGCCGGTCTGGGGCATCCTCTTTGCGCGGAGCCTGCCCGGAGTCGCCGCTGGAACGAATCTGGCAGGCATGCGGATACCATCAGCCAGCTATCGCGAAAGGATCAGATCCATGCCCATGACCCAGCAATACGCGGCCACCGAGCCGACCAGCACGGAAGTGGATGCGCTGCCGGGCGCCACCGTGCTGGAATTCGGCGCGCCGTGGTGCGGCTACTGCCAGCGCGCCCAGCCGGCGCTGGCCGAGGCCTTTGCCGTGCATCCGGCATTGCGCCATCTCAAGATCGAGGACGGCAGCGGGCGCCGGCTTGGCCGGTCGTTTCACATCAAGCTGTGGCCGACGCTGGTGTTCCTGCGCGACGGGCAGGAAGTGGCGCGGCTGGTGCGCCCGACCGAGTCCGAGCCGATCCGCGAGGCCATGCGCCGCATTGCCTAGCCCGGCCGCCGCGCGCTGCCTTACTTGGCGAACACCTGGCTCAGGTCGCCAAAGGCCTTGAACTCCAGCGCATTGCCCGAAGGGTCCAGGAAGAACATGGTGGCCTGTTCGCCCACCTGGCCCTTGAAGCGCACATGCGGCTCGATCACGAACTGCGTGCCCGCCGCGCGCAGCCGCTCGGCCAGGGCCTCCCATTCGGCCATCGGCAGGATCGCGCCGAAGTGCCGCACCGGCACGTCGTCGCCATCGACGGCACTGGTGGCGCGGTGTCCGCACTCCTCGGGCGACAGGTGCGCCACCACCTGGTGGCCATAGAAATTGAAGTCCACCCAGGCCTCGGAACTGCGCCCTTCGGGGCAACCAAGCAAGTCGCCATAGAAGCGCCTCGCCTCGGCCAGGTCGCGCACGGGGAAAGCCAGGTGGAACAGGGGAATAGAGGAAGTCGCGCTCATGCGGGGGCCTTTGTCGGGGGTCGTTATGCGGGCAGGCGTTGGCCTGCGCGTTGATTGTAGCCAGCACAACCCGTAATATGAAGCGGATCATTTTTGCCCTGAGCATCAGACTTTTCGATAGATGACCCGCTACTTCCAGACCTTCCTGGTGGCCGCCGAAACCGGCTCGTTCTCCGCCGCCGCGGCGCGGCTGGCGCTGACGCAGTCGGCCGTCAGCACGCAGATCCGGCGGCTGGAAGAGGACCTGGACTGCGTACTCTTCGATCGCACTGGCAAGTCGGTCGCGCTCAGCGAAGCCGGGCGCCGGCTGGTGCCGGAAGCGCGGCGCTTTGTCGAGCTCTATGCCGCGATGAAGGACCGCGCCGGCCCGCATGCCGACGCCGCGCCGGTGGAGCTGGGCGCGGTGTCGACGGTCCAGGCCACCTTGCTGGCCGATGCGATGCGGCATTTCCGGGGGCGGTTTCCGGACTCGCACGTCAACGTGGTGCCGGGCATGTCCACCCAGCTGCTGACGCAGGTGGATGCGCGCGAGCTGGACATCGCCGTGCTGATCCGGCCGCGGCTGGGCTTTCCGCCGGACCTCAAGTGGGTGCCGCTGGTGCGCGAAGGCTTTGTCGGCATCGGGCCCGCCGGTGCGCCTGCAGACCTGCGCGCGTTGCTGGAGACGCTTCCGTTCATTCGCTACAACCGCCACAGCACCGGCGGGCAGCTGGTGGACGGCTACCTGAAGCGGCAGCGGCTATGGGTCAGGGAAGGGATGGAGCTGGATGAGCCGGCCGTGATCCTGCAGATGGTGGCAGCTGGCCTGGGTTGCGCCATCATCCCGTCCGAACTGGTGCCATTGCAGCAGTCCGCGGGCGTGGTGCAGGCGCCATTGCCGGGCGGGCCGCTCTATCGCGACGTGGGCGTGCTGGTGCGCGAATCGGCACTGCGCCGCGCGCCGGTGGCGGCGCTGATCGATGCCTTTGTTGCGGCCAGCGCACGCTGGCAGCCTGCCGTGGTGTAAGGCGCGATACTCAGCGGCTGCCGGGCAGGACCAACGTGACCAGCACCGAGGCATCGGAGATGGCGGTCACGTCGTAGCGCACGCTCGGCCCCAGGTAGAGCAGGTCGCCCTGGTGCAGCTGGCGTTCGGCGCCGTCCACCCGCACGCGCACCTCGCCCTCCAGGCATTGCACGGTCATCGGGCCATCCACCGCATGGGGCGGCACATGCTTGCCCGCCTTCAGCACCAGCCGCATCACTTCCAGCGGGCCTTCCTTGAACAGGGCCTGGGTGGCGGTCTGGTCCAGCCGTGTGCCCAGTGGCAGCACGCTGGCGATCTGTCCGGATTCAAGATGGGGAAGGGACATGCGCGGCTCCTCGCTCTTCTGGTGGGGTGGCTTGTCAGGCACGGCCGGCGCCTGGCGGCGGCACGCCTTCTCAATCTAGCACCCGAGCGCGCATCTCAGAAGCGCTCAGCCTGATGTAACCGGCGAAGTCGCCGACGCGGCAACTTCCGCTTGTGCGCAAGGCGTGGCATTGCGGGCTTGTGCGGTGCGCTCGGCAGCAGTCCTGGCAGCGGCGCGGCCGCGCTCGATCACGGCCCAGTCAGGACCGGCGACCGCGGGAAAAGACGCGGCCAGGGCGCCAAGGCCGAGCAGCGCGAACAGGATGGTTTTCATGAGGGGGGCTTCAGGGAGGTACGGGAAAGGAGACGGGGCCTTGCGCCCCGTCGACACGCCACGGCGGCTGCCGTGGCGCGGGCAGGCGCCGGTCAGGCGGCAGCCGATACGCGTGAGCCGCCATGGGCCGGCGGTGCCGACACGCCGCTGCGGTCCATGCCTGCCACTTCCATGCCGGCGGCAGCGCGGTTGGCGCCGTCGGTGAACGGGTCGCGCCGGTCGTTGACGCGGGCGCCATCGGTGAAGGGGTCGCGCTTGCCATTGACGTGCGCACCTTCGGTAAACGGGTCGCGCTTGCCGTTGTGCAGGTTGTAGCCGTAGCGGTCGGCGGCGACGCCGCGGTCATTCAGGCCTTGCGCCATGGCAGGGCTGGCCAGTGCGGCGGCACCGAGTGCTGCAATCGAGAGGGTCGTGGCGAGAAGGGCTTTGAGAGCGTTTTTATGCATGTCTGCTGTTTTTGGGTGGGTGGACGGCATGGCCCGCGAAGGGCCGCGCGGGGATGGCGGATCTGCCTCCCGCGCCGTCCGGGTTCGCCTTTTGGGCGGTGCGGTCGCGTGGGAAACGCGCGGCACGGGACGAAGTTTAGTCAGGTCGATGCATTCCTGTGATGATTTAAATGTCGAAAGATCAGTCGTTTTTTTCATCGATAATCGAATGGGCGGCAACCACCTTGCGGCCGGACTGCCACCCCCCGCCGAGCGCGAGGAACAGGTCGACCTGGCGCGCGGCGACATGGCCTTCGGACGCAGCCAGTGCGGCCTCTGCATCGGCCAGCGTGCGCTCGGCGTCCAGGTGCGTCAGGTACGGGATGCGCCCCGCCTGCTGCAGGCGGCGCTGCAGCCGCGCAGCTTCTGCGGCCTGTTCGCGCGCCGCGTGCAGGGCGTCGTGCCGTTCCAGTTCGCGCGTGTAGGCCGACAACGCCGTTTCGGTTTCCTGCAATGCGCGCAGCACCGCGCCATCAAAGCGCGCCAGGGCGGCGTCGGCCGCGGCTTCATGCCCGTGGATGCGATGGCGCACGCCGTTGGTCGGCAGCGACCAGCTCAGCAGCGGCCCCACGCTCCAGCGCGCCGTCGGGCCGCTGCCAAGGTGGCTCAGCACGCCGGTCAGCCCGGCGCTGGCGCCGATGCGGATCGATGGATACAGGTCCGCCGTGGCCACGCCGATGCGAGCGGTGGCCGCGGCCAGTTCGCGTTCCGCCTGGCGGATATCGGGCCGGCGCCGGAGCAGCGCTGCGCCGTCACCCACTGGCAGCGGCACGCGCAGCGTGGGTTCGGCATGGCAGTCCACCTCGGCCTCTGGCAGTGCCGCAGGCGGCTTGCCCAGCAGCAGCGCCAGCCGGTGGCGTGCGTCGCTAAGCGCGGCTTCCAGCGTTGGCAACGCAGCGCGCAGCGCTTCGGTGCGGGCACGCTCGCGCGCTATGTCGGCGGGTTCGCCGCGGCCGGCGCCGACCAGGCGGCTGGTGGCGTCCAGCGTGCGTTGCTGTACCGCGAGCTGCTGCGTGGCGGCAGCCAGTTCATGCGTGGCGGCGCAGCCCTGCACGTAGGCGCGCACCGTCTGCGCCGCCACGGTGACGCGCACCATGTCGAGCGTGGCCTCGCTGGCTTCGGCGCCGGCCAGCGCGGCCTCGTCGGCGCGGGCCAGCTTGCCGAAAAAATCGATCAGGTAGGACACGCCGAAACCGAAGTCGCCCAGGTTGAATACCGGTGGCCTGGTGGTCTGCAGGAAGCTCTCGCCCGACAGCTGCGCGCGCGAAACGCTGGCGCTGGCGCCGCCCTGCGGCAGGTTCTCGGACTCCACCTCGTGCAGGAGGGCCACCGCGCGGCGCAGGTTGGCGCTGGCGGCGCGGATGTCGGTGTTGGCGGCCAGCGCCTCTTCGACCAGCCGGTTGAGCCGCGCGTCGTCATACAGCCGCCACCAGTCGTTGGGCACGGGCGCGATGGCCACGCCGTGCGCTTCGGCGCCCTGAAGCGGGCCGTTGGCGGCGGCCGCGCGCACCGCCGCATGATCCGGCACGCGATAGTCCGGGCCCACGGTGGTGCAGGCGCACAGGCAGGCCGCGGCGCACGCCAGCCAGGAATGGCGCCGCTTCACGACCGGGGCCCCGTGCGGCGGCCGGCGTCATCGTCGCGCCGGGCTTCGCGAACGGCCACAGTCGCGGTGCGGCCGGACACCAGGCGCACATCCGCGGGCACGTCCTCCAGCACGATGCGCACCGGCACGCGCTGTGCCAGCCGCACCCAGTTGAAGGTCGGGTTGACGTTGGGCAGCAGGTTCGAGCCCGCGCTGCGGTCGCGGTCCTCGATGCCGGCGGCGATGCTCTGCACGTGCCCGCGCAGACGCCGGGGCTCGCCCATGATATGCACGTCGACCGGGCTGCCGATGCGGATCCGGTGCAGCTTGGTTTCCTCGAAATAGCCTTCCACGTGGAAGGACCCGGCATCGACGATCGACAGCACCGGGCGGCCGGTCGAGACATAGTCGCCCAGGCGCGGCAGCCGATCGTTGAGGTAGCCCGCCACCGGGCTGCGCACGCTGGTGCGCTCCAGGTTCAGCCGGGCCAGCCGCAGCGCGGCTTCGGCCAGCGCCAGCGCGGCTTCGCCTTGCTCTACGCGGGCACGCCCCTGTTCCGCGACTTCGGCGGCAACCAGGCCGTCGAGATTGCGGTTGCGCGCGGCTTCGCGCCGCGCCTGCGCCAGCGCGGCGCGCTGCGTCGCTACCGCGGCCAGCGCCTGCTGCAGGGCCAGCGCGTAGCGGTCGCGGTCGATCTCGAACAGGACTTCGCCTTGCTGCACATGCTGGTTGTCGCGCGCCAGCACGCGTGTGACCAGCCCGGACACATCGGGCGCCACCTGGATGATGTCGGCACGCACATGGCCGTCGCGGGTCCATGGTGCGGCCGTGTAGTAGTCCCACAGGTGGCGCAGCACCAGCAGGGCGGCAATGGCTGCCAGCAGCGTTGGCAGCAAGGGAAGCAGGGGGCGGAGTCGGAAGGTCATGACGGCAGTCCCGGCACCGCGACAAAGACTGCGGCCACGGCGCCAAGGACGATCACATAAAGGGAAAGGTTGAACAGCGAGCGGTGCCAGATATGCCGGTAGCAGCCCAGCGCGGCCAGCGCCATGCGGATCGCGGTAGTGACGGCGAAGGCCAGCACCATCAGCACCAGCACGCCTGGCACGAACACGCCATAGAGGTCGATTTCACTGAGCATTCGGCGGCAGCGGAGAGTTGGGGAGGTCAGCGGGACAGGGCAGCCGCCGGGCCAGGCAGCAGCGTGACCTGCAGCACCACCAGCGCGCCGAGCGTGCCGCGGTGGTCAGGGCGGCCACCTGCGGGCAACGCGGCCACGCTGGCGATGGCATCGGCCACCCAGGCGGCCAGCCCCGCCGGAGCCGGCACGGCATGGCCCGCGCGCAGCCGCGCGCGGAAATGCCTTGCCACCGCGGCCAGCACGCGGCGCACCGGCTTGCGTGCCGCGGGCGGCAAGGCCGGCAGCGCCTTCTGCAGCGCCAGCGCGCAGTAGCCGACTTGCAGCGCGTGGAAGCCGTCGGAAGACAAGGGATCGCCGGCAGCCCCCAACCGCGGCACCAGCTGGCCGAGCCGGTCCAGCATGCGCGCGCCCAGCCGCGCATCGCCATCGGCCGCGCGCAGCGTGGCGGCCTGGGCCAGGTCCCGCCAGCTGGCGCGCACCAGCCGGTGCGCCGCCGCGCGCGCGCCGAACGGGCGTACCGCCATCGACCACAGCGGCGCGAACAGCATTGCCGCGGCGCTGGCCATGCAGGTATTGAAGGTGCCGAGGAAATCCGCATCGAACACGGCCTGCACGTTGGCGAACGAGGCCGTGTTGACCGACAGCAGCATCGCAATCAGCTGGAAGCCGGGCCGCGCAATCAACAGGCCAATGCCGAGATAGGGCAGCGCCAGCATCGCGGCCAGCGCTTCAAAGGTGTGCGCGTGCGGCACCACCAGGAACAGGTAGCCGCACGACACCAGCAGGCAGATCGTGCTCCAGCGCAGGAAGGCACCGGCCATGCGGCGCGGCTCGTCGATGGCCGCAAAGAAGCAGCAGGCGATCGATGCCACCGCGACCGCGCCGGCGCCGTCCTCCCAGCCCGAGAAGATCCACAGCAGCCCCGCGCAGAATACGGCCAGGCCGCTCGACACGGCGCCGAACAGCAGCATGCCGTGGTCGTGGTGATGGCCTGCAGCGTCCGGGGCCGCGTTGCCGCGCAGCGGCGGCGCGCCGGCGCTGCGGTCGCCTATGCCTTGCTGCAGGGCGTGGCATTCAGCGTACAAGGTGCCCAGGCGCTGCAACTGGTCCGCCGCCGTGGCGGCAAGGCCGGCTTGCCAGTCGACCTCGCCCGCGCGGCCATCGGCAGGCCACCTGCGCGTGGCGACTGGAGGCGGCGTGGCAGCATCGGTCGCCAGCCAGGCGGTCGTCGCCGCCATGGCCTCGCGCAGTGACAACGGGATGCCGTCCGGATGGCCGCGCAGCGCCTGCAGCACGCTTTCCAGCGACGACAGCAGCGGCATCAGCATGGTCATGCGCTGGCGCAGCGCGCGGGCATGGCGCAGCGTGTGGCTGCCCTCGGTGTCATAGGCCAGCTGGCTGACCAGCTGGTCCAGCGCCAGGATGTCGGCGGCGAGCCGGTGGCGGCTGTCGTCGGCGCGCGGGCTGCCGGTGAGGATGTCCGATGCCCAGGCCGCCGCGTCGGCCAGCCAGGTGGCTGCGCGGGACCGCAGCGCGGGCGCCACCTTGGCCGGGAAGACGACCGAGCCCACCAGCCCGGCGCAGACGATGCCGATCACGATTTCCTCGATCCGGGCCACGGCAATATCGAAGATCTGCGCCGGCGCGCTGACGGCCGGCAGCGCGACGATCGGCAGGGTGTAGGCCGCCAGCAGGTACACATAGCTGCGCGGCGTGCGCTGCAGCAGCGACAGGTACACCAGCACGGTGATCCACAGCGCGATCGCACCCATCAGCACGATCGGCATGTTGACCAGTTGCGGCACCGTGGCCACCGCGGCGGTGGCGCCCAGCATCGTGCCGGCCACGCGGTAGGCCGCCTTGGAACGGGTGGCGCCGGTCAGGGGATGGGAAACGAAGTACACCGTCGCCATGGCCCAGTAAGGCCGAGGCAGGCCCAGCGCCAGCGCGATATAGAGCGCCAGCATCGCGGCGGCGAATGCCTTCAGCGAGAACAGCCACTGTCGTGCATTCGGCCAGCTAGCCATGGAGCGGGGTCTTCAGGAAGCGTTGAGGGCACGCCGCGGCCTGCCGCTCCACGCTTCATTTGGCGGCGCGGTTGGGCGGGGGCGATGTGTGAAAGCGAAGTGTAGCCAAACCTTTCGCATTCCATTCATGATTTAATATTGGTCTTTCCATTCCCTTTGTTCATGGATGGCGAAACTGGCCTGCCGGCAGCCCGCCGTCCCTCAGCACCATGCCCATCGATATCCGCGCGCTGCGCTATTTCGTCGAGACTGCCCGGCTGCGCAGCTTTACCCAGGCCGCGGCCTCGCTGTTTGTCACCCAGTCGACCATCAGCAAGATGGTCAAGCAGCTGGAGGACGAGGTCGGCCAGCCGCTGCTGATCCGTGAAGGCAAGAGCGTGCGGCTGACCGACGTGGGCCGCGTGGTCTACGAGCGCGGGCAGGAGGCGCTGGGCGTGGTGCACCGGCTCACGCTGGAGGTGTCCGACCTGTCCTCGCTGGGCCGGGGGAAGCTGACCGTGGGGATCCCGCCGATGGTCAACCTGTTCTTTTCACCGGCGGTGAGCGCGTTCCGGCAGCGCTATCCCAACCTGTCGCTGACGCTGGACGAGCACGGCGGCCAGGTGGTGGAGCAGCTGGTGGCAAGCGGCGAGCTGGAGGTCGGCGCCACGGTGCTGCCGGGCGACAGCGGCCTGGCGCTGGAAACGCGCCAGTTCGGCCGCTACCCGATCTGGGCCGTGGGGCCGCGCAAGGCCGCCTGGGCGCGCGGGCGCACCGTCACGCTGGCGGCGCTGCGCGATGAGCCGCTGGTGATGCTGACCGATGACTTCTCGCTGACGCGCATGCTGCGGCAGGCATTTCTGGAGGCACGCATCGAGCCGCGCGTGGTGGCGCACAGCGGGCACTGGGATTTCCTGGCATCGATGGCGGCGGCGGGGCTGGGCACTACCTTCCTGCCGCAGCCGCTGGCTGAGCGCCTGCAGGGCCAGGACGCACTGGCCATGGCGCGGCTGACCGCGCCGGCAATGGACTGGACCATGGCGCATATCTGGTCGCCGGGACGCTACCTGTCGCATGCGGCGCGGGCATGGCTGGCGGTTTGCGAAGAGGTGCTGGGGGGCGGAAAGGGATCTTGAACCGGCGCGCTTGCGGCGGCCTCACTTCTTCAGGCACTGGTCCGGCGGGATATCGAGCAAGACCAGCGATTTCTGCCCGGCTACGTAGTGGTAGCGCAGCCTGACCCCCAGCTTGCCGAGCACCGGCACATCCGGGTTGCGGCAGATGCCGCGCTCCAGGATAGGCTTGGCCGTCGCCATGAACTCGCGGGTATCGTCGCGCGCCGCATCCACTCCCGAAACCTTCAGCTGGAATTCGACGATCTTGCCCGGACGCGTCATGCAGCCGTCGAAGCGGGTGGTGTCGTCCAGGTCGACCGGACCGGCGCGCATCAGCTCCTGGCAGGCCATGCGCAGCTCACGGTCGACATCGCCCGCGGTCAGGCGGGTCACGCCGTTCATGCCCGTAGGCTTGCCGCGCACCGTGCCCAGCAGCAGCGTGGCCAGCCCGGACAGTTGCGGGGACGGCGCAGGCGCGGCGGCCACGGTGGCGGAAACGGCAAGTGGCCCGGCCAGCAGGGACAGGCCCAGGCACACAGCGGCATTGCGCAAAGGATGGTGATCGGGGACGGCGGGGGCAGCGGGGGCAGCGGGGGCAGGGCGCATGACGCAACGGGAACAGGATTGCTTGGGGTTCGCGCTGCTACTTTAGCCTTGGCGCCTTGCCGCCGTTGTCAGGCGTTGTCCTACGGCGCAACGGTGGCTTGCCCTGGCGGCCGCGGCATGCCAGTGAAGGGGAGCGTAGAATTCGGGTTCCCAAGACCTGATCGAAGTCCGAGTCCCGCCATGTCCGTGCAGATCCGCCCAGAGTCGCCGTCCGACGCCGACGCCATCGCCCGGCTGACCACCGCCGCCTTCCTGACGGCGCCGCATACCAGCCACACCGAGGCGTTCGTGGTCAATGCGCTGCGCCGCGCCGGCCAGCTGACGGTGTCGCTGGTGGCACAGGCAGGCGATGAGCTGGTGGGACACGTGGCGATTTCGCCGGTTACGGTCTCATCCGGCGCGACCGGCTGGTACGGACTGGGCCCGATCTCGGTGGCGCCGGACCTGCAGGGGCAGGGCATCGGCTCGCAACTGATGCGCGCGTCGCTGGACCAGCTGCGCCGCCTTGGCGCCGCCGGCTGCGTGGTGCTGGGCGATCCCGGCTACTACGGCCGCTTCGGCTTTGCCGTTCGGCCCGGGCTGGTGCTGGACGGCGTGCCGCCCGAGTACTTCCAGGCACTGGCGTTCGACGGCGGCTATCCGGCGGGCAGCGTGCAGTACCACGACGCCTTCAACGCCACCGCCTGACGGGCGGGCGCTCAGAGCTCCAGCACCAGCCGGCCGCCGCCACAGGCGCGCGAGCAGCACGCCATCATGCGCTGGTTGGCCTCGCGCTCGCTGCGCGTGAGCACCACGTCGCGATGGTCGACCTGGCCGGCCAGCACGCGCACCTCGCAGGACCCGCACAGGCCTTCCTCGCAATCGCTCTGCACGTCGATATTGGCGCCGCGCAGCGCGCTCAGCAGGGTCTGGCCGGCCGGGACTTCCATGACCAGGCCGGAGTCCTTCAGCTCGACGGTGAACGGCAGTTCCTTCGACGCATCCAGCGTGCCCAGCTTCGATACGAAGTGCTCCACGCGCAGCGCATCTTCCGGCCACGCCGCGCAGCACCCGGCCAGCGCATCCAGCATGCGCTGCGGGCCGCAGGCGTAGATCTGGGTGCGCGGGTCCGGCCGCGCCAGCAGCTTGCCGAAGTCGGCGCGCTGGCCTTCATCGCTGGCATGGATGTGCAGCCGTGCACCGTGCAGGGCCTGCAGTTCATCCAGCATCGCCATGGCCTGGCGCGAACGGCCGCAGTAGTGGAATTCGTAGTCGATGCCAAGCGCACGGGCGCGCCGCGCCATCGCGCTGACCGGCGTGATGCCGATACCGCCGGCGATAAAGATGGCGCGCCCGCAGCTTTCATCGAAGCGGAAGTGGTTGCGCGGCCCGCGGATGCGCAGGCGGTCGCCGGCCTGGACGCTGCCATGCACCCAGGCCGAGCCGCCGCGGCTGTCGGGGTCGCGCAGCACGGCAATCTCAAGCGCCGCGGCGTCGTCCGGATCGCCGCACAGCGAATATTGGCGCGACAGCCCGGTATCGCCGCATTCCACGTCGATATGCGAGCCCGGGGCCCAGCGCGGCAGTGGCTTGCCGTCAGGCGCCGCCAGCCGCAGCCGGACCACGCCGTCGGCGGCGGGCGTGACGCGCTCGACCACCACCGTGCGGGCGATGGTGTGCGCGGACGGCTCGCCGATGCGCACCGGCTGGTGCACCTCGAGCAGGGCCGGGTCGCGGCGCTCGGGGTTCTGCGCGGGGTTCCATTCCACCAGCAGGTGCTCGGGGCCGCGGAACGAGGTGTTGGGCACGTAGGTGAAGGTCTGCCCGGCCAGGCGCATATGCGGCAGCCGGCGTGTCAGTTCCTCCAGGAAGACCTGCATCTCCATGCGCGCCAGGTTCTTGCCCATGCACTGGTGCGAGCCGTAGCCAAAGGTCAGCTGCTCGCTGGCGTTGTCGCGGCGGATGTCGAACAGGTCGGCATCGGCAAAATGGCGCTCGTCATGGTTGGCCGAGGACGTGACGATCAGCAGCTTGCTGCCCGCCGGCAGGCGGATGCCGCCGACCTCGGCGTCGCGCGTCACCAGCCGCCGCCATGCGGCGACGGAGCCGTTGTGGCGCAGGCATTCTTCCACCGCGTTGGGGATCAGCGATGGATCGTCGCAGATCTCGCGCCATGCATCCGGATGCTGCAGCAGCAGCTTGATGGCATTGGCCGAGGCATTGGCGGTGGTCTCGTGCGCGGCGACGATGCCGGCCATCATCATCGAATGCAGGTAGGAGTCGGTGACGACATCGGGTAGTTCTTTCTGCTTGCGCAGGCCGTACTGCATCCAGCCCGGGCCGGACGGGTCCTCGCGCATCTTGTCCAGGATGCGGCCCGCCAGCTGCCAGAAGTTGCCCACGGCATGCGCCACCGCCACCTGTTCCTCCGGCTTTGGCCGGCCCCAGGTGTTGACGGTATGGGCGATGGAGTACTGGCGCAGCAGGTCCATGTCCTCTTCGGGCACGCCCAGGAAATGCAGGGCCACGGTCAGCGGCACTTCCCACAGCATCTGGTCGACCAGGTCGGCGCGGCCATCGTCGATAAAGCGGTCGACATACTCGCGTGCCAGGCGGCGCACCAGTGGCTCATGGTGCGCCAGTTCCGCGGGCGTGAAGGGCGCCATCAGCGCGCGCCGGCGCGGCATGTGGGCGGGCTCGTCCTCGTTGACCAGCGTGCGGTTCATGGCATAGCCATAGGAGGCCAGCACGGCATTGGCCTCGTCGCCGGTGGGCGTGATCTTCTCCAGCGCGATCGACGGGCTGAAGGTCAGGTTGTCACGGAAGATCGCCTTGATGTCTTGATAGCGCGTGACCACCCAGTAGCCCAGCCTGGGGCTGTAGAACACCGGCTCCTGCTCGCGCGACCAGCGCACGTATTCGGGCGGGTCCTGCTGGTAGCCGTCGCCGAAGGGATCGAATTGCGCCGCGTTGTGGCTGACCGGGCAGCCGTTGGGCGCGGTCAAGGCGCTGTGGTCGATCGGGCAGCCGCTGCGCGCGGCGCTGGGGGAGGGGTTGGCCATGCTGCGTACTCCTGGCGAAAAACAGGGCCGTCCGGTCAGGGCCGGACGGCCATTCGGTGTTGCGGCCGGGCTCAGTTGTCCAGCGTGATCTTCAGGTCGCGGATCAGCTTGGTCCAGCGGGTGGACTCGCTGCGCAGCAGCTCGCTGAACTGAGCCGGCGAGTTGCCGACCGGCTCCACGCCGAAGTCCACCAGCCGCTTGTTGACAGCGGGCTCGCGGATTGCCGCGACCACATCCTTGTTCAGCGTGTTGACCACCTCCGGCGGCGTGCCGGCCGGCACCACCATGCCCACCAGCGCGGCAGCTTCCACGCGCGGGTAGCCCAGTTCGGCAAAGGTCGGCACGTCGGGCAGCTGCGGCAGCCGGGTGGCATTGGCCACCGCCAGCGGCCGGACCTTGCCGCCCTTGATAAAGCCGGCGCCGGCGGCGTAGTCCACCATCATCGCCACCACCTGCCCGGCGGCCACGTCCGACAGCGCCGGCGCGGCGCCGCGGTAGGGGGCATGCGTCATCGACAGGCCGGCTTCCACCTTCAGCAGCTCCATCGCCAGGTGGTGCGGGCTGCCCGCGCCGGCCGAGCCGTAGTTGATGCCGCCCTGGGTGGCCTTGGTCTGGGCGATGAATTCCTTGGCGCTCTTGACCGGGCTGGTCGCGCCCACCACCAGGATCATCGGGAAGCGGCCCAGCAGCGTCACCGGAGCCAGGTCCTTGCCAGGGTTGTAGGAGAGCGATTTGTACAGCACCGGGTTGAACACCAGCGTGCCGTTGTCAGCCGACAGCACGGTATAGCCGTCGGCGGCCGAGCGCGCCGTCTCGGCCGCGCCGATGGCGGTATTGCCGCCCGGCTTGTTGTCCACCACCACCGGCTGGCCGACCTTGGCCGACAGCCCCTGGCCGATGGTGCGCGCCAGGAAGTCCGAGCCGCCGCCGGCGGCGTAGGGGACGATCCAGCGGATCGGCTTGGCAGGGTAGGCGTCGGCGGCGTGCGCGGGGGCGGCGGCCAGCATCGGCAGGGCCAGCGCGCCAATGGCCAGGCGCTTGAAGTTGAGGCGGGGCATGGGGGCTTGTCTCCTTGTTGGTCAGCCCGGTGTACGGCACCGGTGTTTCTATTTTGCGTAAATCATATACGCATTGCGTAATGATTGAATGCGGGTTAACCTTGAACTGTCCTGCGGCGGCCGCATGGCTTGATCCGCCTTCCATGTGATGACCGCTCACCGTTTGCCGGATCTTCCCGCCATGCCCCGACCGAAAGCTGCCCAACCTCCGATCGAACCCGCCGACGCGCCCCGCACGCGCGAACGCCGCCAGCGCGTGCAATCGGCGGTCACCGGCATGGCCGTGCTCAAGGGACTGGCCCGGCTGGGCGGACGCGCCAGCCTGACCGCGCTGGCCGCGCATATCGACGAAAGCCCGGCCAAGGTGCACCGCTACCTGGTCAGCCTGGTGGAAGAGGGGCTGGTGGCGCAGGAGACGGGCACGCAGCAATACCACCTGGGCTTCGAGGCGCTGCAGATCGGCATGGCGGCGATGCGCCAGGCCGACCCGATCCGGCTGGCCGAAGCCTCGTTGGTACGCCTGCGTGAAGCGCTGGAGGTGACCTGCTTTGTCGCGGTGATGGGCAACAAGGGGCCGACCATCATGCGCTTTGAGGAACCGGGTTTGCCGGTGACGGTGAACGTGCGCGCGGGCTCGGTGATGCCATTGCTGTGGTCGGCCACCGGGCGCGTGTTCCTGGGCCTGCTCGATGAAAAGCGCGTGCATGCCCAGGCCGAGGAGGAACTGGCCGCGGCAAGTCCGGCGCGGCTGGCGCTGCTCGATGGCAAAGACCCCATCGGCGCGCTGCGCCGCGCGGTGCAGGCCGACGACTGCGCCTGGGTGCGCGACACCAACCTGACCGGCATCAGCGCCGTGGCGGCGCCGGTGCGCGACTACACCGGGCGCGTCTGCGCGGTGCTGACGGCGCTGGGCGCCACCGGCGGCTTTGATCCCGCCATCGACGGGCCCATCGGCAGCGCCGTGCGGCGCGAGGCGCGCGCGGTCAGCACGGCGTTGGGGTTCAACCCCGGGGCCTGATCCGATCGCTCAGCCGGTGAAGCCGCCATCGGCCAGCAGCGAACGGCCGTAGCCAGCGCTACTGTGTTGCCGGACTGACCGGCGCTGGCTCGTCCAAGCGCTGATCGAGATTGCGCTCGATTTCCTGTTCAAATCAGCAGTCTGGCGGAGGCGCAGCGGAATTTTACGAATCCCGGCCAATCCTCCTTATGCCACCTCGCGCAGCGCGGTTTCGCGCAGCAAGGCGGCATCGCCAACGTGCCGCACCGACGGATACCCCGCCGCAAACACCAGCCGCCCGCCAGACCAGGTATGCGTGACCATCGGCTGGCCTGCCACGCCGGACACGGCGATCACGTCCGCGCGCAGCCCCGGCGCCAGGCGCCCGCGGTCGTCCAGCAGGCAGGCGTCGGCCGGATTGGCGGTGACCAGCGCCAGCGCCTGGTTCAGCGGCAGGTCGGCCAGGCGCGCGGCGGCATACGCGGCGGCGATCAGCGTGGACGGCTGGTAGTCCGAGCACAGGATGGTGCCCACGCCGGCGTGAATGGCGTCGATGGCGCGCATCGAGCCGCTCTGGCTCTTGCCGCGCAGCACGTTGGGCGCGCCCAGGATGGTCGGCAGCGCCTGGGCGCACGCGGCTTGCGCGGTTTCCAGGTTGATCGGGAACTCGCTCATGCGCACGCCCAGCGCGCGCATGGCGGCGATGCGCTGCGGAGAATCGTCGTCATGGCTGGCGGTGGGGATGCCCAGCGCATGCGCGCCGGCCACCAGCCGGTTGACGCGCTCATGCGCGCCTTCCAGCGCGGCGGCCTTCTTGTCGGCCGCATCGGCGGCTTGCTCGCGGCTCATGCCGTGGTTGCCCATCATGTAGGCCAGGTAGGCATCCATGGTCTTGAACTGGCCCTGGCCCGGCGAGTGGTCCATCACGGACAGCAGGTCGACCACGCCCTCGGCCATCAGCGCTTCCAGCACCGGCACGGCGCTGGAATCGGTGACTTCGTAGCGGCAATGGATGCGGTTGTCGACCAGGCTGTGGCGGCGATACGCGGCCAGGGTGCGCACCAGCGTGGCCGCGGTGTCGACATTGCGCACGCCGAACTGGTTGCCCGCGAACGACAGCGCGTGGTACGGCGTGGTGATGCCGGCCGCGGCGTTGCGGCGGTCCACCTGGGCCACGGCAAAGTCCAGCGGGAACAGCACGCTGGCGCGCGGTTCGACTTCCTTCTCGATGGCGTCGCAATGCACGTCGACCAGGCCCGGCATCACCGTGTGGCCATGCAGGTCGATCACGGCGGCATGGGCGGGGACCGCTGCGGGTGCCGGTTCGATGGCGGCGATGCGGCCATCCTCGATCAGCAGCGCGCTGTCGTGCAGCACGCGGTCCGGCAGCACCAGGGTGGCGTGCGTCAGGTAGGTAGCAGACATGTCCGGCTCCGTTCTGGGATCAAATCAGGCGAGGGCGCTAGCGGGTTGCAGCGGCAGCAGGCGCGTGGCAACGGCATCGCGCACGGCTTCATCGTGGAAGATGCCGATCAGCGCGCGGCCTTCGGCCAGGGCCTCGCGGATCAGCTCGACCACCACGGCGCGGTTGTCGGCGTCCAGCGAGGCGGTGGGCTCGTCCAGCAGCAGGATCGGATGGCCGCCGATCAGGCCGCGCGCGATGTTCACGCGCTGCTGCTCGCCGCCGGAGAAGGTGGCCGGCGGCAGGTCCCACAGCCGGCGCGGCAGGTTCAGCCGTGCCAGCAGTTCTGCCGCGCGGGCACGGGCTTCCTCATGGCTGGCGCCGCGCTGCTGCAGCGGATCGGCCACCACGTCGAGCGCGCCGACGCGCGGAATCGCGCGCAGGAACTGGCTGACATAGCCGATCACGTCGCGGCGCAGCTTCAGCACGCGTTGTTCGGGGGCGTGGGTCAGCTCGACCCACGGCTCGTCTTCGGCGCTGGTATCGCGCAGGCGGATGCTGCCTTCGGTGGCCACGTAGTTGCCGTACAGGCAGCGCAGCAGCGTGCTCTTGCCGGTGCCCGAGGGCCCGGACAGCACCAGGCATTCGCCGCGGGCGGCATCGAAATCCATCGCGCGCAGCACCGGCAGGCGGATGCCGCCCTGGTTGTGCAGCGTAAACATCTTGCCGAGGCCGCGAACCTCGACCAGTTTCTGTGGGTGGTGTTCTGCGTGCATCGTCGTCAGCCCTGCAGGATGGAAGAGACCAGCAACTGCGTATACGGGTGCTGCGGGTCATCGAGGATCTGGTCGGTCAGGCCTTGCTCCACCACGCGGCCGCCTTGCATGACCAGTGTGCGGTGCGCCAGCAGGCGCGCCACGGCCAGGTCGTGCGTGACCAGCACGGCGGCGAGGCCAAGGTCCGCCACCAGGCGGCGCAGCAGGTCTAGCAGGCGGGCCTGCACCGACACGTCAAGCGATGCGGTGGGCTCGTCCATGAACACCAGGCGCGGGTGCGTGACCAGGTTGCGCGCGATCTGCAAACGCTGCTGCATGCCGCCGGAGAAGGTGCCGGGCACGTCGTCCAGCCGGGCCAGGTCGATCTCCATCTTCTCGAGCCAGGTGGCGGCGACTTCGCGCAGGTTGCCGTAGTGGCGCTCGCCCACGGCCATCAGGCGCTCGGCGATATTGGCGCCGGCGCTGACCTGCATGCGCAGGCCGTCGCGCGCATGCTGGCGTACGAAGCCCCAGTCGGTGCGGTCCAGCAGCCGCAAGCGCGCGCTGGACAGCGTGGCCAGGTCGGTCAGGCCGGACTCGCGCATGTCGTAGCTGACGCTGCCGCGCTGTGCCGGCGCCTGCATCGACAAGGCCTGCAGCAGCGTGCTCTTGCCGGAGCCCGATTCGCCCACCACGCACAGCACCTCGCCCGGGTACAGGTCGAAGCTGACGTCATGGCAGCCGTGCAGGCCGTCCCAGGTGCGCGTCAGGCCGCGCACCGACAGCAGCGGGGTGGCGCTCATCGGGCACCTCCGGCAGCGGCCTTGACGGCCTGGGCCGCCTGGCGGTCGGCGCAGTATTCGGTGTCGGAGCACACGAACAGGCGCGTGCCGGCGTCGTCGGTGATGATCTCGTCCAGGTAGCTGTCGGTGGCGCCGCACTGGGCGCAGCAGCTGGACCACTTTTCCACCGTGAAGGGATGGTCGGCGAAGTCCAGGCTCTTGACCGCGGTGTACGGCGGCACGGCATAGACGCGCTTCTCGCGCCCGGCGCCGAACAGCATCAGCGCGGGGCTGCGGTCGAGCTTGGGATTGTCGAACTTGGGGATCGGCGACGGCCGCATCATGTAGCGCTGGTTGACGATCACGGGGTAGTCGTAGGTGGTGGCGATATGGCCGTGATGGGCGATGTCCTCATACAGCTTGACGTGCATTGCGCCGTACTCGGCCAGTGCATGCATGGTGCGGGTCTCGCCCTCGCTCGGCTCCAGCCAGCGCAGCGGCTCGGGGATGGGCACCTGGAACACCAGGGTCTGGCCCGCGCGCAACGGCGTTTCCGGAATCCGGTGACGGGTCTGGATGATGCTGGCCTCGGCGGTGCGCTCGGTGGTCTGCACGCCGGTGACGCGGCCGAAGAAGCGGCGGATATTGATGGCGTTGGTGGTGTCGTCCGAGCCCTGGTCGATCACCTTGAGCACGTCATCCTTGCCGATGATGGCGGCCGTCACCTGGATGCCGCCCGTGCCCCAGCCGTAGGGCAGCGGCATTTCGCGGCTGCCGAAGGGCACCTGGTAGCCGGGAATCGCCACGGCCTTGAGCAGCGCGCGGCGCAGCATGCGCTTGGTCGACTCGTCCAGGTAGCCGAAGTTGTAGTGGTCGTCGCGGGCAATGCCCGTGGCCATGGTGGTGTCGGGGGTGGTCATGCCAGCGTCTCCTCTTGCGGCTGCGGTTGCGCCTGCACGGTAGCGGTCACGGCGCCATCCTGTTCCGCGCGCAGCCGGCGCAGCAGTTCCAGGTTGGCCTGGAAGTCCACGTAGTGGGGCAGCTTCAGGTGCTGCACGAAGCCGGAGGCCTCGACGTTGTCGCTGTGATACAGCATGAATTCGATATCGTTGGCCGGGGCGTCGGCGGCCTCGCCCAGTTCTTCGGCGCGCATGGCGCGGTCGGCCAGCGCCATCGACATGGCCTTGCGCTCGTTGTAGCCGAACACCAGCCCGTAGCCGCGCGTGAAACGCGGGGCTTCGTCGGCATTGCCGGCGAACTGGCTCACCATCTGGCATTCGGTCAGCTCGATCTCGCCGATGGTGACGGCGAAGCCAAGCTCTTCCACGAACAGTTCGACCTCGGCCGCGCCATAGCGGATTTCGGCCGCGAACGGGTGCGAGTTGCCGTAGCCGCGCTGGGTGGAATAGCCCATCGACAGCAGGAAGCCTTCATCGGCGCGCGCCAGGTTCTGCAGGCGCGCGGCGCGGCTGGCGGGGAAGGTCAGCGGCTCGCGCGTCAGGTCGGGCGGCGCGGGGTCGCCCGCGGGGATCTGGTCGGCTTCGACCAGTTCATCCGCTTCCAGCAGGCCGGTCACGCGCGGCATGCTCGCGGCGAGCGGTTCGGGCGAGGGCGGCAGCGGCTCGGGGTCGCGGCCGGCTTCGAGCGTGAAATCCAGCAGGCGCTGGGTGTAGTCGTAGGTCGGCCCCAGCACCTGGCCGCCCGGCACGTCCTTGAACGTGGACGAGATCCGGCGCTGCAGGCGCATCGAACCCGTATCCACCGGCTGGGTATAGCCAAAGCGCGCCAGTGTTGTGCGATAGGCGCGCAGCAGGAAGATCGCCTCGATCTGGTCGCCGGCGGCCTGTTTCAGGGCCAGCGCGGCCAGGTGCGGATCGTACAGCGAGCCCTCGGCCATCACGCGCGACACCGCCAGCGGCATCTGTTCGCGGATCTGCGCCAGCGTGAGTTCCGGCACCGCGGTATCGCCGCGGCGATAGGCATCGAGCATCCGGTAGGAATTGAGGATGGCGCGCTCGCCACCTTTGACGGCTACATACATGTCAGTCCTCCACCAGCGTGGTGCGCGTCAGGGCGCAGAATCGGTCGCCGCTGGCCAGCAGCAGGTCCACGCCGAGCGGGAAGCCGGCGTTGTTGGCGCGCCAGCCGGCGCGGAAGTCCGCGGGCAGCCCGGCCACGCGCAGCACCTGCGTGGTTTCGATGCCGGGGCCGCGCAGCGTGAGGGTGTCGCCAGCGGCAAGCGAGGCCACCTCCACCAGCAGCGTGGCCGAGCGGTCGGGGAAGGCCGGGTCGCCTTGCGCGCAATCCGCCAGTGCCGGCACGGCATAGCCGGCGGGCACGCAGACAAAGGCGGCGGCGCGGAGATCGTCGGTCAGCGGGCAGCCGCAATGGAAGCGCAGGAACGCGCGCGCCGCGGCCGGCACGCCGGCAGGCAGCCAGACCGGGGTATCGGGATCGGCCAGCGTCAGCAGCAGCGCGGCCAGCGCGGGCGACAGGCCGTCGGGCAGGCCGCTGGCCACGGGCAGCGTCTGCAGCCGGCCCGGATGGGCAAACGCCTGCAGCGCGGCGCGGAAGACCAGCTGGGCGTCGTCGACCGGGTTGTTGAAACCCGGCAGCAGCGAGGCGGCCGGGGTGGACAGGATCGGTTGCATGGCAGTCATCTCAGTCCTCTCCCCGGACCATGGTGAAGAATTCGACGCGGGTCTGGGCGGCGGTGGCCGCTGCGTGTGCGGCGCGCTGCGCCTGCGTGCTTGCCAGCGGCGCCAGCACGAGCTCCTGCACGCGCTGGTGCCAGGCCGGGCGCTGCAGCAGCGCGTCCAGCACCGCGGCCTGTTCGGCGTGGCGGGCGCTGCGGCCCTGGATATAGGCCACGCCTGCAGCGGCCCCGGCAGCGCCGTCTTCGAGCACGACCGCGCAGCGCGTGACCGTGATTTCCCCCAGGTTGAACTGGGCACCGGTACCGCCTGCGCGGGCCCGGACCATGGCCATGCCGGACTCCGGCTTGCGCAGCAGCCGGTAGGCCGGCAGCGCTTGCGCCTGGCCAAGCCGCTGGTAAGCGCCGTCGAGCGCGTCGGTGGGCGCCGTCGCCAGGATCCGGAGCCAGGCGGCGCGGGCGGCATGGGCCTGCGCGGTTTCGCTTTGCATCATCACCCCTATACGTCTATACGTTTAGATGTCACTGCTTGAACACGCAGCTACTAGACCACAGGCAGATGAACGTTTCATGACGGGGGCGGGGCATTGCTCGGGCACCCCGCCATGGCGGCGCGGTTGAGGCACAATCGCATGGCAATGGTGAACGCTTGATGACAAGAGGGCAGCGCGAGATGTCTGATCGAGAAGTGGAACGGGGTTCCGGCGTGGCGGTATGGCGCCAGATTGGCGAGGCGCTGGCGGACGACATCCGCAAGAAGCTGTACCTGCCCGGCGAGCAGCTGCCCCCTGAGCCTGAACTGGCCACGCGCTTCGCGGTCAACCGCCACACCATCCGCCGCGCCATGGGCGAGCTGGAGCTGAGCGGCCTGGTGCGGATCGAGCAGGGCCGCGGCACTTTCGTGCAGGAGCATGCGATCGACTACGCGATCGGGCGCCGCACGCGCTTCTCGCAAAACCTGGCCGCGCAGGGCATGCGCGGGCATACCGAGATCATCGACAGCCAGGTGGTGCGCGCGCCGGAAGTGGCAAAGCAACTGGGCCTTGCGCGCACGGCCGAGATCCTGCACGTGCAGATGATCGGCAAGGCCGAAGAGCGCACCATCGACGTTGCCGAGCACTACTTCGACCTCAAGCGCTTCCAGGGCATCGACGAGGTGCTGCGCACCAGGCAATCGGTGTCGCGCGCGCTCGCGCATTTCGGCATTGCCGACTACACGCGCAAGTGGTCGCGCATCACGGCGGCCATGCCCAGCGCCCCGGTGGCGCGCCTGCTGAACCAGCCGAAGACGCGCCCGGTGCTGCAGGTTGAGGCGCTGAACGTCGATATCGACGGGGCGCCGGTGCAGTACAGCGTGGTGCGGTTTGCCGGGGACTGGGTGCAGCTGACGGTTTCCGACGGTGACTGAGGCGGGGCGCCGCGGCATTGGTCTAGACATCCGGCTGTCATCTGCCTGCGCTAAGGTGTCTGCGGTCCAGACCACAAAACCAGCACAGTCGCCGCCGCCGGGCGTCAGGCGCCGCTGGTAACCTTGCCGCATGACCTTGCCAGCGCACCGTTACGCCATCTACCTGGCGCCCTCAGATCCATTCCGCACGTTTGGCAGCCAGTGGCTCGGCCGCGACGCCGATACCGGCGCCGCGCTGTCCGCGCCGGCGGGCATGACGGCGCCGCCCGCCGAATGGGTCCAGGCCCCGGCGCACTACGGCCTGCATGCCACGCTGAAGCCGCCGTTCCGGCTTGTGCAGGGCAGCAACGGGCCGATGCTCGACGCCGCCGCACGGGACTTCGCGCGTAGCCGCGAGGCATTCGACGCACCGCTGGCGCTGCGTGCGCTGCGGGGTTTTGTGGCGTGGTGCCTGGCCGATGGCGGATCGCCACCGATGCAGGCGCTGGCCGATGCGTGCGTACTGGCATTCGAGCGCTTCCGCGCGCCGCCCACGGCCGAAGAACTCGGCCGGCGCAAACCGGACCAGTTGACCGATGAAGAGCGCCGCATGCTCGACAAATGGGGCTACCCGTATGTGTTCGGCACCTTCGTCTTCCATATCACGCTGACCGGCATGCTTGACGCTGCCAGCCAGCGCGCCGCCCTCGAGCGCCTGGGGGCCGCGAGCGGCAAGCTGCTGCAGGCGCCGCTTCATGTGGACGGGATCAGCGTATTCGTGCAGCCGGCGCCGGGCGACGACTTTATCGTTGCCCGCCACTACGGTTTCAACGGCAGCACCACCGACGGCGCCGGCGCGGCGTACCTGGACGCATGAACGCACATGGCGCGGCCGACGGACACGGCCTGTTCTACCTGATGGGGCCGTCCGGCAGCGGCAAGGACTCGCTGCTGCGCGCGCTGCGCGAGCGCCTCGGGTCGGACCACCGCATCGTCATCGCGCATCGCTATATCACCCGCGAGGCCGATGCCAACGAGGCCTCCGTTGCGCTGACCACGGATGAATTCCGGCGCCGCCAGGCGCTCGGCTGCCTGGCGCTGGACTGGCACAGCCACGGGCTGCATTACGGCATCGGCATCGAGATCGAGCAGTGGCTGGCCAGGGGCCTGACGGTGATCGTCAATGGCTCGCGCGAGTACCTGCCGCAAGCCGTGGCGCGCTACCCGAAGCTGTGCGCCGTGCATGTGCGCGTGCGGCCGGAGGTGCTGGCCACGCGGCTGCGCCAGCGTGGCCGCGAGTCGGAAGAAGCGATTGCCCGGCGCCTGGCGCGCGCGACGCAGGCCTTCACCGTGCCGGCAGGGTGCCGCCTGGTCGAGTTCGACAATAGCGGCGCCCTGGAAACCGCGGCGGAAGCGTTCGCGCGGCTGGTTGGGGCTACCTCCGATAGCGCAACGTTGAGCTGATAAACCCGTGCCGAAGCGAGGCCTCCGGCACGGCCTTGCCATCAGAGTTCAATGCTGAAACTGATGCCGTGCTCGGTGAACCCGAGCCGGCGATAGAACTGGTGGGCCTGCAGGCGCCGCGCGTTGGACGACAGCGCCAGCTTGGCCGCCCCGGCCTCGCGGGCCAGGCGCATCGCTTCGCGCATCATCGCCTTGCCGACGCCCATGCCGCGCGCGGACGGCGTCACCACCACGGCCTCGACAATCGCCTCGGGACGCCCGTCGTGAACCATCACGGGAAATACCAGCAGGCTGAAGGTGCCCAGCGGCACCTCGTCCTCGTCCACCATCATGTAGCAGCGGTAGTCCGGATAGCGGCGCATGGTCGCGTAGCGCTCGCGCATGGTGGCCAGCGGCAGCGGCGCTTCATCGTCCATCGCGGCCAGCAGCGCGGACAGGTGCCTCAGTTCCGCGTCGGAACCGCGCACTTCACGCAGGGTAAGCACGGCTTCAGCGATGGTGTTCATGCGCCAGTCCGCGCGCAACGCGCGGCCATGTCCAGGTAGTGCGCCAGCCGCGGCGTGGCCAGGCCGACCACCTTGGCCAGGTCGTCGTAGCGGCGCAGCCGCACCGCGGCAGCGGCGTGGCGGCTGGCGGTGAACGCTTCGGCCTGTGCGGCGCCGAACGGTCCGCCTTGCAGCGCCAGGCTTTGCGCTGAAGCCGGTGACAAGGTGGCGAAGTACGCCGGATCGGCCGCGCACAGATAGCGCTTGGCCGCTACGTGCAGCCGCACGGGTTCTGTCACTTCGTCACCGAACAGTTCTGCCAGCGCATCGGCTGCGGCCTCCTGGTGGCGCATGTCGGTGGTGGTGCTTTCGGCCAGCAGCAGGTGGCCAACGTCGTGGAGCAGGGCCGCGACGATCAGCGGCTCGGGCTCGCCGGCCTGCTCGGCCAGTTGCGCGCATTGCAGCGCGTGCGCGGTCTGGCTGATGGCTTCGCCGCCGTACCAGGCGTTGCCATGGTCGGCAAACAGCGTTTCGATGCGGGACAGGTTCAGCATGATGTCAGACCAGTACCTTGCGGATTTGCGCGGAGATGATGTCGATGGCCGAGACGAACAGGATGATGATGATCATCACGGCACAGGTCTGCCCGTACTGGAAGCTGCGGATGATCTCCCACAGCACGGTGCCGATGCCGCCGGCGCCGACGATGCCCACCACCGAGGCCGAGCGCACGTTGGACTCGAAGCGGTACAGCGCGAACGACAGCCACAGCGGCAGCACCTGCGGGATCACGCCGTAGACGATCTCCTCGATCGGGCCGGCGCCGGTGGCGCGCACGCCTTCCACCGGGCGCGGGTCGATGGCCTCGACGGCTTCGGCGAACAGCTTGGCCAGCACGCCGGTGGTGTGGATCCAGATCGCCAGCACGCCGGCAAACGGGCCCAGGCCGACCGCCACGATGAACAGCATGGCGAACACCATCTCATTGATGGCGCGGCAAGCGTCCATGATGCGGCGTGCGGGCTGGTAGGCCCACGCCGGGACGATATTGGCCGAGCACAGCAGGCCCAGCGGCACCGCCATCACCACGGCCAGGGCGGTGCCCCACAGCGCGATCTGCACGGTGACGAGCATCTCGTCCAGGTAGTGCCGCCAGTCGCGGAAGTCGGGCGGGAAGAAATCGGCGGCAAATTTCGCCATATTGTCCGAGTCGCGCAACAGGTCCAGCGGGCGCATGTCGGCCCCCTGCCAGGACAGGGCGAGCATGGCCAGCAGGACTGCCCAGGTCAGCATCACGGCAAGGGAAGTGCGCGGCGGGCGCACGTTGCTTCGGGGCGTGGGAGGCAGGCCGGGCCTGGCGGTGACAGTCATGGGGCAATCCGGAATCAAGCGGGGGAACGGAAGCGATGCGGGGCCGGCGGCGGGGGGCCGCCGGCCTCGTCGGGGTGGGCTTATTGCGTGCTGGTGGCGTTGCCGGCGGCCTTGTCCAGCTCGGCCAGGCGGCGGGTCACCTCGGCCAGCCGCTTTTCCTTGTCGGCAGCGGCCAGGGTGGTGTCCGATTCGATCTTCGCCTTCTCGCGGGCCAGTTCGATCTGGCGGATCGGCACCAGCTGCGCATCGCTGGCGCTGCGGAAGCCCTGGTAGGTCAGGGTGGCCAGCACCTGCTTTTCACGCGCGGCGTCTGCGCCCTTGCCGTAGTTGACGAAGAAGGCCTGGATCTTCTTCTTCACCTCCGGCGGCAGGTCCTTGCGATAGACCATCGGATCGGCCGGGATCAGCGGCGACTTCCACAGCACCCGCACCTGGTCATAGGCGTTCTTGCCGGTGTTGATGCGATAGCGCTCCATGTTCTCGGTGTTGTTCACCGCCACATCGACCTGCTTGTTCAGCACCGACAGCAGGTTGGTCTCGTGGTTGCCGATGCGCACGGCCTTGAACAGCGTCTTGGGCTCGACCTTGTTGGCGGTCCACAGGTAGAAGCCCGGCACGGCCGTGCCCGAGGTGGAGTTGGGGTCGCCGGCGCCGTAGCTGAGGTCCTTGCCGCGCTTGATCACGTCTTCGACGCTCTTCAGGTCGCTGTCCTTGTTGACGATCAGCACCGACCAGTAGCCCGGGTTGCCGTCCTTGTCGATCACCGAGGCAAAGACCTCGCCGTTGGCACGGTCCACGGCCTCCATGGCCGACTTGTTGCCGAACCAGGCGATCTGCACCTTGTTGAAGCGCATGCCCTCGATGATGCCGGCGTAGTCGGACGCAAAGAAGGGCTTGACGGGTACCCCCAGCGTCTTGCTGAGATCGTCGATCAGCGGCTGCCAGGCGGACTTCAGGTTCGACGACGATTCGGTCGAGATAAAGCCGATGTTCAGGCTCTTGGCATCCTGCGCGAAGGCGGGCAGGGCGACCACGCCCGAAGCCACGACGGCGAGAAAGGTTCTGCGAAGCATGGACAACTCCGGTGGGAAGCGGTTTTGGGATAAAGCGGTCTGGACAGGCGGCCGTTCAGGCGGCCGCCAGGTTCATCGTGACCATCGCCGGTGCCGGCATGGCCGCAGTGGATACGTCTTCGTCGGGCACGGAATCGAGCAGCAGCTCGTCGGCTTCGGTGCCGTAGAGATCGCGCAGCATGCCGGGCGTGAGCGCGGCTGAGGGGCCGTCATAGACCACCTTGCCGTGGCGCAGCGCCACCACGCGGGGGCAGTAGCGCATCGCCACGTCCACCTGGTGCAGCGACACCAGCACCGCGACCTTGCGCGTGCGGTTGATCTGCCTGAGCAGCGACATCACCCGGCGCGACGATTCCGGGTCGAGCGAGGCGATCGGCTCGTCGGCCAGGATCACGCTGGCGTTCTGCACCAGCGTGCGGGCGATGGCGGCGCGCTGCTGCTGGCCGCCCGACAGCGTCGAGGCCCGTTGAAACGCATAGTCGTCTATACCAACTTGCGCAAGCGCATCGAGCCCGCCCTGGACTTCATCGGCCTTGAAGATGCGCAGCAGGCTGCGCCACCTGGGCACGCGGGCCAGCATGCCGACCAGCACGTTGGTGATGACCGGAAGACGGCCCACCAGGTTGAACTGCTGGAACACAAACCCGATCTCGCCACGCACCTTGCGCACGTTGCGGGCCAGGCGGCCGTTGCGCTGCACATGGCGGCCGTTGACGAGGATTTCGCCGGCGCCGGCATCGCCCGTGATGAATCCGGCCACGTGGCGCAACAGCGTGGACTTGCCCGATCCCGATGCACCCAGCAGGGCGACCATCTCGCCTGGCGCGATGTGCAGCGTGACATCGTCAAGCGCCTTGCGGTCCGCGCGGAACGATTTGGAAAGCCCGCGGACTTCAATTGCGTGCGTCATGTCGACTCCCTGACGTGAATGACCTGCGCATTCTGGCCGGGGCGGATGACAGAACGATGACTTGAGCGGAAGGTGGCTGAAACCGGGTGGCAGCGCCGGCGGCCATGCTGGCCGCCGGCGCCGGTGGGTCAGGTGCGCGTGATCGAGACGCCGCCATCCACCAGCGACGCCGTGCCGGTGACGAAAGCCGAATCGTCCGATGCCAGGTACAGCACCGAGCGCGCCAGTTCTTCCGGCGTGGCCACGCGCTTGAGCGCATGCAGGTTGGTGATGAACGCCTGTGATTCCGCGGTGTCGTTCATGGTGCGATACATGTCCGTGTCCACGGCGCCCGGCAGGATCGCATTGACGCGGATGCCCTGCGGCCCATACTCGGCCGCAAGCGCCTGCGTCAGGCCGATCAGGCCGGACTTGCTTGCCGCATACGCGGCCACGCCGGGAAAGGCGACGGTGTAGCCAACGAAGGTCGATGTGAAGATCACCGAACCGCCGCCGTCCTTCAGCATCTGTGCAAGCTGGTGCTTGGCGCCGAGGAATGCGCCGGTGAGATTGATGGCAAGGGTGTCGTTCCAGCCCTCCGCCGAAACCCCGGTGCTGGGCCCGCCCTCGCCGAGCGTGCCGGCGTTGTTGAAGGCGATATCCAGGCGGCCATAGCGCTCGACCGCCAGCGCCACCAGCGCGCTGGCGTAGTCCTCGCGCCGCACATCGCCGGCGAGCGCCACCGCGTCGCCGCCGGCGTCACGGATCTGCGCCACCAGGCTGTCCAGTTCGGACTGGCGGCGCGCACCGACTACCACCCTGGCGCCCTCGGCGGCAAACAGCAAGGCCGTGGCGCGGCCAATGCCGGCACTGGCGCCGGTAATGATGGCAACTTTTCCTGACAAACGTCCCATGATCGATCTCCGGTCTGGCGCGCGGGGCAACTTGCTGGTCCCCGGCGCCGGTTTTGCGGGTAGGGCAGCAGGAACCGTCCCGCTGCCTCGTGAAACCAGTATCGGCACCGCGCGCGGTTCGCACTAGACTGAAGACCGCGGAACAACTTTCCGGATATGCCGAACAATGTTCAAGCTAGAGGGTGTCGCCAGCTTTGTCGCCGTGGTGGAGGCAGGCTCCATCAGCGAGGCCGCGAGGCGGCTCAACTTGTCCAAGTCCGTTGTCAGCGAACGCCTGGCCGAGCTTGAAAAGGCGATGGGTGCCAACCTGCTGCGCCGGACCACGCGGCGGCTGTCGCTGACCGAGGACGGCGCCGCCTTTCTGGAGCGGGCCACGCGCATCCTGCATGAAGTGGAGGCGGCGGCAACCGATGTTGCCGAGCGGCGCGGCACCCTGGCGGGGTCGTTGCGGATTTCCGCGCCGGTCACATTTGGCCGGATGCACCTGGGGCCTGCCATCTATCCGTTCCTGGCCCGGCATCCGGAACTGGAGCTGAGCCTGGACCTGGACGACCGCCGCGTGGACGCGGCCACCGACAGCTATGACGCCGTGGTGCGGCACGGCCCGCTGGAGAGCTCGCGCCTGGTGGCATGGGAGCTTGCCCCCAGCCACCGCCTCCTGGTCGCATCCCCGGATTACCTGGCGCAGATGGGCACGCCGGCAACGCTGGCGGAGCTGCAGCAGCACCGTGGCATCTTCTACGCCAACCGCGGCGCGGCTGACTGGCGCCTGCACGGCCCCGACGGCACCGAAATCGCCCGTGCCGCCGTTGCGCTGCGCGTCAACAACGGCGACATGATGCGCGATGCCGCCATCGCGGGGGTCGGTATCGCGTTGTTGCCGACCTTTATTGCCGGTGATGCCATCCGGCAGGGGGCGCTGGCCGTGATCGAGGTCGGCCTGCGGGCCGAGCCGGAATCCATCTATATCGCCCACCCGGAAGGCCGGCGGGTGTCGGCGCGGCTGCGCGCGTTTGCGGAGTGCGTGCGCACGGCCATCGGCAGTCCGCCGTACTGGGACGCATGGGCGCAGGCACGCGGGGAGGGCGCGGGAACCTGATGCCGGCTGCTGGCCGGATTCCACGATCGCCATGTGGCAGCCCTGCAAGCCTGGAGGATTGCCGCCCGCGCCGCGCGGCCTGTATTCTAGTGCTGTGCCCGGCGCCCCGTTTCCGCAAGGAGGCAGGGCGCCATGCACTTCACATCGAGCCGGCCATACAGGAACCCCATGCAGGAACCCGAACTGGATGAAATCAATATCCGGATCCTCGAGGCGTTGCAGCGCGACGCCAGCCTGACCAACGTCGAGCTGGCCGCGCGCGTCAACCTCTCGCCGTCGCCCTGCCTGGCGCGCGTGCGCGCGCTGGAGCAGCGCGGGATCATCCGGCAGCGCGTGACGCTGCTCGATCCGCAGAAGCTTGGCCTCAACGTCAACGTCTTTATCCACGTGTCGCTGGAGCGGCAGGCGCGCGAGGGGCTGGATGCCTTCGAACGCGCCGTGCGCGCGCTGCCCAACGTGATGGAGTGCTACTTGATGACGGGCGACGCCGACTACCTGATCCGCGCCGTGGTGGCCGACGTCCAGGCCGTGGAGCGGCTGATCGTCGACGAGATCACGCGCATCCCCGGCGTCGCCAACATCCGCAGCAGCTTCGCACTCAAGCAAGTGATGTACGACACAGCCTTGCCGCTGCGCAATCCTCGCTAGCCTGGCGTTCGGCGTGGGATATGCCGCAGCCTCGGCATTTTCGAGTGGTTTTTATGGTGAGCGGCAGTGGATTGTGCTGCCACCTGCCGGATAGGCAGTCAACTTCAGCACCTCATGCGGGAGGGCACTCCATAGAATGGGACAAAACCCATTGGAGACTTCCCCATGACCGACCTTGCCTCCCCACACGCCCGCCTGCTCGCCCAGGCCACGCCCGGCGGTGACGACGATCCGCAGGAGACGCGCGAATGGCTGGACGCGCTGGAGGCAGTGGTGGCGCAATGCGGGCAGGAGCGCGCGCGCTTCCTGCTCGGCCGGCTGCTCGATGCCGCCCCCGCGCTGGGTGTGTCGACCACGGCGCAGAGCAACACGCCTTACCTGAACACCATCCCGGTCGAGCGCCAGCCGCCTTATCCGGGGGATCTGGCGATGGAAGAGCGCATCACCGGCATCGTGCGCTGGAATGCCCTTGCCATGGTGGTGCGCGCCAACCAGGCCTACGGTGAGCTGGGCGGGCATATCTCCAGCTATGCCTCGGCGGCGGACCTGTTCGAGGTCGGCTTCAACCACTTCTTCCAGGGCGCCGATGCCGGCAACGGCGGCGACCTGGTCTACTTCCAGCCGCACTCGGCCCCGGGCGTGTACGCGCGCGCCTTCCTGGAAGGGCGCCTGTCCGAAGCCCAGCTCGACAACTTCCGCCGCGAGGCGGGCGGGCAGGGCCTGTGCTCGTACCCGCACCCCTGGCTGATGCCGGACTTCTGGCAATTCCCGACCGGCTCGATGGGGCTGGGCCCGATCCAGTCGGTCTACCAGGCGCGCTTCATGCGATACCTGGAGCACCGGGGGCTGCAGGCCACTTCGGGCCGGCACGTGTGGGGCGTGTTCGGCGACGGCGAGATGGACGAGCCCGAATCGATCGCCGCACTGCCGCTGGCAGCGCGCGAGAAGCTCGACAACCTGACCTTTGTCATCAACTGCAACCTGCAGCGCCTGGACGGTCCGGTGCGCGGCAATGGCCAGATCGTGCAGGAGCTGGAAGCGCTGTTCCGCGGCGCGGGCTGGAACGTGATCAAGGTGCTGTGGGGCAGCGCCTGGGACCCGATCTTCGCGCGCGATCACTCCGGCGCGTTGCTGCGCGCCTTCGCCTCGACCATGGACGGCCAGTTCCAGACCTACAAGGCCAAGGACGGCCACTACGGGCGCGAGCATTTCTTCGGCCAGAACGAAGCGCTGAAGGCGCTGGTCGCGCATATGACGCCGGATGAGGTGGCGGCGCTGAACCGCGGCGGGCATGACCTGCGCAAGCTCCATGCGGCCTTTGCCGCGGCACGCGCGCACAAGGGCCAGCCCACGGTGATCCTGGCCAAGACCATCAAGGGCTATGGCATGGGCAATGCCGGCCAGGCGCAGAACACCACGCACCAGCAGAAGAAGCTCGACATCGAGGCGCTGAAGGCATTCCGCAGCCGCTTCGGCCTGGAGCTGTCCGACGAGGACCTGGAATCGATGCGCTTCTATCGCCCGGCCGAGGACAGCGCTGAGCTGCGCTACCTGCGCAAACGCCGCCAGGCGCTGGGCGGCTACCTGCCGGCGCGCCGGCGCCAGGCCGACGCCGTGGCGGTGCCGCCGCTGGCGCAATACGGCCAGTTCGCGGTGGACGCCGGCCAGAAGGAAATGTCGACCACCATGGCGATGGTGCGCATGCTGACCGGCCTGCTCAAGGACAAGACGCTCGGCCCGCGCGTGGTGCCCATCGTCGCCGACGAGGCGCGCACCTTCGGCATGGCCAGCCTGTTCCGCCAGGTCGGGATCTATTCATCGCAGGGCCAGCTGTACGAGCCCGAGGACGCCGGCTCGATGCTGTACTACCGCGAGGACATCCGCGGCCAGATCCTGGAAGAGGGCATCACCGAGGCCGGTGCGATGTCGTCGTGGATTGCCGCGGGCACCGCCTACAGCAACCATGGCACGGCCATGCTGCCGCTCTATATCTACTACTCGATGTTCGGCTTCCAGCGCATCGGCGACCTGATCTGGGCCGCCGGCGACCAGCGTGCGCGCGGCTTCCTGGTGGGCGCGACGGCCGGCCGCACCACGCTGTCGGGCGAAGGGCTGCAGCACCAGGACGGCACCAGCCACATCATTGCCGCCACCATCCCCAACTGCCGCGCCTATGACCCGGCCTATGCCTATGAACTGGCGGTGATCGTCGACGCGGGCATGCGCGCGATGATGGAGCGCCAGGAGGACGTGTTCTATTACCTGACCGTGATGAACGAGAACTACGCCCAGCCGTCGATGCCGGCGGGCGTGGAGCGCGACATCGTGCGCGGCATGTACCGGCTTGCGCAGGTGGAAGGCGGCGGGCGCGCCAGGGTGCGGCTGCTCGGCAGCGGCACCATCCTGCGCGAGGTGGAAGCCGCGGCGCGGATGCTGGCCGAGGACTGGCAGGTCGACAGCGAGGTGTTCAGCGTCACCAGCTTCTCCGAGCTGGAGCGCGAGGCGCGCGAGACCGTGCGCCAGCGCCTGCATCATCCGCAGGACAGCATCGCCCCCAGCCATGTGGAAGCGCTGCTGGCCGGCGACGCCCCGGTGGTGGCGGCCACCGACTACGTGCGCGCCTACCCGCAACTGATTGCGCCCTATGTGCCGGCTCCCTTCACGGTCCTGGGCACCGACGGCTATGGCCGCAGTGACAACCGGCCGTCGCTGCGCCGCTTCTTCGAGGTCGATCGCGCCTATGTCTGCGTGGCGGCGCTGCGCGCGCTCGCGGTGCAGGGCGCGGTGCCGGCCTCGGTGGTGGCCGAGGCGATCACGCGCTACGGCATCGACACGGAAAAGCCTGCGCCGTCCGCGCTCTGATATCGCCCGCTTCGCCCTGCAGGCCCGGCGGGGCGATTCGGTGCGGGACTCCACATGCTCCGGCTGCGGCTGTTAAGCTTTGCCCTTCTGCAGCCGCTCCAGTTGCGCGCCCATGCCACCACGGGCGCGCACCGCCATGGTCCGGCGCCGCCCCCCAGCATGATCGCCAAGCGCCGGATATGAAACGGATTCCTGTTGCCCGCATCGCCACCATCGTCATGGCCTGCAGCCTCTTCGCAGCCAATGCCAGTGCCGCCGACAGTGTCGGCCAGCGCCAGATAGAACGCGCTGTCAACGATGCCATCCGCCCCCTGATGGCGGCGCACGGCGTCCCCGGCATGGCCGTTGCCGTCACGGCCGGCGGCAAGCGCTATGTTTTCAACTACGGCGTCGCGGCGAAGGAAGGCGGGCGCAAGGTCGACGGCGACACGCTCTTCGAGATCGGCTCGGTCAGCAAGACCTTCACCGCGACGCTCGCATCCTACGGCCAGGCCCGCGGCACCCTGTCCCTGGCCGACCCTGCCGGTAAATACCTGCCGGCGCTTGCGGGAAGCAGCCTGGGCGCGACCAGCCTGCTCGATCTTGGCACCTATGCCGCCGGCGGCCTGCCGCTGCAGTTTCCGGATGCGGTCACCGATACCAGGACGATGGTCGATTATTTCCGGGGCTGGCGCCCCAGATATGCCGCCGGCACCCATCGCCAGTATTCGAATCCCAGCATCGGCTTGTTCGGCTACCTGGCTGCCAGCAGCATGGGCCAGCCCTTCGATGACCTGATGGAGAAGACGCTGTTCCCGGCGCTCGGCCTGGCCCACACCTACATCAGGGTGCCGAAAGCGCGCATGGGCGACTACGCCTATGGCTATTCGAAAGACGGCAAGCCGGTGCGCGTGACGCCCGGCGTGCTCGATGCCGAAGCCTACGGCGTGAAGACCACCGCGGCCGACATGATCCGCTTTGTCGAAGCCAACATCGACAGCGCCGGCCTGGACGACAAGCTGCGGCGTGCCATTGCCGGGACGCACACCGGATACTTCAAGGTCGGCGACATGGTGCAGGGGCTGGGCTGGGAAATGTACGCCTGGCCTACCCGGGTCGACAGCGTGCTGGCCGGCAGTTCACCGCAGGTCGTGTTCGAGGCGAACCAGGTGAAGCGGCTGGAGCCGCCGTTGTCATCGCCCGCCGATGTGCTGGTCAACAAGACCGGCTCCACCAATGGCTTTGGCGCCTACGTGGTCTTTGTGCCGGCGAAGCGGATTGGCATCGTGATGCTGGCGAACAAGAATTTCCCGGTGCCGGAGCGGGTGAAGGCAGCGTTTCGGATACTGGCGGTACTGGATGGTGTGCCGGGAGGGGCGGATACACGGTAAGGGGAGGGTGGGGCTGCGTCACGCATCGCAGGCCTGTCCAGCGGCTGGTCCGCAAAAAATCCGGCTTTCCATGGAATAGTCCACGCCTCCCATGTGTATACGCAGGTAACCCCCGGCCGCCGGCTAACGCCAGGCCCGGAAGAAAGGAGACCCTGCAATGCAACGGAGAACCCCAAGCAATGGCGTCTGCACTGCGGCACGCATCATGCCGGCGCTGTTCCTATGGGCTGCAAGCTTTGCCGCGCCAGCCCAGGAAGCCCACCACCATCACCAAACCACCGCGGGGCAGGCACCGCCGCCCTTTGTCGCCAGCACCGCAAAGCCATTCTCCGGCCTGATGGGTGACGCCATGGCCGTGATGGATCACGGCATGGCGCAGGCAGCCATGAACGGCATCCCCGACCACGACTTTGTCACCATGATGATCCCGCACCACCAGGGCGCGATCGACATGGCCAAGGCGCTGCTGCTGTATGGCAAGGACCCGGAGCTGCGCAATCTTGCCCAGGCCATCATCACCGAGCAGCAAAACGAGATCCGCCTCATGCAAGCCTGGCTCCAGCGCAGCCAGGCCAGGGCGCCTGCCGCCAATCCTCGCTAACCGGCGGACCTGCACCGCCCGAATCAGGACCGAACCATGAAAAGACATGCCCTTATCCTTGCCATGGCCGCGCCTCTGGCAATCGCCGCGCCGCAGCCACAGGATCGCGTTTACACCGCCGACCAGAACAGCAACACCGTTTCAGTGATCAATCCGGCGAGCAACACCCTGCTTGGGCAGATCCGCCTTGGCAACGCGCGGCCGGACGTGCTGTCTCCGCTTTACAAGGGCGAGCTCAATGTCCACGGCCTTGGCTTCTCGCCCGACCATCGGACCCTGATCGCGATCTCGAACGGATCGAATTCCGTCGCGTTCATCGATACGGCAACCAACAAGGTCAAGGGCATTGCCTATATCGGGCGCTCGCCGCATGAGGGCTTCTTTACCGCGGATGGAAAAGAGGTGTGGGTAGTCGTGCGCGGCGAGGACTATATCTCCGTCATCGATCCGGTGACGTTCCGCGAGACCCGCCGCATCCAGACCACGGCAGGGCCGGGCATGGTGCTGTTCCATCCTGCCGGCAAGCTCGCCTTCGTGGTGTCCAGCTTCAACCCCGTGGTGGATGTCATCGATGTCAGGGCACACAAGGTGGTCAAGCGGCTCAGTGTCACCAGCCCGTTCTCACCGTTCCTGCAGTTCACGCCGGACTTCCGCGAGGTGTGGATGACGCACAAGGACGTGGGCAAGGTCACCCGCATCGACACCGAAAAACTGGAAGTGAAGGGCGTCTTCGACTCCGGCTTCATCACCAATCACCTTGCCTTTGCCAGGACCGCGCGTGGCACGTTCGCCTATGTGACAGTGGGCGGCGAAAACGTGGTCAAGGTATTCACCACCGAGGCCGAACCGCGGCTGGTCGCGACCATTCCGGTCGGCGCGCTGCCGCACGGCATCTGGGCTGCCGATGACGGTTCACGCATCTATGTCGGCCTGGAAAACGGCGACGCCGTCGACGTGATCGACACCGCAACCAACCAGGTCACGACCCGCGTGCCGGTTGGCCAGGCCCCGCAGGCGCTGGTCTATGTCTCCAACGCCGTGCCAGGCGGCGACGGGACCGCCAACCTTGTGCAGAGAGCGAACAGCGATCCGGTCAACATCGCCCTTAAGCCGGTCCGTGGCGATGCCAAGGGCTTTGTGGTCGCGCGCAATCTCGGTGTTGTCGACGCGCTGGAAGTATCCCTGTTCAAGCTGAAGCCGCAAACCACCTACAGCGTCTATGTCGCAGGACAGGCCGCGCCCGTGGCAAGCTTCCGCACCAATGCGGCCGGCATGGCCAACGGCACCGCCATTGGCCCGCTGCGCGAAGTCGTGACGACGCTCTCGCCAAAGAGCGCCGCCCCAGCCAAGCTGATCGTCATGGAGGGCGACGCGGCGGCGGATCCGGCTACGGCGGTGTTGGTGAGCGCGCCGTGAGCTGAGCCTGGCGACCTGGGTAAGCGGATGCCCGGCTAGAGCGCCAGCATCCATCCGCCCAGCGCCGTGCCGGCCACCACCAGCACGGGGGATACACGGCCGTAGACGAGCAGGCCGAAGGCCGCCAGTGCCAGGCCGAAATCCGCCTTCGAGTGAATCGCGCTGGTCCATACCGGGTCGTACAGCGCGGCGGCCAGTACGCCAACGACGGCTGCATTGATGCCACCCATCGCGCTCTGCACCCCATCGCGCTGGCGCAGGCTTTCCCAGAACGGCAATGCGCCGGCCACCAGCAGGAACGCCGGCGCAAAGATCGCGAGAAGCAGCACCAGCGCGCCCACCCATCCACCCAGTGGCGCGGGCGAGAGCGCCCCGAGGTACGCGGCAAAGGTGAACAGGGGGCCCGGAACGGCTTGTGCCGCGCCGTAGCCCGCCAGGAATGCATCATTGCCGACCCAGCCAGGGGGCACCACGCCAGCCTGCAGCAGCGGCAGTACGACATGGCCACCCCCGAAAACCAGCGCTCCGGCCTGGTAGAAGACAGACACGGCGGACATCGTCATCGAACCAGTCATTGCGGCAAGGGCCGGGAGCAGCACCAGCAGCACGCCGAACAGCGCGAGCAGCAAAGCGCCGACCCGGCGACTCACACCGTAGTTGAGATGCTGGGCAGGAGGCAGATGGTTCAACTGCAAGGTCCAGCGCGCAACCAGGCCACCCAGCACAATGGCAGCAACCTGGCCCACCGCACTTGGCACCGCGAGAACCAGAAGCGCGGCCACGACCGCGATGCCGGCGCGCAGCCGGTCCGGACACAGCGACCTGGCCATGCCCCATACCGCCTGTGCGACAACCGCCACGGCCGCCACCTTCAGGCCGTGGACTGCCCCGGAATCCGCAACGCCGGACCAGCGCGCAACGCCAAAGGCAAACAGGACAAGTGCAATCGCAGAGGGCAGGGTAAAGCCCACCCAGGCGGCCAGCGCGCCAAGCCAGCCCGCCCGCTGCAGCCCCAGCGCCATGCCAACCTGGCTGCTGGCTGGCCCCGGCAGGAATTGACACAGCGCGACCAGGTCCGAGTAGCTCTTGTCATCGAGCCAGCGGCGGCGCTCCACGAACTCGGCGCGGAAGTAACCGAGGTGCGCGATCGGGCCGCCGAACGAAGTCAGGCCAAGTTTCAGGAACGCCCGAAGGACCTCTGGAGCCGTGCCACGTGTGGTTGCGTCAGCGGCGCGGTTTGTGTCCTGGGCGGGGTTGGGGGGCATCGGCGATTTTCTCGGTTAAGGCTTCGTCGACCGGTTCCGCGAGCCGTGGGCGCAAAGCCCCCAGCGCCTGACGGCCCTTGTCCGTGGCGACGTAATACGGCTGGAGACTACCTTAGGGGTGGCGTGCTGTCGATCGCACATCTTGCCTGCTGATGTGACCGCCTTCTACGTCACTCGCGCCCTGAAACCCCGCGCCTCCCAATGGCGGTTCCCTGGCTGGGCTCAAGGCCGTACAGGTTACCTGGGTCAACTCGGACATTTTCGACTCGGACATTTGAATCGGGCTGACCATAGATACAACTTTGCCGCTACAGATTAGTTTCGCATAATAAAGGTTATGTTAAATTTACCAACAGATGGTGACGGCCTTGGCACCAAGCGTGAACCTATGTACAAGACTCTCACCCAGAATGCTGAAACGCGCCTTCCCGATGCGTACGGCACCGGACTGACTTGAGAATCCGTCACAACTATCCTCTGGGTAGGTAACACAAGCGGCGTACGGCGACGTCAAGGCGGATATCAAGAGGCTGAGCAACAGAATCAGGAGACACCCATGCTGGAGACGATGCTGGATCAGTTCCCTCCGCTGGAACAGGAAGCTTTCCGCGAGACCTGTCTGCGTAACGGGGTCGCACCCGACGGATTTACCGTGACAGCCGTTGAAGACGCTGCAGGCGCCGCGCCGGCACGCAGGCGCACCGTCTCGGTAGGCTTCGGGAGGGAAATCCGCCAATACAACGGAAACTTGGGGGCGCAATGGACTGTCGATTTCGAGGACGACCTGAGATCGCGTGTGTTCGGCTGAGCTTTGCCTCTCTGCATCGCCGTTGCGCCCGGTACGTCAGCGGACCGACTACTTACGCCTGTGGGGACAACATTTTCGACACAGGCAATCAGGTCGGCAAGTAGCGCCAGCGGCGCGGCGCTATCGGGCCGCGCAATGCTTCATACCTCGAGCACTGGCGCGAAAGAAGCGCCGCGGCCAGATCAACCCCAATCACACAGGCCCATCATGGACTTCATTACCAGCGCCGGCCCGCTAATCTCGTTGATCGCCGGCATCCTTATTCTTGTCATTCCGCGGCTGCTTAACTATATCGTCGCCATTTACCTCATCGTCATCGGCCTGCTCGGACTGTTTGGCGGGCACCTGCGCTGAGCGAAGCCGGGGAACGGCAGCCATAAGGCGGAAGGCTATGCGTGCATCTAGAGGCGGGCACTAAAGCAAAAGCCCCGCGCGGATGGATCCGGCGGGGCTTGGGCGAATGTGGTTGCGGGGGCAGGACTTGAACCTGCGACCTTCGGGTTATGAGCCCGACGAGCTGCCAACTGCTCCACCCCGCGGGGCGAAATATACGCGGGTTGGCAGCACTTGGATACCCCTTCCCCCAAAAAAACTGTGCAGAATGCCGGGCAGCCTTCTCGGGCCGGCCGCTTTTGGCATTGGCTCCCGGAAGCTCGCTCTTGCTGGAATCTCGCTACAAGGGAGATCTACCTTTGCCAAGGCGTGTCCTGGCGCGTTGCCACGGCCGCGGTCCAGGTTGCAGGACCGATACCGCTGCCCCCTGCCCTCCGGCGTTCTGCGTTCAGAATCCAACATTCTCCCGCCCCTTGAGCTTCAGCAAGGTACGCGCCTCCTCCGGCGTGGCAACCTCCAGCGAAAGCGCTTCAATCACACTGCGCACGCGCAGGACCTGCGCGGCATTGCTGTCGGCCAGTTTCCCGGGGCCGTCCCACAGCGAGTCCTCCAGCCCGACGCGTACGTTGCCACCCATCGCCGCGGAAATTGCCGCCAGCGGCATCTGGCTGCGGCCGGCGCCCAGCACCGACCAGACGTAGTCCTTGCCGAACAGCCGGTCCGCCGTGCGGCGCATATGCATCAAGTCCTCCACATGCGCGCCGATGCCGCCGCGCAGCCCGAATACGGACTGGATCAGCAGCGGCGGCTTCAGCAGCGCGCGATCGAGAAAATGGGCGGCCGTGTACAGGTGCCCGATGTCGTAGCATTCGGTCTCGAAGCGCGTCTGGTTCTCGCTGCAGGACTGAAGGATGTAGGCGATATCCTTGAAGGTGTTCCTGAAGATGCCGTCATAGCTTTGCGCAAGATGA
Organism: Cupriavidus sp. CPT47-8839-RL05A; assembly: GCF_058792255.1. Lineage (NCBI taxonomy): Bacteria > Pseudomonadati > Pseudomonadota > Betaproteobacteria > Burkholderiales > Burkholderiaceae > Cupriavidus > Cupriavidus sp. CPT47-8839-RL05A. The sequence continues at coordinate 367,198 of NZ_JBYTEG010000001.1, read as the reverse complement.
GGCCGTTCCCAGTCGTGTCGGAATTCCTTGAAGCGGTCCAGCAATTCGTACAGTCCGAAGTTCATCGAGCCCATATTGAGCGAGGCGACTTCGGGGCGCAATTGCAGTGCGGGCTGCAGCCGCTCCTGCACGCTCATCGACGGCGCACCGCCGGTTGTCAGGTTGATGACCACGTCCGATGCCGCCTTGATGGCTGGCGCGAACTGGCGGAACAGCGCCGGGTCCTGCGACGGGCGCCCGTCCGCGGGATTCCGCGCGTGCAGGTGGACGATGGCGGCACCGGCCCGCGCGGCGTCGATCGCGCTCGCCGCGATGTCATAGGGCGTAACCGGCAGGTGGGGTGACATGGACGGGGTGTGGATCGAACCGGTGATGGCGCAGGTGATGATGACTTTGTTCATGGTGTTTCTGCTTTCGGTGATGGCATCGCACGGATGCCGTTGTCGCTACCGGCTGGCATCGCCGTCCCACTCCTTGCGTGCCCGGTCCCGTCTGGCAAAGCCCGCCTGCGCCTGCCGTTCGCGCACGTGGCCGTAGCCGCGCACGCTGGCCGGCCAGCCAAGCAAGGCCAGCAAGCGTTCGGTCGGCCACTGCGCCGCGGCTTGGCCGAGCAGGTCAAGGTCTGCCTCATAGGCCGCCAGCACGCGGCGATTGAGCTGTGCTTCGGCGCCCCGCGCGAACGGATCGAGCCGGCTGCCGCGCAGGAAGCGCGCACCGGCCAGCAGGCGGAACGCGGGCCGGATCCACGCTCCGACGGCGGTCTTGCCGATCTTCCCGGTCACCTTGTCCAGCTTGCCGAAGGGACCGCCCGCGAGATGGAAGCTGACCTTGAAGTCGCCGTCGAAACCGTCGCGCAGGGACTGCATGAACGCCGGGCGTGAATACAGGCGCGCCACTTCATACTCGTCCTTGACCGCCAGCACGCGGTAGTACTGCGTTGCCACCTGCCGCAGCAGCGCCTGCGCATCGCTGCGGCCCGCCAGCACCCGGCGCAGTGCCTCGATCCGAGTGCGGTAGCGTGTGGCCAGTGCCGCGTTCTGGTAGTCGGCGAGGCGCCGGGCCCGGTCGTCGATCAGTTCGCCCAGCGGACCGTCAGCCTTCTTCGGGAACTGGACCACCTGCGCCGGCGCCAGCAGGCGCCGCACTGCGGCGTGGTCGTGCGCCAGCCATCGGCCCAGCGCGAATGCCTTGTGGTTGGTGCCGGTCGCCACGCCGTTGAGTTCGATGGCTTTCTCCATCGCCGCGCGCCGCACCGGGATCACGCCCTTCTGCCAGGCATAGCCGAGTAGCAGCATGTTCGAGAGGATGGCGTCGCCAAGGAGCTGCTGTGCGAGCGCCGCCACATCGACGAACTCGGCGCGCACTCCCAGCGCCCCGCTCAACCGCTGCCTCAGGCCTGCCTCATCCGCCGACCAGTCCGGCTGGCTGGTGAAGTCGCTGGTGGGCACGATCCCAGTGTTGACGAAGGCGCGCGCCTGTCCCGGCCGCAGTCGGGACAGCGCGTCCGCGCCCGCGGCGACGATCAGGTCGCATCCCAGCAGGACATCGGCCTCCGCATTGCCGATGCGCGCTGCGTGCAGCAGTTCCGCGCGCGGCGCAATGCGGATGTGGGAGCCGACCGCACCATACTTCTGCGAGAGCCCGGTGACGTCGAGCGAGCTGCCGGCCTTGCCGTCCAGGTGCGCGGCCATGGTCAGCACGGCGCCAATGGTGACGACACCGGTGCCGCCGATGCCCGCCACCAGGATTGCCGTCGGCGCGAAATCGCCCGGGATCTCAACGTCGGGCAGCGCGGGAATCGTCAGCTCGCCGTCCTTGCCGCCCTGTGGCCGGCGCGGCCTGGCGCCATCGAGCGTGACAAAGCTGGGGCAGAAGCCGCGCACGCACGACAGGTCCTTGTTGCACGAAGACTGGTTGATCTGCCGCTTGCGGCCCAGCGGCGTCTCCAGCGGTTCGATCGCGAGGCATCCGGACTGTTCGCCGCAATCGCCGCAGCCCTCGCAGACTTCCGGGTCGATATAGGTACGGACCTGCGGGTCGGGCAGCTTGCCGCGCTTGCGCAGGCGCCGCGCCTCGGTGGCACACGCCTGGTCGTAGACCAGCACCGACAGCCCGGCATGTTCGCGCAGCCCGCGCTGTACGGTCTCCAGCTGCGCGCGGTCGTACACCGGCACGCCCAGCGCCGCGCGCCTTGGCCCGTCGTAGGTGGTCACGTCATCGGTGACCACCACGATCTTGCCGATCCCTTCCGCCCGCAGCTGGGCCACTGCCTTGTCCACGCTCAAGTCGCCGTCCACGGGCTGGCCGCCAGTCATGGAGACAAAGCCGTTGAAGAGCAGCTTGTAGGTCATGCGCAGATTGGCCGCCTGCGCCTGGCGGATAGCCAGGTAGCCGGAATGGAAGTAGGTGCCGTCGCCCATATTGGCAAAGACGTGGGGTTCGCGCGTGAACGGCGCCTGCCCCATCCACATCACCCCCTCTCCACCCATATGCGAAGCCGTGTGGGTCTTGGCCGGGTCGTTCAGCATGGCAATCGTATGGCAGCCGATGCCGGCCAGCGCCCGGCTGCCGTCCGGCAGCCGGGTCGACGTGTTGTGCGGACAGCCCGCGCAAAAGCTGGGGCGGCGCAGCGGCGCGCCCTGCCCCGCCTCGCACGGGACCGGGGCATTCGCGTCCGGCGCGGGCGGCAGGCCCAACAGCTCGCGGATCGCTTCGGCGACCTGGAGCACCGTCAACTCGTTGCAGATCGGCAGCACCGGCGTGCCGCGCGACGCCGACCATTCGGTCGCGCCGTCGAACTTGCCACGCACCACCGGTGGCCGCGCGAGGCGCGCATCGAACAGGATGGACTTCAGTTGTGACTCAAGCAGCGGCCGCTTCTCCTCGATCACCAGGATGGTATCGAGACCTTGCGCAAAGGCGCGCACGATCTCGTCGTCGAGCGGCCACACCATGCCGATCTTGAGGATGCGCAGCGCGGCGCCGTGCGGGCCGTCGGCATCGATCCCCAGCCGCTGCAAGGCCTGCATGGTGTCGGCATACGACTTGCCAGCGGTGACAATGCCCACCGTCGCTGCCGGTGCGGCCCATGTCAGGCGGTTGAGCCCAGCCGCCCTGGCAAACTGCACGGCCGCCGGCAGCTTGTGCGCGTACAGGCGCTCCTCCGCGGCCGGCGCCATCTCGAAGGCGCGGATATGCAAAGGCCCGTTGGCGGTGGGCAAGTCGCCGACCGGTGCCTGCCGGCCCACGTCGACCTCGGCGGCGGACTCCACCACATCGGTCACCAGCTTCATCCCCACCCAGCAGCCGCTGTGGCGCGACATCTCGATGCCGCGCAGGCCGAAGTCGATGATGTCCTGGACGTTGGCCGGATACAGCACCGGGATACCTGCCGCGATCAGCGAAAAATCCGACTGGTGCGCGGTGGTGGAGGACTTGGCGCTATGGTCGTCGCCCGCCAGCACCAGTACGCCGCCGGCGGCGCTGGTGCCGGCGAGGTTGCCGTGCTTGAACGGGTCGCCGCTGCGGTCCACACCCGGTCCCTTGCCGTACCAGATGCCGAACACGCCGTCCACGGTTGCCCCTGGGAAGGTGCCGACATACTGCGTGCCCCAGACCGCGGTGGCGGCCAGGTCCTCGTTCACGCCGGGCTGGAAACGGATGTTGGCCGCCTGCAGCAGCGGCGCGATCCGCCACAGCTCCATATCGAGCCGGCCCAGCGGCGAGCCGCGGTATCCGGAGATAAAGCCACCGGTATTCCTACCCAGGGCACCATCGATACGGCGCTGGTCCAGCGCGATACGCACGATGGCCTGGTTCCCCGTGAGAAAGACCTTGCCGGCCAGCTGCTCGAAGCGGTCGTCCAGCCGTGGCGACTGCAACGCCGATGGCTCCGTGCGTGCGTTCATGCCTGAGCGCCCGTGATGACGCGGTTACCGCTGTGGTACAGAGAAAGACAAGCCTGCATCGAATGTACTCCGTGATGAATGAACCGATAGGTCAGATAGGTGCCGAAGACAGTCAGAAGCGTTGCGTGTACTGCACGCCGATGCTCTGCTGCCGCGTGGCCAGGGACTCCTGGCCCGCCACGGTGGGACTGCCTGCAAGCTGCGTGGCAACGGCCGATGCCAGGGTCGAACTGCCGGCGGTGGTGTGCCCCGGAGACAAGGAGTAGAAGACCGACCACTTGCTGTTGTGCCCGGTCGCGTAGCCAAGCCCGATGGTGTAGTGCCGGCGGAAGGTGGCGGGCGCGGTGACGTTGTTCGCCGTGTCCGCGTCCGCATAGGCCGCGCTGTTGAACGACACGCCGCCCGAGACATTGAGGGCCGGCGTCACCTGGTAGCGCACGCCGACCTTGAACACGTTCATGTCCTTCCAGCCATTGCCCGGCCCGCCACTGCTGCCGCGCAAGGCGGTGCCATCAAAGGATGGGTTGCCCAGGCCGGAGGTGCCCGAGTAGTTGATGCGCTGGTAGTCGAAGAGAAAGGAAAGATCCTGCGTGGGTGACCACTGCAAGCCCAGCAACATGTTCTCAGGGATATCCAGCCGGCCCTGGTCCGCCAGCAGACCCTCATACTCCTTGAGCCGTCCCATCCGGATACGGGGCGAGTAGGCGGCACCGAAAGCCAGCGCGTCGCTGGCGCGCCAGTACGCTCCCACGCGCACGCCCACGCCGAACGAGGACGCACTGCCCTGGTTGGTCAGGTGGTCTGGTGCCGCCGACTGCGGCGCCAGTGCCTGCAGGCCCTCGGCGCTGAACAACTGGCCGGTCAGCAGCACCGAGAAGCCGACGGAGACGCTCGGGGAGACCCGCGCCGACACCGTCGGCGCGATCGTCAGCTGCTGGATCGTGGTGCTGGCCCTGCCGCTGCCGCACAGCAGGTTGCCGCGATAGGTGGTGCCGGCGCCCGCCGGCGGCGGCGCCAGGCAGGTCGTGGTGCCATCCGGGAAGTAGGTGCCTGCGCCATTGCTGTAGCCGACGATGCTGAGCGACAAGTCGGGCGTGACCATCTTGCTCACCGCGATGTCGGCAAGCGGCACCCAGCGGCTTGCGCTGGCCGTGTACGTGTCGAGCACCCCGCTCAGCGGCGGCGGCAATCCCGCGGCGCGGCTCATGCTGGTGCGGCCGTTGGTTGCGATCAGGTTGCCCTCGAAGCTGTTGCCAGCCCACACCGTGGTGGCTGGGTTGCTGGCACCGCCGAACGCGTCGCGGGTCGACGCCGCGGCCGCACCTGCCACGCCACGCGCTTCGGCACCGTAGCCGATCTGGAAGTAGCCGTTGTCGGCGAGGCCAAGCACTGGACGCACGGCTAGCGCGGATAGGACCATCCACTGTTTCGGGTTCACTGCTGTCTCCGATGTCATTGTTATTGGCGCGGGAAGCTCTGGGGCCGCCTCGCGTGGGGGCTGAGGTACGGCTAATGGCCGGTGATCGAGTTGGTCAGGACGCCCAGCCCGGCGATCTCCACATCAACGCGGTCGCCGTCCTCCAGGAAGCGCCATTGCTCGATGCCGGCGCAGTTCGGCACGCAGCCGGTGGCGAGCAGCTCGCCGCCGTGCAGCGTCTCGTTGGACGACGCGTAGCTGACGATGCGGTCGATGCGATGGGTCATCCCCGCAGTGCTGCCCTGCCCGCGCACTTCACCGTTGACGCGCACGGTGACATCGAGCGCGTGTGGATCGGCGATCTCGTCGGCGGTGACGATCCAGGCGCCGAGGCTATTGCTGCCGTCGAAGTCCTTGCCCTTGGCCGGGCCGGCACTCGGGCGGGCGCGCATTTCTTTCATCAGCTGCGCGCGTTCGGAGAAATCGTTGAAGATCACGTAGCCGAAGATGTGCGACATCGCCGCCGAGCGGTCGATGTTCTTGCCGGGGCGGCCAATCACGACAGCAAGTTCGGCCTCGTAGTCGAGCTTGCTGCCGGGATCGGGCCGGGCCACCTTGCTGCCGTGGCCGGACAGATTGAGACGCGCCCCTTTGTAGTACATCGGCGTTTCGTAGAAGGCCTTCGGCACCCTGCCCGCACCCAGCGCCCGCATCAGCAGGCCTGTGGCCGGGCTGACGCCATGGGCCATGACCTGCCCGTAGGCATTGCGCAGATGCTGCTCGTAGACGCTGAAGCAACGGATCTGCGGCGGACGGTAAGGGAGCTGGAGCTGAATCGAGCGCAGCGCGTACACCTGGTGCGCGCCGTCCCGGGTGCGGTCTTCCAGCAACGCCCGCAAGGCCGGCAGCGTGTCATGCTGATGCTCGATGAGCGCCAGCAGGCAGGCAAAGCGCGCGTCACCCGCGAAGGTCGCGGTCACATCGAGTAGCCGGCCGTCGGCCAGGCCCAGCCCGACATGGCCCTTCACCTGAGCGGCGGAGAATGTGCACAATCTCACCGGCTCTCCCCTTTCAGCGCAGGGTCAGGAACTGGCGGCTGGTCACCGCGCCGGGCTGCTTCAGGCTGGCTTCCGGCGCGCCAGCCTTGTAGCGTTCGAGCAGATGCTCCGGATCGAACTCGACTCCGACCGCGTTCTCCGCGAAGGCCCCCGAGCGCAGCCACACTTCCAGCGCCTCCGGCGTCTCGAAGTTGTCCACCTGCAGTTCCGCCTGGATGCCGTCGGGGTCGCGGTAGTACAGCGAGGTCGTCGGTCCGTGGTTGATGCACCATACCGGGCGAACGTCATGGCCCTTGAGCCGCTCATAGGTGTGGAGCAGGTCGCCCAGCGAGCTGTAGGTGAAGGCCACGTGGTCCAGGCCCGTGCTCTCGCGCCGGCGGGGCGAGAAGTTCGCGGCATTGATCAGCGCCAGGCGGTGATGCTCCTCGTCAAACGACAGGAAGCAGAGCAAGGCATTGCGATACATCACGCGGGCGCCCAGCACGATGCTCCACCAGTGGATCGTTTCGTCAAACCGGCGCGTGGCCAGCACGATATGCGCGAGCTTTTGCGGCGGGCGTGCGTCCGGGTCTGGGCAGGGGATAGGGAACTGGTCCATGCTGTCGCTCATTGCATCTCCTTGATAGGGTGTGCCGCGCTCGTGGCGCGGGTCGTGCTGGATTGGGAAACCATGCGCGCCATCACCGCCTGCAGCGCCGCGCCGGGATCGGCGCACTGGCGGCGGCTGCGCCAGGCCACGATGCCGTCGCCGCGCAGCAGCAGCGCGCCGGACACATCGATCTGCAAGGCTTCGGCAAACGCCGGCGCACCGATGCGGAACTGCGCATCGTCGCCGGTGCCGACCTGCGGACACGCCACGTCGATGCCCCAGGCGTCGCGCAGTTGCGCCAGCGCTGCCTGCCAGCGCACGCGCTCCTGCTCGTGGACCAGCAGCGTCATAGGCGCACGCCGGGCCAGGTCGCGCGTCGACAGCGATGCGCCATCTGTCTCACTCCACAGATGGGGAACCAGCGCGCCGGGGCTGGTCTCCGGCCAGTAGTCGGTGCCCGCGTGAGGCGATTTCGCTTGCGGATGGGGCTCGCGGCAGAGGAAGCCCGTCGCATGCGCATAGCCAAGATCGGTGCCCAACGTCACGAACACTTCCCGCTGCCGGTCGATCGCCCTGCGCACGCGGGCGCGGATGTCGGCCCCTGCCTGGCCAGGGTCGACGAGCCGGCCCAGCTGCTTCAGGCCGGCGCCGGTCGCGGCCCGGAACAGCTTGCGCGCGGCAGGCCCGGGCAGCAGCCGGACCCAGCGGGACCGGGACAGCGCGGACAAGGTCTGGAAACCGTCCGGATCCACGCCGGTGGCGCGCAACACCTGGTCGGCCAGGTCGCTCAGTTGCTGCGTACGGCTGGCATGCGCCTGGGCGCTCGCCGCTCTCTCCCCGGCATAGCTGGACAACAGCGCCTGAGCAAGGTCGTCGGGCACAAAGCTGCCCAGCAGGATCTGCAGCCGCCACGCCAGGCTCGCCGCGTCCTCGATACCGTGGTTCATGCCGAAGCCGCCGATGGCGGAGAAGCCCGCTGCGGCGTCGCCAAGCAGCAGCACGCGCCCGATCCGGGTCACTTCCGCACGGCGCAGCGCCATGGTCCAGGGGCGGACGGACTGCACCCTGACCTCAACGCTGTCGTCGCCGATCGCGGCCTGCACCAGCGACAGCGCCTGCGCGGCCGGCATCCCGCCGGCGGGCTCGAGCGCAGGCAGCACCGCGGTCGTCAGCACCCAGTCCTGTTCATCGGCGGTGTGGGCGGTAAGCGTGCCCACCACCCTGGGATTGAAGATCCAGTACAAGGGGCTTGGCCGCGCTACGGTCAGCTTGCCCAACTGCGCGCGGAAATGGATTTGCGCCACCGCCTGCAGCGGCGTCTGGACAGATGGCACGCCCAGCAGGCGCCGCACCGTGCTCTGCGCGCCATCGGCGCCGGCCACGAAACGCGCGCTGCGCCGCACGCTGAGGCCGCTGCGAAGTTCGCGCAGCGTCAACGTGCAGGCATGCTGGTCCTGCGACAGCGACTCCAGTTCGTAGCCGGGCAGGAACTCGATCAGCGCGTCGCGTGCCACGCGCTCCCGCAGAATCGGGTCGGTCACGTTCTGGGACAAGTGCAATGGGCGGCAAGGGCCGCTACCCAGCAGGCTGGCGGTATGCGCGGGGTCATTCCCGAGCGGCACGCAGCGGCCCAGGTCGGCCCCCGCCAGCGACGTGCACCAGGTGATGTAGCGCAGCCTGAGCGGCGGCGAACTGATCTCGCGCAGCTGCTCGGCAAGTTCGACATCGATGGCGCGGATCACCTCCATCGCGCGGGCGGACCAGACGTGTCCGCGCGGATGCGTATCCGCATCGCCCTGACGCTCGACCAGCACGCTGCGGATGCCGCGGCTGGCCAGGAGCAAGGCCAGCACGGAGCCGGCCGTGCCCGCGCCGATGATCGCCACGGGAATCGGGACCGGAACGGAATGCCCATCCTGGCGCGGCGGCGCGGCTTCGGAATCGTGTGTCACTGGTGAACCTTCGCAAGTGTGTTGAAAGGTGGCCGCGTTGCGGCGAGGGGCGACGGCACGGGAGCCTGAAGCACCCGGCAGAGGGCAGCGAGCACGTCCTCCGCCTGCACATCGGTGGCCGATGCATGGCGCCAGGCAATATGGCCATCCGGACGCACCAGGATGACGCCGTCCGGCAGGCCCCGGTTCCATAGGGACAGTTGCTGCTTGTCGGCGCAATGGATGACTGCGCCAATGTCCACGCCGTGTACCGGCAGGGCGCCAAGCCGCTGGCTCGCACCCGCGGCAAGCCCGGCGCATGCCTTGCCATGCCGCCCGAAGCCCGCGAGCAGGAAGTGCCCGTTGCCAAGCAGGTCATGCGAAGTGGCGGACGCGCCGGAAGCGTCCTGCAGCCGGAAGTGCGGCAGGCGCGCGCCCGGGGTGAACGACTGCGCCACCTCCAGTACGGAACTTGTCGCCATTGAAGGCCCCGAGGGCATCGCCTCACTGCCGCAGACAGCCGCGCTCCGGTACACGTAGCCCAGGTCAAGCCCGAGCGTGTTGAAATGCTCCATCTGCGCCTCAGCAGCCTGTTGCACGTTGCGCTGGATGGCCGCGAACCGCGGCGTTGCCGCCAGTTGCACGCGCCGGGTGCGCGCGTCGACGGGCGCCACCAGCATCCGCTTGACGGCGGACCGCAGCGCAGCGGGCAGCGCGCGGGCCGGTGCGCTGGCGCGCAATCGCGCCAGCGTCGGCAACTTGTCGTCATCGAGGCCCAAGGCAGCGGTGACCTCCCGCATCTTCCAGTGGTTTGCCACGCTGACGCCGCAGTTCCTCTCGGCCACCGGCTTGCGCTCGTCACCATAGGTATCGAGCAGCCCCGGACCCGCCCTGCCCCGGATGACGTTGGCCAGCTTCCATGCCAGGTTGTGCGCGTCGGCAGCGCCTGTGTTCAACCCGAGTCCGCCAGTGGGCGGAAAGCGATGCGCGGCATCGCCCACGAGGAAGGTGCGCTGCTTGCGATAGGACGCAGCGATGTGCGCCTGCATCGTCCAGTTCGACAGCGACGTGATGCGCAAAGGCATGTGGCGATCCCCGAGCGCGGTCCGAAGCAGGCGCTCGCAGCGCGCCAAGGGGAAGTCCGCCGGCGATTCATGCTGCGGAAAATACGGCGTCATGAACACCGAGTAGCGCGCCGAATCGTGGACGATAAACGTGCCGGGCGCCGCGGCCGACAGGACCCAGAAGAGGATCGACGGACTGTCCTTGACCAGATGGCGGATATCCGCCTCGAAGTTGATGGTGATGAGATGTGCCAGGTTGGTCTCGCCAACCATGGGCAGCCCCAGGCTGCGCCGTACCGGACTACCGGCACCGTCGGCCGCGATCAGCCATTCGCTGCGCACGCGGTACACCGCGCCAGTCGCGGCCTCGCGCACGGACGACACGACGCAATGCTCGTTGTGCTCCGCGCCCTGCCAGGCATGGCCGAAGCGCGCCTGGCAGCGAACCCGGCGCGACACCTGGGCGAACAGCAGCCGCTCCAGATGATGCTGGGGAATGTTCGCGGTGCGCTTGCCGCTGGCGGCCGCCATGCCGGCAAGATAGCCGGGGCTGCCGATATCGATGCGGGCCAGGTCGCCCTCGGCAAGGTTGCGCCGCCACGTCACGAAGCGTGCATCGCCGCTATGGGTCGTGATACCGGCCAGCGCCTCGTCGGTGACGCCGATGCCGGCCAGGATTTCCTGCGTCCGGGTGTTGATGACATGCGCCTGCGGCGCGAGATGCAGGTCATCACGACGCTCGACCAGCAGCGATTCAATGCCCTGGTCCGCCAGCAGCGCTGCCATCAGCATGCCCACCGGGCCAGCGCCCACGATTAATACCGGAACTTCCACCACGCGCATCCTGCCCCCAATGTTGCTCGCCGCCTCAATGGCCGCCCTGGAACGCAAATTTATATAAGTATAAGTCAAGCTCACACTAGTATTTATACTTATATAAGGACGCCGGGCGAGCGCGCGACCGGACGGCCCCGCAAAGCCGCCGCCCCCGGATGGGCTGGAGGTCAGGTGCCATGTGGGAGAATGGCGACATCGCTACCGTGTGTGAAACGCGTCCCAAACCACCATGACAACTGTTGAGAGCCGACGCTCGCGGACTCCTGCCCGAAAGCGCGCCACCGAAGCCTCCGCCGCCCCGACACCAGTCGCCCGCGCCGCCGAGGTGCCGGGGCGTCAGCGCCTGATCGACGCCGCCGAAATCGAGTTCACGCAAAAGGGATTCGACGGGGCGTCAGTACTGTCGATCGCAAACCGCGCGGGCGTAAAGCAACCGCTGCTGAACTACCATTTCGGCAGCAAGGAAGGGCTCTGGCGCGCGGTAGTGGAGAACGCGTACACGGGATTGCTGGCCGCGTCCAGGCAGGCAGCGGCTGCCCTCGACCGCTCCGACCCGCTCGCCCGCCTGCAGGCAGCGCTAAGGGCCTTCGCGGTGAGCAATGTCCTGCATCCGGCGGCGCACTCCCTGGTCCTGATGGAAGTCGCGCAGGATGGTCCAAGGCTGGACTGGCTGGTGGACAACTATATGAAGCCGTTTCACGACGAGCTCGATGCGCTGATCGCGGAGTGCCATGCCGCGCAACTACTCAAGCCTTACCCACCGGAACGGGCCAGCGTCACGATGACGGCCATGCTTACGGCCGTGCAGTCAGCCACGCATTTGCTGAAGCGCCTCTATGGCGTCGGGCCCATGACACCCGCCCAGGCGGAACAGCACGCGGAACAGGTCATCGATGTCCTGATGAATGGCATGGCCGCCCGCAGGCCCGGCCGACGGCGGGCGGCAGACCCGGTCTAGTTCTGGTCAGCGCAAGGCTGCAGCGGCGTGCGCAACCAGGGGTCGCTTCAGAAAACGGAAAAAAATTGCACGCTAAGCGATCGCGAGCCCACCGCCAGGCGCCAACCACTGAGCCCATGCGGTGACGAAGGCCGGATCCGTAGAATTCGGAGATACTGCAATCTCTTCACTTCCGAGCCACCCGCGGTCGCTGCGGAGGCACAGGCCCTGGCGCGCTCCTTCCACTGCCGGCTACCGCGTCGAGCCGTCCTTTGCGAGCCTGTCCGCGTAAATCCGCGCGTAGGTGTCTGGCGGGGAACCGGGAGGCCCCATGCTGATCAGTTTGATGGGCTTGACCGGCCATGCCTGTTGTGCGTTGGCGGCGTGCCATGGCAGGGGCCAGCGGCCGCAAATGCACCAGCGGTGCGGGCGAGGAACGTTCGACGCGTCGTGCTCATGGTGCCACCGGTCAGCGTGTTGCGGGAATGACGGGCAGAAGCAGGAATGACGGATACTTCCCGCCCGTGTGAACGGTGGTCTGACCGGCGAATCGTTCAGACCTGCGGTCCTCGGGGTGATCGTGCAGCAGCACCGACGAGCCGCGCATCGACTTGCCATAGATCTGCGGGTAGGGTCCAGGCAGGTCGTGCTCGAAGTCCGAGCTGCCGACAGTCAACACCAGCCGGTAGCCCTTCGGGAACACGAAGCACATTGGCCAGATCTCGACCTGCAACTCGTAGGTCTCGTTCGGTTCTAGAAGTTGGATCTCCTGATGCGTGTGCACGGGCTGATACGGCCTAGAGGCTTGAGGATTCAGCTTCCGGTGCGACGCTCTAAGCCAGCCTTGCCCGAGAGGTGCGTTGGGTTCAACCGCCCCCAAGATCAGGTGCTCCTTGCCGTCGGGAGTGAAAGCCCGCAGCGTCAGGAACAGGTCCGCATCCCGGCCTGTCGTGGAGATCCAGAGCGTGGCAGCCAGCGGACCGGTCACCTCGGTGTCGCGCTCGAACGGTGCAGTGCAGAAGCTCACCTTGCCTGCCATGCCGTCAAACGAGAGGCGCGAAACTGTCCCGGTTGGCTTCGATCGCAGGGTCTGTGCGCTAGCGTCCAGGTACATGGGCGTCCAGACGGTGCGCGCCAACGGCCATTCATACTCGTCGCGCTCCACGAAACGATCCACGTGGCGCACCTGCATCTTGATGGGCGGTTGCCGGTCCCAGCCGTTGTCCTCGCCCCTCAAAAAGTGATCGAAGAACCGCTTCTGTAGCGCTACGCCGTAGTCCGTATAGAACTCCGTCCAATGCTCGAGCCCGTGCAATTCGAGCCATTTCTGCTTCGAGCCGGCCCCCAGGTAGCCTTGGACATTGCCGCGCAGGTGCAGGCCATGGCCACCCCAGTTGCCGCAGGAAAGGACCGGTACCTCGATCGCACCCAGGTCCGCACGGCGGCCGTCGAAGTAACTATCCGTGATGAGCTCCGCGCTCAACTGCGTCGCGTTGATATCGACGCGATTGGCGAGCAATTCTTCGTCGCTGAGCTCTGCCGGTCCGGAGATCGGCAACCCGCTGTTGGGGTTCACACCCGCGCGCAGCCCCAGACCGTGCTGCACGGCTTCCACCTGCTTCGGATACCAGGCCACCATGAACGTGTTGAGGATGCCGCCGTGCCGGCAGGCGTCGCGATAGTAGTCGGAGAACCCCTCGAACGGGCAGATCGCGGCCAGATGCGGAGGACGTTTCGCCGCCACCAGCCATTGGGTGGCGCCGTAGTAGGAAACGCCGGCGAGGCCGACCTTGCCGTTGCTCCACGGTTGTTTCGCTGCCCATTCAATGCACTCGTAGAAGTCCTGCGCCTCGCGCGGGGAGAAGCAATCGATGACGCCCGGCGAGCGGCCAGCGCCGCGCGAGTCCACGCGAATGCAGATGTAACCCAACGGCACCCATCTCTCCGGATCCGCGGTTTCCCAGTTCGCGTACTTGCCGCTGCTGCCCTTCAGAATTTCCGGGTGCTTAGTCGTGAGTGATTGCCATTGTGCGGGGAATCCCACCTGGAATGGCAGACCCTTGGCGTACGGTCCGTAGGACATCAATATGGGGTAGCGTCCTTCCTCTTTCGGGCGAAAAACGTCGGCCCGAACTACCAAACCATCGTCCATGGGGATTTCAACGTCCCAATCGATTTGCATGTCTGTCTCCTGATCGGTTTATCTTGTACCGCGGCTAAAACTTGTGGCGCATGCCAAGCGCAAAGCTGATGCCACTTCCCTTTCCGGTGACCTTGTCGAACATCGCCACAGCGTACGCGTCCGTGCGCTTTAACAGGGCATAGCCATAACCCACCGCAAGTCCGTCGGAAGTGGCGCGCGCCGGTATGGGTAAGAGACCGTCAGGCAGGCACAGGGGCCGGCAGCACGGTCGCATTGTTGACGCCGAAGCCGATCCGAGCGTAGTTCTGGCGCTCACACCAGCCGCGGAATACGACGGTGTCGCCGTCCTCAAGGAAGCCGCGTTGTTCGCCGTTGCCGATGTCTACCGGTTGCGTCCCGGATACTGTGAGTTCGATCAGCGCGCCGGCCTCGCCCGGCGAGGGACCCGAGATCGTGCCGCTGCCCAGTAGGTCGCCGCTCTGAAGATTGCAACCTCCCATGGCGTGGTGAGCAATCATCTGGCTCAGCGTCCAGTACTGGTGGCGAAAGTTGGTACGGGTCAGCGTGCGTGGTTGCCGGCCCTGTGCCAACTGACGCGCGCTGAGTATCGAAACCTCTAGTTGGATGTCAAAGGCGCCGGCTGCGTCATTCTCCGCCGAACGAAGGTAGTCAAGCGGCTGTGGGCGCTCTGGGTCGCGTGTCCAGCTTGCGCGGTAAGGCAGCAGTGCTTCGAGCGTGACGATCCAGGGCGATAGTGTGGTTGCGAAGTTTTTAGCGAGAAACGGCCCGAGCGGTTGCATTTCCCAGGTCTGGATGTCGCGCGCGGACCAATCGTTGAGCAGGCATAGGCCGAAGATGTGCTGCTGTGCCTTTGCCAGCGGGATAGGCGTGCCACGTTCATTGCCGATGCCAATCACCGCGCCCACTTCCAGTTCGTAGTCGAGACGCTGGCACGGTCCATACACAGGTACTCCGCCCGGATCAGGGCGGTACTGCCCCATCGGTCGGTAGACCTGCTGGCCACTGACCCCGATGGAAGACACGCGGCCGTGATATGCGATCGGCAGCCAGTCAAAGTTGGGGTTCACCTCCAGCCCGAACTGGCGACAGCAGTTCACGGCGTGGTCGAGCGAAGTATAGAAATCCGTGTAGTCGCCGATGCGTACCGGGACCGCAAACTCGGCGGCCGCCTGTGGCACCAGCGTTTCGCGTACTTGACGCTCATGCACACCTTCTGCCGCCAGCAGCGCAAAGATTCCGTGGCGCAATGCCCGCCAGGCGCTCGGACCCAAGTCCAGCAGTGCATTTAGCGTCGGCGCTGCGGCGGCCCGCGTGGCCTCGGCGGCCAGGTCTTGCAGGCAGCCTGTGCCATGCAATGCTGCCAGGTCGACGATCTGGTCGCCGATCGCTACGCCGCCACGCCAGGCCGCGCCGCTGCCAAGCCGACGGAATATGCAGAGCGGAAGATTCTGCAGCGGAAAATCGCAGCCTGCAGCATTGGCGGAGTCCAGCCAGCTATGCCGGGAGGCATCATGGGTGTGGTTCAGTTCCATGGTGGTATCAGGCGGCATTCAGGGCATCGTCGAAGATGGCAACGGCGCGGGTCCAGCCGGCCGAGGCCCCGCGAATCTTGTGCGGGAAGCAGGAGATGTAGAAGCCATGCGGCGGCAGCGCCTCTAGGTTGTGCAGCTTCTCCAGATGGCAGTAACCGATGTTGCGGCCCGCCTTGTGGCCTTCCCAGATCAGCGAGGCGTCCTGTGTCTGGGCATACTTGGTGGCCGTGTGCACAAACGGCGCGTCCCAACTCCACGCGTCGGTACCGGTCAGCCGCACACCACGTTCGAGCAGGTACATGGTGGCGTCGAACCCCATGCCGCAGCCGGACGAGACGTAGTCAGGCTGGCCGTAGCGCTTGCCCGCACGCGTGTTGACCACCACGATGTCCAGCGGCTTGAGCACGTGCCCGATTCGGGCGAGTTCGGCCTCGACATCGTCGGCGGTGACCACATAACCGTCGTCCAGCCCGGTGAAGTCGAGCTTCACGCCCGGCTGGAAGCACCACTCCAGCGGCACCTCGTCAATGGTGATGGCGCGCTCGCGCTGCCCCAATGACTCATTCATGGTGCTGTGGAAGTGATAGGGAGCATCCAGGTGGGTGCCATTGTGCGTATTGAGCTGGACGCGCTCGATCGCCCAGCCTTCGCTGTCCGGCAGGTCGGACGGCCTCAGCCCCGGGAAAAAAGCCGTGACCTGCTCGGCGGTGGAGCGGTGCGACAGGTATTCGATCTGAGGGCCATAACCGGGAGGGTCGGAGACGACATCGTTTTCCAGGTAGATCGAGAGATCGACGAAGCGTCGAGTCATGGTGGAAGGTCCTCTGTGGAGATGCGTAAAAAGGGGGAGTTGCGGACTCAGCCGGCATCCAGCGACGGTGCGGTGCGCGGCGCGTTGGTCGCGCACGCACCGGCTTCAGGCCCGGCGGTGGGGCGCGGCAACAGCGCTACGACGGCAGCGGACAGCAGGGAAGCCGCCGCACAGCGCGATGCCGGGAGCAAAGCCGAACGCCGTCGCCGCCGAGCCCAGTGCCAGCGGAGCGAAGGCGAAGATCGGCCCCAGCACAAGCAGCGTGGCATGGTCCGTGACGAGAGCGTAGAGCGGCAGTAAGTTTGGGGGCATGATGGATCTCCTGATTTGGCGCCCCTGTCCGAAGCAGGTGACGCTCATGCTTTTCCCTGACTGTACGATCGTGCAGTGGTAAGCCATGAGGACTGTACGCTCGTACAGTCAAACGCTACAGTAGGGTAAACGCGGGTGTGAGGTTCGCTACAATGGCGCATCTATTGGAGGCAGCATGGAAGGCAAGGAAGCGCGAAAGTCAGCGGTCGGGGCACGGGCCATGGCGCGAGAAGAAGCTCAGGGGCTGCCGATCCCGGAAGCGAGCAAGCGCGAACGCGTGCTCGATGCAGCGGAGCGCCTCTTCGCCGAGGGCGGCTTCGACGGCGTGTCGATGCGTGATATCGCAGCAGCCGCGGAGGTTGGCTTGCCGCTGATCGTTTACCACTTCGAGACCAAGCGAAATCTGTACCGCGCGCTGTTCGACCGGCGCAAGACGCTGTTCGAGGCCCGGCTGGCGGCCCTGCGCCAACCACTCACCGCTGGCGAGGACTCGGTGGAGCACATCGTGCGTGCATTCGTGGAGCCGGTAATGCGGATTCAGGACACTGAGGCCGGCATTGCCTATGCCAAGCTCGTCGCACGCGAGGCCTCTGATCCAAGAGAAGCCGAGCGCGGTATTGTTGCCGACTATTTCGACCCGCTCGCCATGGAATTCGTCAAGGCAATCCGCAAGGCTCTGCCAGGCAACAGCACCAGATATGCCCATTGGGCCTATCTGTTTGCCGTGGGAGCGCTGGTGATGAGCGTGTTCGACAGCCGTATCGAGCGTATCTCCGGCGGCAAGTTCAAGGCCGGCGACGTGGGTCACAAGTCCGAGTACCTGGTAACTTTCATCGCAGCGGGCATTCGCGCCGGGGCCGACCGGACGTCATCTAGGCGTTCCAGAGAATCATCTTTATGATGCGATTCGCCTGGAGTACAGATGTGTTCGGGGCTGGAGAAAACGTAGCTTCGCCACGATCTCTAGGCCTATCGCGGTGACTTGGCCAGCCATCTCCGGGAAGCGCTCGCCCAGCAGGCCTGCAGCCGGCATCCTCCTGACGCGCTCAGGCTGTTTGTCCGCGAGTGGGCGGGGCCACCGGTGGGACTAACGAAGCCTTCTGTCGTCGTTGCGCGCAACCCCGCTGATGCAATACAAGCGAATTTGTCCAACCGTGACCGGGGGCAGCACTCGCCCGATGTCTTCGCGCTCCCAGCCGCGGATTGATGTGGTCGATGATGGCGACCATATCGTCGGCATGCGGGTGTTGCCGCAGGAGGAAGGCGACGTCTATGCAATCCTGCATCTGTCGAATGGCGACAAGCAGAACCTTACCCACGGCGAGTTCACCGCCATTACGGAGGAAGAGCCGCGCCCGCCGGCGCGGCTGCCGCAGAAACCACTGGCCGAAGAGCGTTGCTGCCGCGCTGCCCCGCCCCCGGGATCAATGCTGACTTGCCCCCGCAGCGCCGATCCCGGTCATCGCGCGCACGAACTGCGCACCGTAGCGCTGGCGCTCGGTGCCGGCCCGGGCGGAGCGGTCCAGCACCGACGCTAGCCAGGCGCCGGCGAAGGCCAGCGTCATCGAGAACAGCGCCGGGTTGGCATACGGGAAGATCGGCTTGTCATGATGCAGGATCCCCACCCAGACCGTCGGGCCCAGCACCAGCAGTGCCACCGCTGACACCAGCCCGGCCAGGCTGCCCGCCACGGCGCCGCGCGTGGTCAGGCCTTTCCAGAACATCGACAGGAACAGCACCGGGAAGTTGACGGAGGCCGCGATCGCCAGCACCAGGCCGGACAGGAAGGCGATGTTCTGCTTCTCGAACATCACGCCCAGCACCATGGCCAGCACGCCGATCACCAGGGTGGCCGCCTTGGACACCCGGATCTCGTCCTTCTCGTTGGCCTGCCCGCGGCGGAACACGTTGGCGTACAGGTCATGCGAGACCGCGGAAGCACCCGACAGGGCCAGGCCCGCCACCACCGCGAGGATGGTCGCGAACGCCACCGCTGAGATAAAGCCCAGGAAGAGATCGCCGCCGATCGCGTGCGACAGGTGCACCGCCACCATATTGCTGCCGCCGATGATCTTGCCGGCCGCGTCGCGGTAGGCCGGATCCGCGCCCACCATCACGATCGCACCGAAGCCCACCACCAGGATCAGCACGTAGAAGTAGCCGATGAAGCCGGTGGCGTAGAGCACGGACTTGCGCGCCTCGCGGGCGTCGGCCACGGTGAAGAAGCGCATCAGGATGTGCGGCAGGCCCGCGGTGCCGAACATCATGCCCACCCCCAGCGAAATCGCATCGATGGGATTGGACACCAGCCCGCCCGGCGACAGGATCGCCAGCCCCTTGTCATGCACCTTGGCCGCGCCGGCGAACATGGCTTCCGGGCTGAAGCCGAAGTACGCCAGCACCATCACGGCCATGAACGTCACGCCGCCCAGCAGCAGCGCGGCCTTGATGATCTGCACCCAGGTGGTGGCGAGCATGCCGCCGAACATCACATACAGCACCATCAGCAGGCCGACGATCACCACGGCGGACTCATAGCTGGTGCCGAACAGCAGCTCGATCAGCTTGCCGGCGCCGACCATCTGCGCCACCAGGTACATGATCACCACCGTCAGCGTGCCGCAGGCGGCGGTGATCCGCACCGGCTTCTGCGCCAGCCGGTATGACACTACGTCGGCAAAGGTATAGCGGCCAAGGTTGCGCAGCCGTTCGGCGACGATGAACAGGATGATCGGCCAGCCCGCCACCACGCCCAGCGCGTAGATCAGCCCGTCATAGCCCTTGTCGAACATCATCGCGGAGATGCCGAGGAAGGAGGCAGCCGAGACCATGTCGCCGGCGATGGCCAGGCCGTTCTGGAAGCCGCTCAGCCCGCCCCCGGCGGCATAGAAGTCGGATGCCGAGCGCGTGCGGCGCGCGGCCCAGCGGGTAATGCCGAGCGTGAACAGCACGAACAGCAGGAACATCACGATGGCGCTCCAGTTCAGCGGCCGCGGCGCGGCATCGCCCTGGATGGCGGGTGCCGCCGCGGCAGCCATGCTGGCAAGCCCGAGCAGGGCCGCGCACAGGTAACGGTTGGCGGGCTTCATGCCAGGCACTCCTTGCGCACGCGTTCGTTGAGCGGATCCAGGTCGCGGTTGGCCCGGTACACGTAGATCCCGGTCAGCAGCACGGCCGCGACGATCACCGCCACGCCGACGGGAATGCCCACGGTCATCACACCCGCGCCAAGCGGTGTGCCGAGCGTGGCCGGCGAGAACGCCAGCAGCAGGATAAAGCCGAAGTAGATCGCCAGCATGACCAGCGTCAGCGACCAGCCCAGGCGGGTGCGCCCGTTGGTCAGCCGGATGAAATCGGGGTGGTTCTGGATGGTTTCCAGTTGTCGCGCGTCCATGGTGGTCTCCTTTGGCGCAGGGGGGCGCGGCGCCTCTGGGTGGGCGCCATCGTTGGGTGGTTCGTTGAGACTTGAACTCTTCCGGCGGTGTGCTCCCTCTCCCCGCACGGGGAGAGGGAGCACACATGCAGCGGCTTGTCAGTTCATGCGATACGTTCAGATCGCCCCGACCGGCTGCTCGTGCGTGACCTTCGGCCGCATGTCAAGCACGCGCCGCGCCTTGCCGACAGTGGTGCGCTCGATGCCGTCTGCATCCACTACCTGCACGCGCGTGGTCACGCCCACGTAGGTTTTGATCTGGTCCTTCAGCTCGCGCTCCAGCGTCGCGCGGTCGTCGGCGCAGAGGGTGGCCGATGGTCCGGGCCGCGCCTCAACGCGCACTTCCAGTTTGTCCAGGTGGCCGTCTCGGGTCACCACCAGCTGGTACTGCGGCGCCAGCGCCGGGGTCTTCAGGATCAGCTCCTCGATCTGCGACGGGAATACATTGACGCCGCGGATGATCAGCATGTCGTCCGAGCGGCCGGTGATCTTGCCGATGCGGCGCATCGAACGCGAGGTGGGCGGCAGCAGGCGCGTCAGGTCGCGCGTGCGGTAGCGGATCACCGGCAGCGCTTCCTTGGTGAGCGAGGTGAACACCAGTTCGCCCTCTTCGCCATCCGGCAGCACCTCGCCGGTCACCGGGTCGATGATCTCGGCGTAGAAGTGGTCTTCCCAGATCACCGGACCGTCCTTGCTCTCGATGCATTCGCAAGCGACACCCGGGCCCATGACTTCAGACAGGCCGTAGATGTCCACCGCGTCGATGCCGGCACGTGCCTCGATCTCCGCGCGCATCGCATCCGTCCACGGCTCGGCGCCGAAGATGCCCACCTTGAGCGAGCTTTCCGACGGATCCATGCCCTGGCGCTCCATCTCCTCGATCAGGTTCAGCATGTACGACGGCGTCACCATGATGATGTTGGGCTCGAACTCGCGGATCAGCTGTACCTGTTTCTCGGTCTGTCCGCCGGACATGGGGATCACCGTGCAGCCGGCCTTCTCGGCGCCGTAGTGGGCACCCAGGCCGCCCGTGAACAGGCCATAGCCATAGCTGACATGGACCAGGTCGCCGGCGCGGCCGCCGGCGGCGCGGATGGAGCGCGCCACCACGCTGGCCCAGGTATCGATATCCTTCGCGGTATAGCCGACCACGGTCGGCTTGCCCGTGGTGCCGCTCGACGCATGCACGCGCGCCACCTTCTCGCGCGGCACCGCGAGCATGCCAAAGGGGTAGTTGTCGCGCAGGTCCTGCTTGGTCAGGAACGGGAACTTCGACAGGTCCGACAGCGACTGCAGGTCGTCCGGATGCACCCCGGCCGCATGGAAGGCCTTGCGGTAGTGCGGCACGTTGTCGTAGGCATGGCGCACGCTCCATTTCAGCCGTTCCAGCTGCAGCGCCTGCAGTTCGTCGCGGCTGGCGCGCTCGATCGGCTCCAGCTCGTTGGGGTTGGGGATGCGTTGAACCATTGTCTACTCCATCATCGTTATGATTGCGCCGCATTTCTATTGGGGGCCGGCGCCGGGTGCTGCGACTGCTAGCTAGTGCATCAGATATGGGAACGGCTCTGCACCACGCGGAAGCGGTTGGCGACGAAAGCCGCATCCGACAGCGAGGCATTGGCTGCCGGGTTGGCGCCGGTGGCATGGAAGTCGCTGAACGCGGCCGACTGGTTGACGAACACGCCACCGGTCAGGTTCAGCGACAGGGCCACGCCCGCGTCCTCGGCGGCTTCGCGGATGCCCTCGGACACGCCGGCATCGGTGGTGTAGGCCGACAACGTCAGTGCGCCATGCTCCTTCGCGCCGCGGTGCGCCAGCGCGATGCTGTGCGCGGTGTTGTCGGTGGCGACGATGAACGAGATCGGGCCGAACAATTCCTGCATGATCTTGCCCTCGTCGCTGGCGTCCACCTTGAGCACCAGCGGCGTGCGGATGCGCGCGCCGGGGAACTCCGGGTGCTCCAGCACGCGGCTGTCGGCGACGATCTCGCCCAGTGCGCGCGACGATTCGATGCGCTGCACCACCCCGTCGTTCTGGATCGCGCCGAGCAGCTCCACCGCCTTGGCTGCATCGCTGGTGAGCCTGGCCACGCCTTCCCCGATCGCCGCGGCCACCTGGTCGAAGCCGAGGTGCCCTTCCGGCGTGTCGATGCCGTCCTTCGGCACGTAGATGTTCTGCGGTGCCGTGCACATCTGACCCGAGTACAGCGCCAGCGAGAACGCGATATTGCGCACCATGCCCTTGAAATCGCTGGTGGAGTCGATCACGATCTGGTTGACGCCGGCCTTCTCGGTATAGACCTGGGCCTGGTGCGCATTGCGCTCCAGCCATTCGCCATTGGCGCTGCTGCCGGTGAAGTCGATCAGGCGCACTTCGGGGCGCAGTGCCAGCGTCGAGGCCATGCGCTCGCTCGGGTCGTTGGCCACCAGCGTGACCAGGTTGGGATCGAAGCCGGCTTCCTGCAGCACCTCGCGCGCCACCTCGACGCTGATCGCCAGCGGCAGGATCGCGCCCGGGTGCGGCTTGACCACCACCGCGTTGCCGGTCGCCAGGCTGGCGAACAGGCCGGGATAACCGTTCCAGGTCGGGAAGGTGCAGCAGCCGATCACCAGGCCCACGCCGCGCGGCACCACGCTGTAGCGCTTCTCCATGCGCAGCGGCTCGTTCTTGCCCTGCGGCTTCTCCCAGATCGCCTGCTTCGGGATGCGGCGCATCTCGTCCCAGGCGTAGGCCACCGCTTCCAGCCCGCGGTCCTGCGCGTGCGGGCCGCCGGCCTGGAAGGCCATCATGAAGGCCTGGCCGGTGGTGTGCATCACCGCGTAGGCAATCTCGAAACTGCGGCGGTTCAGGCGCTGCAGGATTTCCAGCGAAACGCCGACCCAGGCTTCCGGCCCGGCCTTGCGCCAGGCCGGCATGCCTTCGGCCACGCCGGCGAAGAGCTGGTCGAGGTCGGGCTTCGGATAGGTGATGCCCAGTTCTGCGCCATAGGGCGAGACTTCCTTGCCGGCCTGGCCGACGGTGCCCGGCTGCGACAGCGCGAACGGGCGGTTCAGGCGGGCCTCGAACGCAGCCTTGCCGTCGGCGTTGGCGGTTTCGCCGTAGACCCTGGGGCTCGGCATTTCGGTGAACGGGCTCCAGTAGCCGCGCTCGGCAATGGCTTGGGTGGCTTGTTCCAGCAGCGCCTGGTGGCGTTCAAAAAACAGATGGGACACGGCTTGCTCCGGGGGCAGAATGGTTTGTGTATGGGTCGGGACAGCAGCAGGAAACGCTTCAGGTTTCCTGGTCGAAGTCGATCACCAGCTTGTCGCTGACGGCGTAGCTCTGGCAGCTGAGGATGAAGCCGCGCGCGACTTCGTAGTCCTCCAGCGCAAAGTTGACGTCCATGTCGACCTCGCCTTCGATGCGCTTGCAGCGGCAGGTCGAGCAGACCCCGCCCTTGCATGAGTAAGGCAGCTCGATGCCTTGCGCCAGCGCGGCATCCAGCACCGTCTCCTTGTTCTTCTCCAGCGTGAAGGAGCGCGTGCGGCCGTCCTGGATCACCGTGACCTCGCACTGCTGCTGACCCACCTGCTTGTGTGCATGCGCCGCCGGGCGGGCCGCGGGGATGCTGGTGGCAAACAGCTCGCGCTTGATGCGGGCCTTGTCCACGCCGTTGTCGAGCAGCGCCTGCGACACCTCTTCCATCATCGAATGCGGGCCGCAGATAAAGGCGATGTCGATGTCCTGCGGCTTGACCCAGTGCTTGAGCAAGGCATTGACCTTCTCGCCGTCGATGCGGCCGTTGAAGAGGTCGATCTCCAGCTGCTCGCGGCTGAGCACGAACACCAGGTTGAAGCGCTGCAGGTAGGAGTCCTTCAGGTCTTCCAGCTCTTCCTTGAACAGCACTGAAGACGAGGCGCGGTTGCCGTAGAACAGCGTGAAGCGGCTCTGGGGCTCGGCTTCCAGCGTGGTCTTGATGATCGACAGCATCGGCGTGATGCCGCTGCCGGCGGCGAAGGCCACGTAGTGTCTCGCCTGCGTGGCAGACAGCGGCACGTGGAAGTGGCCGGATGGCGGCATCACCTCCAGCTTCATGCCGGGCTGCAGTTGTTCGTTGGCCCAGTTGGAGAACAGGCCGCCGTCGACGCGCTTGATCGCGACGCGCAGCTGTGCGTCCTGCACCGCCGAGCAGATCGAGTACGAGCGGCGCACGTCCTCGCCGCCGATGCCGGTGCGCAGCGTCAGGTGCTGGCCCTGGATGTAGCGGTAGGTGTCGGCCAGTTCATCCGGCACGGCAAAGGTCACGGCCACGGCATCGCGGGTTTCGCGGGTGACCGAGGCCACGGTCAGTTCATGGAATTTGCTCATCTCACTACCCCGGTCAGGCTCAGTGCGCCTTGAAGTAATCGAACGGTTCCTTGCAGTCGCCGCAGCGGTACAGGGCCTTGCAGGCGGTCGAGCCGAACTGGCTCACCAGCCGCGTGTGCCGCGAGCCGCAGTACGGGCACGCCACCACCAGCGCCGGCGCCGCCCTGCGGCTGATGCCGCTGATGTCGATCACCTGCTGGGCCGGCGGCGCAATGCCGTAGCCGCCCAGGCTGGCCTTGCCGCGCGGCGTCATCCAGTCGGTGGTCCAGGCCGGCGCCAGTTGCGTGCGCACGCGCACGCTGGCGATGCCCTGCGCGGCCAGCGTGCGCTCGATCTCCTCCCGGATCACCGTCATGGCCGGGCAGCCGGAGTACGTCGGGGTGATGGTGACGACGCAGGCGTCGTCCTCCCATGCCACGCCGCGCACGATGCCGAGGTCCACCACGGAGATCACCGGGATCTCGGGATCGGGCACGGTATCGAGCCAGGTCCAGACCTGCCCGATGGCCGGGCGTGCGATCGCTTGCGCAGTCATGGCGTTCACCAGCTGGCGCCCGGATAGGCGCGCTGCAGGAACTGCATTTCGGCCAGCAGGTAGCCGAGGTGTTCGGTATGGCGGCCGTGGCGGCCGCCGCTCTGCGACCACGTACCGGCAGGCAGCTGCAGCGTGGCCTCTTCCAGCACCGCGGCCACGTGGCGCTGCCACGGTTCGGCCAGTGAGGCGGGGTCGGGCACCACGCCGGCCTGCACCAGCGCGGCGTCGCCCGCGTCGGACTCGAACAGCTCACCGCTGAACATCCACAGGTCGTCGAACGCATCCTGCATGCGGCGGTGGCTCTCTTCGCTGCCGTCGCCCAGGCGCACCACCAGGTCGGCACTGCGGCGCACGTGGTAGGTCACTTCCTTGAGCGACTTGGCGGCGATCTCGGCGATGCGGGCATCGGTCGAGCGCTGCAGCCCGTCGAGCAGGAAGTAGTGCCAGGTGTCGAACAGGAACTGCCGTGCCAGCGTATCGGCATAGCTGCCGTTGGGCTGCTCCACCAGCAGCGGGTTGCGGAACTGGTGCGCGTCGCGCAGGTAGGCCAGCTGGTCGGCGCTGCGGCCGGCGCCCTCCACTTCCGCGGCGTAGCCCAGCCACAGCCGGGTCTGGCCGATCAGGTCGAGCGCGACATTGGTCAGTGCGATGTCCTCTTCCAGCGCGGGGCCGCGGCCGCACCATTCCGACAGGCGCTGGCCGAGGACCAGCGTGGAGTCGCCGAGGCGCAGCAGGTATTCGAGCTTGTGGTTGTCCATCATGCGGGCCGTATCAGATGTGCTTGACGGCTTCCGGCATCGGGAAGAACGTCGGGTGGCGGTAGACCTTGCTGTTGGCCGGCTCGAACAGCGGGCCCTTGTCGCCGGGGCTGCTGGCGACCACATCGCCGGCCTTCACCACCCAGACGCTGACGCCCTCGTTGCGGCGCGTATAGACGTCACGCGCGTTGTTGATCGCCATTTCGCCGTCCGGCGCGTGCAGGCTGCCCACGTGCTTGTGGGCCAGGCCGTGCTGGCTGCGGATAAAGATCTCCCAAAGCGGCCACTCTTTCATGGCAACCTCCTGTGTCATTGCGTTGGATGGATGGCGGCGCCGCGCGCCGCGGTGTCAGGCGGCGGCGCGCTGCGCCTGCTTGTCGGCGTGGGTCACCAGGGCGTCGCGGAACCACGCGCCCTCTTCCCAGGCCTTGACGCGGGTGCGCAGGCGGTCGCGGTTGCAGGGGCCGTTGCCCTGGATGACGTTGTAGAACTCGGACCAGTCGATCTCGCCGAAGTCATAGTGGCCGCGCTCCTCGTTCCACTTCAGCTCGGGATCCGGAATGGTCAGGCCCAGGTACTCGGCCTGCGGCACGGTCTGGTCGACCATCTTCTGGCGCAGCTCGTCATTGGAGAACAGCTTGATGCGCCATTGCATGGATTGCGCGCTGTTGGGCGAATCGCCGTCGGACGGGCCGAACATCATCAGCGCCGGCCACCACCAGCGGTTGAGCGCGTCCTGCGCCATCTGCTTCTGCTCGGGGGTGCCGTTGCACAGCGACAGCAGGATGTCGTAGCCCTGGCGCTGGTGGAACGACTCTTCCTTGCACACGCGCACCATGGCGCGCGCATAGGGCCCGAACGAGCAGCGGCACAGCGGCACCTGGTTGATGATGGCCGAGCCGTCGACCAGCCAGCCGATCATGCCGATATCGGCCCAGCTCAGCGTCGGGTAGTTGAAGATGCTGGAATACTTGGCCTTGCCGGTGTGCAGGTCGCCCAGCATCTGGTCGCGCGACACGCCCAGGGTTTCGGCCGCGCTGTAGAGATACAGGCCATGGCCGGCCTCATCCTGGATCTTGGCCAGCAAGACTGCCTTGCGCTCCAGCGTCGGCGCGCGGGTGACCCAGTTGCCTTCGGGCAGCTGGCCCACGATCTCCGAATGCGCATGCTGCGAGATCTGGCGGACCAGGGTCTTGCGATAGGCCTCGGGCATCCAGTCCTTGGCCTCGATCTTGATCCCGGCATCGACGCGCGCCTGGAACTCGCGCTCCTGCGGCTCCATTTCTTCCATGGCGCGAAGCCTCGTCGCTCCTGTCTCCACCAGCTGTGCGTACATCCTTTGCTCCGCTCTTGGTTGCTCTGAATCGGGGTCTTGACCTGCATCAACATCGTCAGTTGCAACGGATGGTAGTGATACAATTTGATTCAATCAATCTGCATTTGTGTATCACTTCAGGGAGCAGGCCGATGGCGACGCCAGGCACCGATCCGGTTTCTCCCCGCGTGGCGCGGCTGGCACGCGGGCTGAAGCTGGGCGCCAATTCCATGCTGGTGACCTTGTTCGGCGATGTGGTGGCGCCGCGGCCCCAGGCAATCTGGCTGGGCAGCCTGATCCGGCTGGCGGCGCCGTTCGGCATCAATGACCGGCTGGTGCGCACCGCCACCTTCCGCCTGACCGCCGACGACTGGCTGGCCGCGACCAAGATCGGGCGGCGCAGCTACTACGGGCTGTCAGAAGCCGGTTTGCAGCGTGTACTGCACGCCGGCAAGCGCATCTACGCGGGTGAGGCATCCGAATGGGACGGCCGCTGGACCCTGGTGATGGTGCGCGGTGACGTACGCGCCACGGTCCGGCAGAAGCTGAAGCGGGAATTGCTGTGGGAGGGCTTCGGCGCCATCGCGCCAGGGGTGATGGCCCACCCCAATGCGGACCTCGCCTCGCTGCGCGAAATCGTCCAGGCCGCACGCGCGCAGGACGATGTGGCGGTGATGGAGGCAAGCAGCCTTGACGCGTTTTCCATCCGGCCGCTGCAGGCGCTGATGCACCAGACCTTCAAGCTCGGCGACGTGGCCGCTGCCTGGCAGGCGCTGCTGCGCCGCTTTACGCCGCTGGCCGGAGAGGCCGCCGGGCTTGCTCCGGCCGATGCCTTCTTCGTGCGGACGCTGCTGGTGCACGAATACCGGCGCGTGCTGCTGCGCGATCCCAACCTGCCCGAGGCGATGCTGCCGCAAGACTGGCCCGGCCGCACCGCGCGCGGCTTGTGCCACACCCTGTATGGGGCGCTGCTCGACGCCAGCGAAGACTACCTGCACCGCGTGGTGGAAGTAGTGGACGGTTCGCTGCAGGATGCCAACCGGAGCCTGCGCCTGCGCTTTGGGGCCGGCGCGCAGGCGGCCAACGGCAATTAACCGGGCAACCGGGTAATCCCGGCTGCGCAACTGCGCAAATGGCTTGCGCCGGGTTTCGCGCAGAATGAACTCGCCAGCTTCAGGAAGTTGCGTGGACAGCTGGTCATGATCCTCACGAGTGGCTTCCGTGTGCGTCCGCCCAGGCCCGATTTCGCGTTCTTTGCAGAATCCGGATAACGGCAAGGATGCTCCCGCACCGATACTCACTCCAACGTTCATGACTCAGCCCGCAGCCTTCCGATGCCAGCCATTTTCCGCCCTCTTTCCTTCCGTCCGCCGAAATCCCGCGCCATCGGTCTTGCCCTGGTACTGGGCCGCACGGTTGTCAGGGTCGCGCCCTGTTCGAGGGAGTGCCACTGACGGCGTGACGCCTTGAAGTTCTTGGCCGATCCATTGGTGGCCACGCCGAAAAATGCAAATCTTTGTCAAGAATCATCGAATTTAGGAATCGTCCCATAGTATTTGCGCTTTTGTCGGGGTAGCGTCTTCGGCTACCCCGCGCCTTGTCGTTGGCTGAAGCGTCGCTGTGCGCGGACCTGGTGACTTTCACTGGAGCATCGCCCGTGCACACTTTTCCACCGACTATTTCCTTTAAGACACGACGATATGGCATCGTGGCCGCCTTGCTGGCCGGCTTCGCGCTGGCGCTCGCCGGCTGCGCCAGCTACGGCGACTGGCTCGAAGATGCCAAGCCGAAATCAAAATTGATCGCGGGTGACGCCCAATCCCTGAACTACACCCCGTACTACATTCACTCCTTCAACGTGACGGGGCCAAATGGTGTTGGCGGCGGTGGCTCCAATATCCTCCCCGCTTACCCGGACGGTCGTCCGTCCTCGGGTGGTGTGCGCTGCTGCATTAGTTTCCCACGCCAATGGCAGCCAGAGCTACGCGTCACCGTGCGCTGGCTGATGGATAAAGTCCAGGACGGCAAGACCCCGGGCTACTGGTACAAGGCCGAGAACGTGCGCATCGCGCAATACGATGGCTCCCAGACCGGCGGAGCTTACGCGATATTCCTGCCAAGTGACCGCGTCCGGCTCTTGATCATCGATGGGACGACCAGCCCACGTGAAAAATTACCTGACGACAGCCCCTTCATTGCTCAAGGCGTGCGCGACGACGAGTGGAATCTCAAGTACCGCCGTGGAGGTCTGCAATGAGCGTGGTGCAATGGCCTGAACACATGCCGGAAGGCGGGCGACTGGCGCAGGGCAAGGACGCCTGGACCTGGGGCCGGGGCAATGTATGCGATCCGCTTGCCGGGTGTACCCAGACCCTGCACATCAGCCTGTTCTTCGACGGCACCAACAACAACGACGACGAAGACAACACAAAATGGCGGGATTCGCTCTCCAAGACCCACACTAATGTGGCACGTTTGTTCAGCGTGTCAAAGCACCTGCCTGATGACGGGTTGTTTTCCTACTACGTAGCGGGTGTCGGTACGCCCTTTCCAAAGCTCGGCGAGTTGGACTACTCCCAGGACGGCAAGGCCACCGCTGCGGGCTTCGACCAGCGCTGCGTCTGGGGCATGATTCGCGTGCTCAATGCCGTGCACTACGCGATCACGCGAGATGACAAGAGGCCGTTTGTTCTTGACGAGGAAGCCAAGGCCATCTGCGACGCCGCTGCCAAGGGTAATCCGTCCAAGCTGATGGACAAGATCCGCATCCTGGGGATCACGCACAGCAACCGCTTCGACGATGGCCCGCAAAGCCGGATGGTCAGGCAGATCTGGATCAACGTGTTCGGCTTCTCACGCGGCGCTGCGTGTGCACGCGTCTTTGTGAACAAGCTGCTCAAAGAATGGGGGCCTGGCGGCCAGCTCAGCGAGCAGACCGGACGGCGGGCCTTGCCCTACCAGGTCAACTTCCTGGGGCTCTTTGATACGGTGGCCTCCGTCGGCCTCCCGGACTCAACCCGCTCGGTCGTCAACTGGGACCGGTTTGCAGGGCACTCGGGATTTACGAAGGATGGCGGCCTGAATGTGGCAGGCACCGACAAGGTCCGGGCCTGCGCGCATTTCTACTCGATCCACGAGCAGCGCATGAGTTTTCCGCTCGACACCATCCGGATCAAGGAGAACTACCCCGAGACGTTACGCCGCTGGGAAATCGGTTATCCCGGTGTGCACTCCGATGTGGGCGGTGGCTACGGTCCCAACGAGCAAGGCAAGGCCCGCGATGGCGACAGCAGCAAGCTCAGCCAAATTCCGCTGCATGACATGTATATCGCAGCCCTCAGGCAGGGCGTGCCGCTCATGCTGGAGGATGCCATTGCGAAGCGCGATGATCTGCGGGCAAATTTCGCAATCCACCCGGCAACCGTGGCGGCTTTCAACGAATGGCGTCGCAGCCTGTACGCGGTCTCCACCGTGGAAGAGGCACTGCGGTTCGGGATGGGCCAGATGCTGAGCTGGCGCACCCTGCGGGCCCAGGTCGGCACCGGGCAGTATGTGACCGAGCGTACGTTCTACCACGCCGCCCCGGAGGACGCCAAGACACCGCGCAAGATCACCCTCGATGTCAAGAAGGCCGAACGCGATGATCCGGAATGCCAGCGCCTGAAGGCCGAGATCTCCCGACTTCAGCAGGAGCGGTCCGAAGCTCGCAATCCGCGCGACTACCCCGCCCAACCACCGGGACGTCATGGAACTCTCCGCAGCGATCCTGGAGAAAAAGGTCTTGTTGCAGCGTCGACGGGAGGTCTTGTATGGCGAGCAGGCCGGCAAGGACGAACCAGCCCGGCCAGGGGAAGGCGCCGATGAGATCGTGACCAACGACCGCAGCGACCTGCGCGAGGGGGCCGAACAGATGCGCTTGCTGCTTGGCGTCCTGTATCCGGATCAGTTGGCAAGGTGGCAGGTGGACAAGCAGGAGTTTGTCTCACATCCTGGGGAGAATCGGCCCCAGCGGCCCCCAGTGCTATCCGTCAAGCACGACCAGTCTGGAGCAGACACGCCCCGTGTCACACTGACCAGCAGCGGCTTTATCTTCCATGCGACACGGACTTCGCTCGTGCAATCCTGGAATCCGGATGACGATTTGATGGCCGCTCCGGATGCAGGGGTGGTGAGCTTTCTGCGACTGCACACGTCCCCGGAAGCCGTGGCCCGTCTGGACAAGGCGGTCATCGCCCTCTATGACGACCACGTGCACGACAGCAAGATTTGGTTCCGCATCCCGTTCTTTAACGAATATGCGCCGGGCGGCTACGGCTGGCCCCGCGTGATCTTTACCGGAAACGATGACCGTAAGCCCTATCTGGCACTGGCGCCAGCGGCAAACCAGGCCGAGGAAAGCGTCGTCGGGAACTTCGCGATCGCATGATCTTGCAAGAACTTCCGGCGATCTCACGCTGGCGTTAGTCCCTGGCAGGTGCGAGAGCCGACCGTCAATTGACGGTCGGCTCTCGCGGCCCGGGTACACTTGGCCAGCAAGGCATTGCAGACAATTTAAGCGGCCGGTGCAGCATCACATGTCGATGAGTGACGTGATTAGTTTCACCGCTAGACAGATAACCGAAGGGGAATGGGCGCTGGTACGCGCGATTGCCGACGGCCTGGAATGGTCCTCGGCTGGTCCGAACCTGCGGCCCAGCTGCTCCGGTTCCTGCTCGACTTTGGTTATGCGACAGGCTTGCGCGCATGCAGCCAGGGTGCCGCCCCCAGGCCGGCACTCCCTTGCCATCAATCGCTTGCGCGTTATCACCCGTCCTTGAACAGGAAGCTGTAGGCGTTCAGTGCCGGTACCCCACCCAGGTGTGCGAAGAGGACTCTCGATCCTTGCGGAAACTCGCCGCGACGGACCATGTCGATCATGCCCTGCATGGACTTGCCCTCATAGACCGGGTCGGTCATCATGCCCTCCAGCCTGGCGCTGAGGCGGATGGCTTCCAGGGTGCCCGCCGAAGGCAGGCCGTATTCGGGGCCGCCATAGCGGGTGTCCAGCACCACGTCCGCTTCAGTGATGTCGCGGCCGAGGCCGACCAGCTCCGCGGTATGGCGTGCGATGCGCAGGATCTGCGCGCGCGTCGGTTCCGGCCTGGCCGATGCATCGATGCCGAT
The DNA here is from genome assembly GCF_058792255.1 of Cupriavidus sp. CPT47-8839-RL05A. NCBI lineage: Bacteria > Pseudomonadati > Pseudomonadota > Betaproteobacteria > Burkholderiales > Burkholderiaceae > Cupriavidus > Cupriavidus sp. CPT47-8839-RL05A. The sequence goes on along the minus strand of NZ_JBYTEG010000001.1, from coordinate 335,087 downwards.
GACCCGGTCCGCGCGGCCGTCGGCAGCGAATCCCACCACCATGCCTGCCTGCGTGCTGCCGGTGACCGAGCAGACGACGATGTAGTCGAAGCTGAAGCCGAGTCCGGCTTCCTGTGCCCGGACTTCCTCGGCGAACCCTACGTAGCCGAGGCCGCCGAGCGGATGCTCCGAGCAGCCTGCCGGAATCGGGTAGGGCTTGCCGCCCGCCTTGCGCACGCTCTCCATGGCATCTTCCCAGCTGGGACGAATGCCGATGTCGAAGCCTTCGCTGACCAGGCGCACGTCGGCCCCCATGATGCGCGACATCTGGATGTTGCCCACGCGGTCATAGACCGCGTCGGAGTAGTTGACCCAGTTCTCCTGCACCAGCACGCACTTCAGCCCCAGGTGGGCCGCGATGGCGGCAACCTGGCGCGTGTGGTTCGACTGGATCCCGCCGATCGAGACCAGCGTATCGGCGCCCTGCGCCAGCACGTCGGGAATGACGTATTCGAGCTTGCGCGTCTTGTTGCCGCCAAAGGCAAGGCCGCTGTTGCAGTCGTCGCGCTTGGCATAGAGCTCGACCTTGCCACCCAGGCTTTCGCTCAGCCGCGATAGCGGATGGATCGGCGTCGGGCCGAAGGTCAGGGAATGACGCGGAAATTGCTTCAGGTTCATGACTGGCTCCAGGTTGTGGCGGGCATGCGGGCGCGCGGCAGCCGCAAAGCCCGGCATTCGCACGGACGCTGCGCGACGCCGTACCTGGAATCATCATAAGAAAGCTGAGACGAAAGGTGCTTGCAAAGATCTGCGACTTCTTGCACGATAAAAAGCCTGGAAGCATCACGAAATTCTCTTTATTCCGTAGAAATGGCAACATCCAGAATAAAATTTCGTACAAAATCCGAGACCTCCGCCCAGCCCGCGCCGGTGCTGGATCGCACGGACAAGGCCATCCTGCGCGCCTTGCAGCGCGATGCGTCCATCTCCAACCTGGCCCTGGCGGGCAAGGTCAGCCTCAGCCCGCCCGCATGCCTGCGCCGCGTGGAACGCCTGAAAGCGGATGGCCTGATCCGCGGCGTCGTGGCGCTGCTGAACCCGGCTCCCCTGGACGCGGGCATGCTGGTCATCATCGGGGTCGTGCTGGACCGGTCTACGCCCGAGTCGTTCGCCGCCTTTGAGAAGGCGGCGCAGAAGGTATCAGGCTGTATGGAGTGCCATGAAGTCACCGGCGAGTTCGACTACATCATGATGCTCAGGACCAAGGACAGCGAGAGCTTCAACCGCCTCCACGCGGAGCAGTTGCTCTACCTGCCGGGCGTGCGGCAGATTCGCTCGTTCATGGTGCTCAAGCAGGTGCTGTCGACGACGCAGTTTCCGATCTGAAGGTCGGCCTGGATCCGGCTGCGCGGACGAAGAGAGGAGACAGGGAGGGGAATTTTGGGGCTTGGGGCGAAGCGGAACCCCCGGCGCCGTTGCTGCCGGGGTTCCATCCGGCCAGCCCCTTGAGCGTTGGGGCTGGCGCGCCGTCCATCGCTCAGAATGAGCGCGGCAGGCCCAGGACGTGTTCGGCGACGAAAGAGTAGATCAGGTTGGTGGAGATCGGTGCCACCTGGTACAGCCGCGTTTCGCGGAACTTGCGCTCCACGTCGTATTCGCAGGCAAAGCCGAAGCCGCCGTGGAACTGCAGGCAGGCGTTGCCGGCCTCCCAGCTGGCCTTGGCTGCCAGGTACTTGGCCATGTTGGCCTGGGCCCCCATGGGCTCGTGCTTGTCAAACAGTTCGCAGGCTTTCCAGCGCATCAGATTCGCCGCTTCCAGCTCGATAAAGGTCTCGGCGATCGGGAACTGCACGCCCTGGTTCTGGCCGATGGGGCGGCCGAAGACCTCGCGTTCCTTGACATACTTGGTCACGCGGTCGATGAACCAATAGCCGTCGCCGATGCACTCGGCCGCGATCAGCGTGCGCTCGGCGTTCAGGCCGTCGAGGATGTACTTGAAGCCCTTGCCCTCTTCACCGATCAGGTTTTCCTCGGGGATTTCCAGGTCCTCGAAGAACAGTTCATTGGTCTCGTGGTTGACCATGTTGGGGATCGGGCGCACGGTCAGGCCCTTCTTCTGCGCTTCATGCAGGTCCACCATGAAGATGGACATCCCCTCGCTCTTCTTCGTCACCTCGGCCAGTGGCGTGGTGCGCGCCAGCAGGATCATGAAGTCGCTGTGCTGGACGCGGCTGATCCAGACCTTCTGGCCGTTGATGACGTAGCGTCCGTCCTTCTTGACCGCCGAGGTCTTGATCTTGGTGGTGTCCGTGCCAGTGGTGGGCTCGGTCACGCCCATGGACTGCAGGCGCCATTCCCCCGAGGCAATCTTCGGCAGGTACTTTTCCTTCTGCGCCCTGGAGCCGTGCCGCAGCAGCGTGCCCATGTTGTACATCTGGCCGTGGCAGGCGCCGGAGTTGCCGCCGCAGCGGTTGATCTCTTCCATGATGACCGAGGCTTCGGTCAGGCCCAGGCCGGAACCGCCGTACTCCTGCGGGATCAGGGCCGCCAGCCAGCCCGCCGCGGTCAGCGCATTGACGAAGGCCTCGGGATAGGCGCGCTGCTCGTCCACCTTGCGGAAGTACTCATCGGGAAACTCGGCGCAAAGCGCGCGGATGGCGTCGCGGATTTCTTGGAAGTTGTTCGATTGGGTCTGTTCGATCATGGCGCTTGGCTTGCGTTCGGTCTCTGGCGGACGGCCGCCTCCTTGTGATGACCGCAATGTTCGCGGCGTTCGGCCGCGTGGACAATCAGCCTTTCCGAAAGCGCGCCTTCCACCGCGGTTAAGTCCCGGCGACGGCCAGGTCCTTTCGCTTTCGCCAAAGTCCGCCATTGGCATTGTCAAATAGCGCAAACCACGCTTTGGGAACATGCTCCGGGCTATCCGGCGCATGCGCCGACTGACCGCTGCCCCGTGGACATGCACACCCTCGCCTCCCGCCTGCAAGCCCTGATCCGCCCCGGAGACCATATCTGGTGGGGGCAAGCGACCGCCGAGCCGCTGACGCTGACGCGCGCACTGGTGGAACACCGCCACGCCATCGCCCAGGGCGGACGCCTCAGTGTCTTTGTCGGCATCGGGCAGTCAGACACGCTGCAGCCGGCCCAGGCGGATGTGCTCGACTTCTTCGGCTACGCCGCCAGCGGCCCGCACCGGCAACTGGCCAGGGCCGGCGTGCTGGACATCGTGCCCAGCCACTATTCGCACCTGCCCGGGCTGATCCGCGACGGCACGCTGCGGGCGGACGTGGCGCTGGTGCAGGTCTCGCCCGCCGACGAGCAGGGGCGCCACAGCCTGGGGCTGGTGCATGAATACCTTCCCGCGGCGCTCGACCGCGCCCGCGTCATCATCGCCGAGGTGAACCCGGAGGTGCCGTGGACCCACGGCAGCCGCTACCTGAGCGCGGACGATATCGACCTGCAGGTCGAAGCGCTGCACCCGCCCATCAGCCTTGACCGCAGCGCGCCCGGCCCGGCCGAACAGGCCATCGCCCGCCACATCGCCGGCTGGGTGGAGGATGGCGCCACCCTGCAGATGGGCATCGGCAACCTGCCTGAGGCCGTGGTCGCTGCGCTGAATGGCCACCGCGACCTGGGGCTGCACAGCGGCGCGATCGGCGACGGCATTGCGGCGCTGGCCGAAGCCGGGGTGCTGACCAACGCACGCAAGAGCATCGATACGGGGGTAGGCATCGCCGGCATCCTGATGGGCAGCGAACGGCTGCGGCGCTGGGCCCACCGCAATCCGCAGCTGCAACTGCGCGAGACCGCCTATACCCATCACCCCGAGGTGCTGGCCAGCGTCGACAAGCTGACCGCCATCAACTCCGCCATCGAGGTCGACCTCACCGGCCAGGTGAACGCCGAAGTCGCCGGCGGCGTCTATGTCGGCGCCGTCGGCGGTGCCGTGGACTTCCTGCGCGGTGCCGCGCGCAGCCGCGGCGGCTTGCCCATCGTCGCGCTGCCGGCGACCGCCAAGGGCGCGAGCCGCATCGTGGCGCAGTTGTCCGGCCCGGTCAGCACGCCCCGCTCGGATGCGGGCCTGATCGTCACCGAGCACGGCGTGGCCGACCTGCGCGGCCAGACGCTGTCGCAGCGCGTGCGCCGCATGCTGGACATTGCCGCCCCCGAACACCGCGCAGACCTGGAACGCCAGGCCCACGCCCTGCTGCGCCAGTGCGGCGCGGTCTTCGTGGCCCTTCCCGGGCACACGCTGGCCAACTGACTTACTTGCTCATCCCAACACAGAGTTCCAAGGAGACTTCCATGCGCAGAGCTGCAATCGTCACTCCCCTCCGCACGCCCGTCGGCACCTTCGGCGGCAGCCTGCGCCCGGTGCCCGTGGAGGAACTGGCCGCCACCGCCGTGCGCGCCGTGGTGGAACGCAGCGGCATCGATCCCGCGCGTATCGATGACGTGGTCTTTGCCCAGTCCTACGCCAACAGCGAAGTGCCCTGCGTCGGCCGCTGGGCCGCGCTGCAGGCCGGCCTGCCGGTCGAGGTGCCGGGCATGCAACTGGACCGCCGCTGCGGCGGCGGCCTGCAGGCCATCGTCACGGCCTCGATGATGGTGCAGAGCGGCGCCGCCGACGTGGTGATCGCGGGCGGCGTCGAGAGCATGAGCAATATCGAGTACTACACCACCGACATGCGCTGGGGCGCGCGCTCGGGCAATGTGCGCTTCTTCGACCGCCTCGACCGCGGCCGTGAACGCTCCCAGCCGGTCGAGCGCTTCGGCAAGATCTCCGGGATGATCGAGACGGCCGAGAACCTGGCGCGCGACTACGGCATCAGCCGCGAGGCGGCCGATGTCTTCGCCGCCCGCAGCCACGCACGCGCCGCGGCAGCCTGGGAGGCCGGCCGCTTCGATGCCGAAGTCGTTCCCGTGCAGGTGCCCCAGCGCAAGGGCGATCCGGTGCGGTTCGCGCGCGACGAAGGTTTCCGCCCCGAAACCACGCGTGAAAGCCTGGGCAAGCTGCGCACGCTGATGCCGAACGGTACCGTCACCGCCGGCAACGCCAGCCAGCAGAACGACGCCTCGGCCGCCTGCCTGATCGTGGCCGAAGACAAGCTGGCCGAACTGGGCCTCACCCCCATGGCCTCGCTGGTGGGCTGGGCGGCGGCCGGCTGCGAGCCCTCGCACATGGGCATCGGCCCGGTGCCCGCGGTGAAGAAGCTGCTGGCGCGCCTGAACCTGACGCTGGACCAGATGGACCTGGTCGAGCTGAACGAAGCCTTCGCCTGCCAGGTGCTGGCCGTGCTCAAGGGCTGGGAATGGCATGACCAGGATGCGATCGAGCAGAAGCTCAACGTGAACGGCTCGGGCATCTCGCTAGGCCATCCGATCGGCGCCACCGGCGTGCGCATCCTGGCCACGCTGCTGCACGAACTGCAGCGCCGCGGCGGCCGCTATGGCCTGGAGACCATGTGCATCGGCGGCGGCCAGGGTATTGCCGCGGTCTTCGAACGCTACTGAGTAAGCCCACTTCATTCACCATACAGCCCCCGCGCGCGACGGCGGGGGCTGCGCCCGCCTTTTGCCTTTTGCTTTTCGGCTTTTGCCTTCGGCACTTTGCTTTACGTAGGAGAAGTATCTTGATTTCCACCTCACGCCGCCACGCCATGCTGGCCGCCCTGGCCCTGTGCGGCGCAACCCTGGCCACTCCCCCTGCCTCGGCGCAGCCCAACGGCCAGCCGGTGCGCCTCGTGGTCGGCTACGCCGCCGGCGGCCCCGCCGATCAGGCCGCGCGCCTGTTCGCGGTGGCGTTGGGCAAGGCGCTCAGCGCCAACGTCATCGTCGACAACAAGCCCGGCGCCAATGCCACGCTGGCCGGCTATGAAGTGGTCCGCGCCAAGCCCGATGGCGCCACACTGTGGTTCGCCGCCAGCGCGGCGCTGACGGTCGCGCCCAACATCATGAAGAGCCTGCCGTACGACCCGGCGAAGGACCTCGCCCCGGTGGCACCGGTGGCGCGCTACTACAACATGCTGGTGGCCAACGTCAAGGAGCCGTTCAAGGGCACCCAGGACCTGGTTGCCTACGCCAAGGCGCATCCCGGCAAGCTTAGCTACGGCTCCTCGGGCGTGGGCAGCTCCAACCATGTCGCCATGGCCCTGTTCGCCCGGCAGGCGCAGGTCGAGCTGAACCATATTCCCTACAAGGGCAATGCCCCGGCCATGACCGATACCATCGGCGGCCAGATCGACGTGATGTTCGACATCATCAGCACCGCCAGCGGCTATGTGCAGAGCGGCAAGGTCAAGCCCATCGCCGTGGGCTCGCCCAAGCGCAGCGCATCGCTGCCCGGCGTGCCCACCTTCCGCGAATCCGGGATTGCCGGCCTCAAGGACTATGAAGCCGGCGGCTGGTACGCCATCTACGCCCCCAAGGGCGTGACCTCCGAGCAGACCCAGAAGCTGGCCGCGGCAGTGCGGCAGGCCGTGGAAGATGCGGAACTCAGGAAGCGCTATGCCGAGCTGGGCTACGAACAGTGGAGCGGCACCACGCAGGACGTCGTGAACACCGCCGCGCGCGAGCGCACGCAGTGGGCCAGCGTGCTCAAGGGCGTGACGCTGGACTGATGGCCCCGCCTCGAACCGACACCGACCCGACACCCAGGAAGAACTGACATGATCCGCGATAACGAAACCCTCGAAGCCCTGCTCGACAGCGTGCGCCGCTTTGTGCGCGAGCGCCTGGTTCCCGCCGAGGCGCTGGTCGCCGAGACCGACGAAATCCCGCAGGACATCGTGCAGGACATGCGCGAGATGGGCCTGTTCGGCATGACCATCCCCGAGCGCTTTGGCGGCCTGGAGCTGACCATGGAAGAGGAAGCGCGCGTGGTCATGGAGCTGTGCCAGACCTCGCCGGCCTTCCGCTCGCTGCTGGGCACCACCGTGGGCATCGGCTCGCAGGGCATCCTGATGGACGGCACGCCTGAGCAGCAGGCCGCGTGGCTGCCCCGCCTGGCCACCGGCGAGATCCTGGCCTCGTTTGCCCTGACCGAACCGGAAGCCGGCTCGGACGCCGGCTCGCTGCGCACCACCGCGGTCAGGGATGGCGACCACTACGTGGTCAACGGCACCAAGCGCTTTATCACCAATGCGTCACAGGCCGGCATGTTCACGCTGATGGCGCGTACCAACCGTGAGATCAAGGGCTCGGCCGGCGTCTCGGCATTTATCGTCGATGCCAGGACGCCGGGCATCAGCTTCGGCAAGCGCGACGTGAAGATGGGGCAGAAAGGCGCGCACACCTGCGACGTGATCTTCGACAACGTGCGCGTGCCGGCCGAGAACCTGATCGGCCTGAAGGAAGGACAGGGCTTCAAGACGGCGATGAAGGTGCTCGACAAGGGCCGGCTGCACATTGCGGCGGTCAGCGTCGGGGTGGCCAGGCGCGTGCTGCGCGACGCGCTGAACTACGCGCTGGAGCGCCAGCAGTTCGGCCAGCCGATCTGCGAGTTCCAGTTGATCCAGGCCATGCTGGCCGACAGCCAGGCCGAGCTCTATGCTGCCGAATGCATGGTGATCGACGCCGCGCGCCGCCGCGACGAAGGCAGGAACGTCTCCACCGAGGCCTCATGCTGCAAGATGTTCGCCACCGAGATGGTGGGCCGCGTGGCGGACCGCGCGGTACAGATTCTCGGCGGTTCCGGCTATATTTCCGAGTTCGGCATCGAGCGCTTCTACCGCGATGTGCGCCTGTTCCGCCTGTATGAGGGCACCACGCAGATCCAGCAGGTCATCATCGCGCGCAACATGATCCGTGAAGCCCGCGGCGCGTAAGCACCGCGCCCCGCGCCAATACGCCTGACCCATGCCTGCGCGCAATGCTGCCCGTCCCCAGGACGGGCCGCCTGCCTTGAGACCGCCTGACCTGACATGACAGATTCCACCGCTACGCCGGCCGCTGGCCTTCCTCCCCCCTCCCCCCGCACCGGCGCCCTGAGCCACCTGCGCGTGCTCGATCTCTCGCGCGTGCTGGCCGGACCGTGGTCCACCCAGAACCTGGCGGACATGGGCGCCGACGTGATCAAGATCGAAAAACCCGGCGAAGGCGACGATACACGCCACTGGGGGCCCCCTTTCCTCGCCGACGAGGCCGGCGCGCCGACCCGGCAGGCCTGCTATTTCACCGCCGCCAACCGCAACAAGCGCTCGGTCACGGTGGACATGGCCACGCCGGAGGGGCAGGAGCTGATCCGCGAGCTGGCCCGGCAGAGCGATGTGGTGGTGGAGAACTTCAAGACCGGCGGCCTCAAGCGCTACGGGCTGGACTATGACAGCCTGAGCGCGCTCAACCCGCGCCTGATCTACTGCTCGGTCACGGGCTTTGGCCACACCGGTCCCTACGCGGCGCGGCCCGGCTACGACCTGCTGATCCAGGCCATGAGCGGCCTGATGAGCATCACCGGCCACGCCGACGGCGAGCCCGGCGGCGGCCCGATGAAGGTAGGCGTGGCCGTGATCGACCTGTTCACCGGCATGTACGCCACCACCGCGATCCTGAGCGCGCTGGAAGCACGCCACTTCACCGGCCGCGGCCAGCATATCGACATCGCCCTGCTGGATGTGGCGATGGCGGTGCTGGCCAACCAGGGCGCGGGCTTCCTGAACGCCGGCGACGTGCCCCGGCGCCAGGGCAATATCCACCCCAGCGTGGTGCCCTACCAGGACTTCCCGACCGCCGACGGCAATATGCTGCTGGCCATCGGCAACGACGGGCAGTTCGCACGCTTCTGCGACGCCGCGGGCGTGGACTGGGCGCGCGACGAGCGCTATGCCACCAACACCGGCCGCGTCAACAACCGCAAGACGCTGATCGCGATGATGATGGAGCTCACGCGCACCCGCTCCACGGCGCAATGGGTCGCGCTGCTGGAAGCCAATTCCGTGCCTTGCGGCCCCATCAACAATATCGCCCAGGCCCACGCCGACCCCCATGTGCAGCACCGTGGCCTGCGCGTCGAGCAAGAGCGCTATCCGGGAGCCCAGCCGCCCGCCGGCGAGCCCGTGAACCACGTGGTCACCACGGCCAGCCCGCTGCGCCTGTCGGAGACGCCCCCGACGCTGCGCTACGCCCCGCCCGCGCTGGGCCAGCACACCGACGAGGTGCTGCGCGACTACCTGAAGCTGAGCCCGCAGCAACTGGAAGCACTGCGCGCCAGGCGCGTGGTGTAAGCGGCCAGGGGGCTTTCGGCAGACAAGAAATCCGCCTTTGCCGATTACCGATTGCACCGTGCAACGGGCGCACATACACTGGCGCCGTTCGGCTGGCCCCCGCCTTGCCGAACGGTTTTTCCAGCACAAGGACTCCCGCGAGATGCCACCGGACCGAGACACCCCACCACGGATCAGCGACATCCCTCGCCGCTGGGCCGCCGAGACCCCCGGCCATGTGGCCGTCTTCGAGGAAGGCCGGACCACCACCTACGCGCAGCTGTGGGCGGGCATCGAGGATGCGCAGCGCTACCTGCAAGCGCAGGGCGTGGGCACCGGCGATCGGGTGCTGATCACGGCCGAGAACTGCCTGGCGGTGATCACGCTGGTGTTCGCCTTGTCGGAACTGGGCGCGTGGCCGGTCATCGTCAACGCCCGCCTGTCGGAGCGGGAAATCGAGGTGATCCGCGCCCACTGCCAGCCGAGCCTGATGCTGTTCACCCACGCGGTGTCGCCCGATGCCCTGCGGCACGGCGTGCGCTACCGGGCCAGGGAGATTGTCCCGGCCGGCCTCGGCCCGCTGATGGCGGGCGCTGTCGACGAGGCCGGCGAGCGCGAGCCTGAAGCGCTCGCGCGTGACGTCGCCGCGTTGATCTACACCTCCGGCACCACCGGACAGCCCAAGGGCGTGATGGTCACTCACCGGGGCCTGCTGCACTTTGCGCGCGTCACGGTCGAGTCGCGCCGCATGCAGGCAGACGACTGCGCCTATGCGGTCATGCCGATGTCGCATGTGTTCGGACTCGGGACGCTGCTGGTCTCGACCCTGCAGGCCGGTGCCAGCCTGTACCTGAGCGCGCGCTTCAATGCCGCGGACGTCACCGCCGCGATCCGGCAGGGTGCGATCACGCTGCTGCAGGGCGTGCCGACGATGTTCAACCGCATCCTCGCCCATGTGCGGGCAACGGGAGCGCCCCTGCAGCCGTCGCCGCGGCTGCGCTATCTCTACACCGGCGGCGGGCCGCTTGATCCGACGCTCAAGCACGACGTCGAGGCGATGTTCGGCCAGCCGCTGCACCACGGCTACGGCATGACCGAATATGCGGGGTCGCTGTTCGTGACCCGCATGGACCGGCCGCGCACCGATTGCTCGGCGGGCGAGATCGTCGAAGGCGCGGAACTGCGGGTAGTCGGGCCGGAGGGCAAGCCGGTGCCGCAGGGGGAACCCGGCGAGCTATGGATCAGGGGGCCCGGCGTGATGCGCGGCTACTACCGCGCACCGGACCTGAGCGCCGAGGCCCTGCGGCCCGACGGCTGGCTCAATACCGGCGACATCGGCCGGCTGGACCCCGACGGCGCGCTGTTCATCGTCGGCCGCACCAAGGACCTGATCATCCGCTCGGGCTTCAATGTCTACCCGATCGAAGTCGAATCGGTCATCAACACGCATCCGTCCGTGCGCGTATCGGCCGTCATCGGGCAGCCGACCGCGGACGGCAACGAGGAAGTGATCGCCTTCGTCGAGATCAGGGATGGCGAGAAATTCGACGCGCAGGCGCTGCACGACTACCTGGTCGACCGCCTGTCGCCGTACAAGCGCCCGGAGCGGATCCTGCGCGTGGCCTCGATCCCCACCACGGCCAGCGGCAAGCTGCTCAAGCACCAGCTGCGGCAGATGTTGGCGGACAAGGCCTAGTCCGCCGGCGCCCTCAGTCCTGGCGCCCGAGGCCGTCCTCGACCAGCAGGTCCACCAGCTTGCGCGCGAACAGCGGCAAGGCGCCGAGGTCGGCCACGCATATCTGCAGCTTGCGCTCGGCCCATTCATCGTTGAGCTGGACGATGCGCAGCGCCATCGTCTTCGCATGGCGGCTGGCGGTAGTCTCCGGCAACACGCCGACGCCGACATTGGCCTCGATCATCCGGCAGGCGGTCTCGAAATTGCTGACCTGCACGCGCCAGCGCAGCGTGCGCTGCAGGTCGGTCGCGGCCCGCAACAGGAAATTGTGGATCGCGCTGGCCTCGGGCAGGCCGATGAAGTCGTAGTCCAGCGTATCGATGAAATCCACGCTGCCGCGCTCGGCCAGCGGATGGCTCAGCGCGGTGGCCAGCACCAGGCGGTCGCGCCGGTACGGCATCACCTCCAGCCCTTCCGTGCGCACGTTGCCGGCAATGATGCCGATATCCACCATGCCCTCCTGCACCGCGCGCACGATATCCGGGCTCAGGCGCTCGTGCATGTCGATGGTCACGTCCGGATGGCTGACGAGGTAACTGCGCAGCACCGCCGGCAGGAACTCGCTCATCGCGGTGGTGTTGGCGAACACGCGCACATGGCCTTTCACGCCCGCCGCATATTCCTGCAGATCGCCGCTCAGTTGCTCCAGCTGGCGCAGCACGCGGCGCGCGTGGGCGAGCAGGGTCTCCCCCGCCCCGGTTACCTTCACGCCCTGGCTGCTGCGGCTCAGCAGCTTGACGCCGACGTGTTCCTCGAGGTTCTTGATGCGCGTGCTGGCCGCGGCCAGCGACAGGTGCGAGCGTTGCGCACCGCCGGTCAGGCTCTGGGCCTCCGCAATATGCGTGAACAGTTTCAGGTCGACCAGATCAAAGCGCATGACATCATTCCGCAGCGTAAGGGCGGATTATCTCGCAAAGCGCGGCGCTCAGTACACTCTGGCGGGCGCAATTCGCAGGGGCCGCCACCCTGGCATCCGGGACCTGATCCCGGAAGCTTGCGAACGTCAGGTAGATTCTTGGGAACGAGTCAGGCGACCGAGCGCTGCCGCCGCGCTGCGCGCGCCACCGCCAACCGGCTGGCAGCTTCCATCGATAAGCCGAAGCGGTCGTAGAAAGCGCAGTCCAGATCACTGCTGGCTGGCCAGCCGACGCGCCGCCGGGCATCGCCAATGCCGGCATCACCGGCCATGACCTCGAACAGCAACCGCATCAGCCGTTGCGTGCGGCACAGCTCGGTGAGCGCCGTGCCCTGAGAAAACAGCATGCGGCGCAGCTGTGCCGTGGACATGCCCAGCCGTTCCGCGATAAACGCAGCATTCCAGGCGTAATGGGGTTGCAGGAAGACCCGCTTGCAGATGCGGTGGTGCAGGCATTCCTGCTGCGCCGCGGGGATCATGCGCTGGATTTCGAGGGTGCACGCGGCCGGCTGAGCGCTGCTGCCATCCAGGTGCAGCGCAAAGGTTTCAAACGGTTCGATGGTGAGCTGCTGGCCCGGCAGCAGCAGACGCTCATAGCCGCGGCGCCTGAGCACCAGCCTGCCGTGGGCCGCAGAGACCGCCAGCGGGAAGGCCAGCAACAGCCGCTGCAGGCTGACGTGCATGTGGGACTGCAGATGGACGTGCATGGTGGCTCGGGATGCGGACAGGATCAGACTGCATGATCGCCGCTAACCGGATTGCCCGCCTCTGCCATTTCCGAATGCACCGTTCACCGCCACCCCGTGGCCGTTCGTGTACGATGGACTCCCGCACTGCCGGGGTGCTTGCACCCTCTCCGGTCTGTACACCCATGAGGGGAGAGGGAGAACATCTTGCTTAGGCTAGTTCGGGCGGATTTGGCGCACCCAAAACCGTTGGCAATCTGTCTGGGTGCTCCCCCCGCTTGGGGGAGAGATCACCGCACGCAGGCCATGCCGACTTGCTCGAAGATCACGCGGTGAACGGCAGGCTGCGATGCCGCTTGCCGGTGAGCGCCGCGACGGCATTAGCCAGTGCCGGTGCGATCGGCGGCACCGCGGTCTCGCCAATGCCGGTCGGCGGATCGGCCGACGGCACGATGTGCACCGCGATCTGCGGCGGCGTGTCCGCATGCGTGGCCAGCCGGTAGTCGTTCCAGTTGCCTTGCTGGACCACGCCATCCTTCAGCGTGATCTGCGCTCCGGGCAGCGTGGTACCCAGCCCCATCATCATGCCGCCCTGGACCTGCGCCTCGACCGTGCGCGGATTGATCGGCATGTTGCAGTGGACGGCCGCGGTGACCCGGTGCACCACCGGCTGGTTGCCACGCATCGAGGCCTCGACGATGTAGGCGACCACGGTGTCGAACGATTCATGCACCGCCACGCCCCAGGCACGCCCGGCCGCGAGGCGCCGCTTGCCGTAGCCCGAGCGCTCGACCGCCAGGTCCAGCGCCGCCAGGTGACGCTTGTGCTCACGCAGCAGCGTGCGGCGGTACGCCACCGGATCGATCCCGCCGGCGCGCGCCAGTTCATCGACCAGGGTCTCCATCACATAGGCCGTGTGCGTGTGCCCCACCGAGCGCCACCACAGCACCGGCACGTTGACCTTGGGATGATGGATCTCGAGCGCGATCGGGAACGGATAAGGGCTGTCGCTCACGCCCTCGACCATGGTCGAGTCGACCCCGTTCTTCACGGTGAAGGACTCGAACGGGGTGCCGCTGGTGATGGACTGGCCGACGATCACGTGCTTCCAGGCCAGCACCTTGCCCTTGCCGTCGTGGCCGATCTCAACGCGGTGCAGGTGCATCGGGCGGTAGTAGCCGCCGCGCACGTCGTCTTCGCGTGTCCAGATCATCTTGATCGGCTCGCGCCGGCCCGCCGCATGGCGCGCCTTGGCCACCTGCGCGGCCTCGAACAGGTAGTCGGAGGTGGGCACGGCACGCCGGCCGAAGCCGCCGCCGGCCATCATGGTGTTGAATGTCACCTGTTCCGGCTTCAGACCGAGCACGGCTGCGACGTTGGCCTGGTCGACGGTCTGGAACTGCGAGCCGGCCCACACTGTGCATTGGTTGCCGCGGAAGTCGATGGTGCAGTTGAGCGGCTCCATCGGCGTGTGCGCCAGGTAGGGGAAGACATACTCGGCGGTGAGCTTGTGTGGCGCGGTGGCAAGCGCCGAAGTGTCCGCCGCCTTGGCCTGCACGCCGGGCCGGGCCGCCAGCTCGCGGTAGCGCGCCAGCAGCGCATCGCTGTCCGGCTTCTCGACGCCGCTGGTGTCCCATTCCACCTGCAGCACCTCGCGCGCCGTGCGCGCCGGCCAGAAGCCATTGGCCACGATCGCCAACCCGGTCGCGCCGCCGGCCAGCGGCACCTGGTAGACCTCTTCCACGCCGGCGATGGCCCTGGCACGCGCGGGGTCGAAGCGCGCGACCCTGGCGCCGAACACGGGCGGATGCACCATGACCACGGTGCGCGTGCCGGGCAGCGCCGTGTCGATGCCGAACTGCTGCCTGCCGGTGGACTTGTCGCGCGCATCGAGCCGGCCGGTGGGCTTGCCGATCAGCCTGAACTGCTGCGGCGACTTCAGCTGCACGCTCGCCGGCACCGGCTCGGCCAGCGCTGCGGCAGCCAACTCGCCGTATGTGGCCCGGCGGCCGTCGGGCGCGGTCACCACGCCGGCCTCGGCCTTCAGCTGCCCGGCCGGCACCCCGAAGCGCCCGGCGGCCGCCCCGAGCAGCATGGCGCGCATGCGCGCGCCGACCTCGCGATACTGCGTCCACGAGTTCTTCATGCTGGTCGAGCCGCCGACCATCTGGATATGGAACACCGGGTCCTTATAGGCCTCGCCGGCCGGGGCCAGCTGGCAGCGCACCTTGCTCCAGTCCGCGTCCAGTTCCTCGGCCACCAGCATCGGCAGTGCCGTCTGCACGCCCTGCCCGAACTCAAGCTTGCCGATCGTGACCATCACCGTGCCGTCGGCATCGATACTGACGAAGGCCGATGGCTGCACCGGCGCCTTGGGCTGCGCCGCCGCCTCCGTCTGCGCGCCAAGCGGAACGGCACAGAGCGCGAAGCCCGAGCCGAAGCTCAGTTTCAGGAAGGTCCGCCGGTCGATGCCGCCGCTTGCCTGCTGCATGAGTCTCATGGCATCTCCTCAGCCGATCGCCTTGGCTGCATCCTTGACCGCGGCATGGATGCGCGCATAGGTGCCGCAGCGGCACAGGTTGGCGCTCATGGCCCGTTCGATGTCGGCATCGGTCGGGCGTTGGTTGACCTTGAGCAGCGCCACCGCCGACATCACCTGGCCGCTCTGGCAATAGCCGCACTGCGTGACGTCGTTGCGCACCCAGGCCTCTTCGACCGCGCGCCCGACCCAGTCCTCGCCGATGCCCTCGATGGTGGTGAGCTGCCGGCCGGCGATGGAGGACACCGGCGTCACGCACGCGCGGCGCTGCTGGCCATCGACATGTACCGTGCATGCGCCGCATACCGCGATGCCGCAGCCGAACTTGGTGCCGGTCAGCCCCAGCGTGTCGCGCAGTACCCACAGCACCGGCGTGTCGCCGGGCACGTCGACCTGCTGGGTCTTGCCGTTCAGTTGAAAGGAAATCATGGCTGGCTCCCGTTGCTGGTGCCCTTCGTCTGGGTCAAGGCGCCTGATCCGGCGATGGCGCGCAGGTTCTTCAGCAAGGCTTCATCGGCGGCGGCGCGTGTAGGCCCCGCAGAGGTGCGCAACGGCTCGCGCGTATCGCATGGCGCGCCATTGCGTATCCACTGGCGCACCTGCTCGTCGAACGCGGGCTTGTCCAGCGGCGGCAATTCACGCCCCGGCCCCGGTTGCCAGCCCCAAGCCACCAGGTGGTCGGTCACCATGTGTTCTTCGAGCATTGCCAGCGAACGGCCGCCATTGGTCCTGGTGTCGCGGAAGACCTTGCATAGGGCCGGCCCGGACAGGCCCAGCCATGACATCTTCATCTTCGCCGGCGGCATGTGCCAGCCTGGCTGGCCATTGGTATCCAGCCCGGGCGGCGCATGCGCGAGCGGGCTGTTCTGGGTGCCATGGCAGGTGGCGCATTGCAGCGGCGGCACGCCCTTGCCGTCAGTGCCTCGCTGCACCGGTGGAAAATGCACACGTTTCGCATCGCCCTGCAGCGGGCCGTCCGGCACGTGGCAATTCAGGCAGCGGGCATGCAGCAGCACACGCTCGATCTGCGCGAAGGCCTGCAGCCCGACGTTGCGGTCTGGCGTGCCGGACACCTGGGTGGGCTGGAAGGATCCGCCGGGACCGGCAGCAAAGGCAAGCACCGGAAGCGTCAGCACAGACCCCGCCAAATGCTGGCGAAGAGCGGCGGCGAGAGGGTTGCGGGCGTCATGCTTCATGGGGCCTCCTCCTTCACCGTCGTCGGCGTGCTAGATCGTTGTAGTGCCTGATGCGATCCCTGGCAAGACGAAACGGCAGGAGAGGCTCCAGGCGCCCGGATCGGCAAGCAGCACTTTTGCGGGATGGTCACCAGGGCTGCAATGTCGCAATGAAGTTCTATGATGCAGAATCATGCAGACGAAGCGCACTGCCGATCGAAGGCATGGCGCGCTCCGATCAAACGGCCTGTGATGCATATGGACCAAGATTCGCGACAAGACGCCTCTGATGGATCGGTGATGTTCGCGGACGTCTGCGACAGCACCAGGCTCTACGAGCAGGCCGGCGATGCGGTGGCGCTTGGCGCAATCCGCCAGTGCCTGGCGCTGATGAAGTCCCACTCCGCGGCCGCGCAAGGCCGGGTCGTCAAGACCATCGGTGACGAAATCATGGTGCTGTTTCCCGCCGCGGAGAATGCGATGCGGGCGGCACTGGACATGCAGGAGGCCGTCGCCGGGCTGCCGCCGATCATAGGCGCTCCGCTGGCGATCCATATCGGCTTTCACCATGGCCCGATCCTGTCGGACGAATCCGGCGACCTGTTCGGCGACACCGTCAACCTTGCCGCCCGACTGGCCAGCCTGGCTTCGCGGGGCCAGATCATCACCAGCAAGAACGCGGTGGAGCAGCTCTCAGCAGGGCTGCGCCAGATGACACGCTACCTGTATCCGATACAGGTACGCGGCAAGCACCAGGTGATCGAGCTGTACGAAGCGATCTGGCAGCAGAGCATCGACCTGACCCTGGTGGCCCCGGTGGATCTTGCATTGGCCCGCTCGGCACTGCTTTCGCTACGATATCGGGAAACCGTCTTCGAAATGAACACTGCCTCACCGCCTGTCACCATCGGCCGGGACACGACCATGAGCATCGTTGTCACGGACCGGCAGGTTTCGAGATTCCAGGCCACGGTGGAGCCGCGCGGCGGCCGCTTTGTCCTGATCGACAGAAGTTCGAACGGCACCCACGTGAAGATCGATGGCGAAGGCGCGCTGATCCTGCGCCGTGACGAAATCACGCTCAGGGGTCATGGCTGGATTACCTTTGCCCAGCCAAAAGAATGCATCGACGAGGGTATCGAGTTCTTTGTCGACGAGAAGTGATGCCGGCAGGAAGAAAGCCGCACGGCCGCAACCCATCCGGAGCAGGTCGCGGCCGCGCGTGGCTGCTTACCCTCCCAGTTCCTGGAAGGCGTGACCGTTGGCTTCCAGACCCTTCAACATGCCGGGTGGCAGTGCGCTCTCAGGAACCGTCCCTTCAAGTTGCCACTCCTTTGCGTCGGCGAGGTCCTGAAGTCCTTCGCCCTTGCGCACATAGAGCCCCAGCGTCGGTTTCAGCAGATTGATGTAAAAGTCGTACTCCTGCATTTGCGAACCTCCCACGAAAATCGTGATTGCCCTGGCTCTTGCGCTCAAGCGCTGGAGTCTCCTGCTGCGACGGTGCTGTCCGCCTTCCTGGGTGCAGCGCCCTTGGCCGTCGCTTTACCTGCCTTCGGCTTCTTGACGGCTTCCATCCTTCTGAAGACTACGGCTTCGCTTGCCTTGTCGTAGCCAAGCTCGACGCTGTCGCCTGATTTCAGCTTGTCACCGAGAATCTCCTTGGCCAGCCCGGTCTCGACCGACTGGCGGATCTGCCGCCGCAGCTCCCGCGCACCGAACTCAGGCTGGTATCCCACCTCCACCAGGTGCTCGACCAGCTCATCGTCGGGCTTGACCGTGATGTCCTGCGCGGCGGCGGTGCGCACCACGCGCTCCAGCTGGATCTGCACGATCGCGCGGATGTTGTCGCGCGACAGCGCATGGAACACGATGATGTCGTCGATACGGTTCAGGAACTCGGGTCGGAAGTGTCCTTTCAGCACCTTCATCAGCGCCTCGCGCAAGTCCTTCTCAGGCATGCGCTTGTCCTCGGGCTGCTCCAGGTTGTCCATGATGATCGGCGCGCCCAGGTTGCTGGTGGCGATGATGACGGTGTTGCTGAAGTCCACCACGCGGCCCTTGCCGTCGGTCAAGCGGCCGTCGTCGAAGACCTGCAGCAGCACGTTGTTCACGTCCGGGTGGGCCTTCTCGATTTCATCCAGCAGGATCACGCTATAGGGCTTGCGCCGCACGCGCTCGGTCAGCTGCCCGCCTTCATCGTAGCCGACATAGCCCGGGGGCGCACCGATCAGCCGGGCCACCGCATGGCGCTCCATGTACTCGGACATGTCAATGCGGATGATGGCCTGCTCGTCGCCGAACACGGTTTCCGCCAGCGCCTTGGCCAGCTCGGTCTTGCCGACGCCGGTCGGCCCGAGGAAGAGGAAGGTCGCGATCGGGCGGTTGGCCTGCCCCAGGCCCGCACGCGACAGGCGCACCGCATCGCTGACCGCGACCACCGCGTCGTCCTGCCCCACCACCCGCTCGCGCAGCCGCGCTTCCATTTTCAGCAGCTTCTGGCGCTCTTCCTGGGTCAGGTCGGTCACCGGGATGCCGGTCAGGCGCGACACCACTTCGGCAATGGCCGCAACCGTCACCTCCAGGGTCTCCGATCCGGTCTTGCGCTGCCAGGCCTCGGTCAGCTCATCAAGCCGCTTCTGCTTGTCGGTGATGCGGTCCTCGAAGCCCTTGGCCTCGTCAAAGCGCTTGCGCGACGACGCATAGTCCTGCTCGCGCTTGAGCTGGGCGATCTCGGCCTCCAGTTCCTGGATATCGGCGGGACGCGAGGTGGCGCCGATGCGCACGCGCGCCGCGGCCTGGTCGATCAGGTCGATGGCCTTGTCCGGCAGGAAGCGCGCGGTGATATAGCGGTCCGACAGTTCCGCCGCGGCCACAAAGGCATCGTCGGCAAAGGTGACCTGGTGGTGCACCTCAAGCTTGTCGCGCAGGCCGCGCAGGATGACGATGGTCTGCTCGACGGTTGGCTCCGGCACCAGCACCGGCTGGAAGCGCCGCTCCAGCGCCGCGTCTTTCTCGATGTACTTCTGGTATTCGTTCAGCGTGGTGGCGCCGATCAGGCTCAGTTCGCCGCGTGCCAGCGCGGGCTTGAGCACGTTGGCGATATCGAGCCCGCCCTCGCCGCCGCCCTGCCCCGCGCCGACGATGGTGTGCAGTTCATCGATAAACAGGATCAGTTCGTCGTTCTTGGCGGTCACCTCGTCAATCAGCTGCTTGGCACGCTCCTCGAACTCGCCGCGGTATTTGGCCCCGGCCACCATCGAATTGATATTCACCTCGACCAGGCGCTTGCCACGCAGCACCTCCGGCACGTCGCCATTGACGATGCGCTGCGCCAGCCCTTCCACGATCGCGGTCTTGCCCACGCCCGGCTCGCCGATCAGCACCGGGTTGTTCTTCTTGCGCCGCGCCAGCACCTCGATCGTGCTCTCGATCTCCTGCGCTCGGCCCAGCACCGGATCGAGCTTGCCCTGCCGCGCAATCGCGGTCAGGTCGCGCCCGAACTTGTCGAGCGTGGGCGTGCCGGTGGGCGTATCGACGCGGCCATCCTCGGCGCCCTTGCCGACCACCTTCACCACCTTCTGGCGCAGTGCCTCGGGGGTGACGCCATACTTCTTGAGCAGCGTCCCGGCGATGCTTTCCGGGACCGAGGCCAGGCCGATCAGCAGGTGCTCGGGGCCAACGTAGGAATGCCCGAGGTCGCGCGAGGCCTGGAAGGCATACTGGAAGGCTTTCTTCAGCCGCGGCGAGATCGTCATCCGGTCGATGGCCGCGTCAGGCCCGGCGGCTCCGGTCTGCGCGTGCTCGTCGATATAGCCCTTGATGTCCTGCGGCGAGAGCTTGAGTTCCTTGATCAGCGCCGTGCAGACATCGGTATCGGCGAGCACGTAGAGAAGGTGCTCGGTGTCGAGCTCATTGCGCCGCAGCTCGTGCGCCTTCTCCGCGGCACGCTGCAGCAGTTCCATGGTCTGCTCGCTGAAGGCATCGGTGGGATCGACGGATTCGCGCGGGACTTCGGTGGAGAATCCGGGATGCTCGTCGTCATTCATCCCGCCTCCCATCCCCCGGAAGAAGCGGGACAGGCCGCCCCCACCCAGCAGGGAATCGAACGGGTTGAGCATGTCCTGGTGGCGCAGCAGCTGCCGGTAGTCGTAGTCGCAGATCGACATGGTCTTGCGCTCGCCGTCCTGAACCACGGTCACCCGCGCCACGGCGGGACGTGCGTTGCAGATTTCGCAAAGGGTCGGCATGATGGACTTTCCTCCACAGGTAGGTCGCATTGCTTCAACAGAGGGCCGTTGCGCGCGCTCAGGGCCGCGCGCAACGGCGCTGGAAAGCGGGCATGAGCCGTGCTTACGTGATGGTGGGCTGGCCTGCCATTACGTCACCTCCGAACGCACCACGCGCACGGGCACTGACTTGTAGGACGGGGTGCCGCTGTCCTCGTCGATGTAGTCGAGCGGCACCAGCCTGTTTGCTTCGGGATAGTAGGCAGCGACGGAGCCGGGTGCAATTTCGTACTCGATCGCAGTGATCTTCTCGAAACGCAGCTGCCGGCCCGCTGCGATGGTCTCGATGTCGACCAGGTCGCCATGCTCCAGGCCGCGCGCGGCCAGGTCGGCCGGGTTCATGAACATCACGTCGCGCCGCCCGAACACGCCCCGGTAGCGGTCGTCCATGGCATAGATGGTGGTGTTGTACTGGTCATGGCTGCGGATGGTCACCAGCCGCAGGACATCGTCGGCAAGGACTTGCTTGTCTTCGTGCAGCCCCTTGAACACGTAGAACTCGGCCTTGCCCGACGGCGTTTCCCATTTGCGCTCGGTTGGCGGCAAGGGCATGCGGAATCCGCCAGGGACCCGCACGCGCGTGTTGAAGTCCTCAAAGCCGGGCACCGTCTTCTCGATCAGATCGCGGATCCTGTCGTAGTCGGCAACCAGTTCCAGCCATGGCACCTTGCTGTCGGGCAGGGTCGCGGTGGCAATGCCCGCCACGATGGCCGGCTCGGAGCGCAGGAACTCGGACGCCGGCCCGAGCTTGCCGGCCGAGGCATGCACCATCGACATCGAATCCTCCACCGTCACCGATTGCGGCCCGGTCTCCTGCACATCCAGTTCGGTGCGGCCCAGGCAAGGCAGCACATAGGTCTCCCTGGCCACCAGCAGGTGCGTACGGTTGAGCTTGGTCCCGACATGCACGCTCAGGTCGAGCTTGCCCATGGCGGGGAAGCACTGCTCGGGATCGGGCAAGGCGACCGCGAAATTCCCGCCCAGGCAGAACAGTGCCCTGGACTTGCCATCGATCATCGCCTGCATCGCGTTGACGGCATCGTGCCCGTGTCCGGCAGGCGGGCTGAAGCCGAAGGTGTCCTCGATCCGCTGCAGGAAACCGGCGGACGGCTTCTCGGTAATGCCGACAGTGCGGTTCCCCTGGACATTGGAGTGGCCGCGCAACGGGCAGATGCCGGCGCCGGGCTTGCCGAAGTTGCCGCGCAGCATCAGCAGGTCGCACAGCAGGCGCACATTGGCCGTGCCTTCGTTGTGCTGGGTCACGCCCATGCCGTAGGTGACGATGGTGGCATTCGACTTGGCATAGGCCGCCGCCACCAGTTCCAGGTCCGCACGGGTCAGCCCACTGGTCTTTTCAATATCCGCCCATTCGGTCGACCGCAGATCGTCGGCCAGCCCCTCGAAGCCCTCGGTGTGGACCGCGATGAAGTCGTGGTCCAGCACATTGCCCTGGCGGGCTTCCAGGTCCAGCAGCGCCTTCATCACCCCCTTGATGGCGGCGGCGTCGCCACCGGCGCGGACCAGGAAGTAGGACGACGCAATCCGGGTGGAACCATAGGTGGCCATCTCCACCATGTTCTGCGGGTCGGCAAAGCGCTCGAGCGCCCGTTCGCGCAGCGGGTTGAACACCAGGATCGGCACCTTGCGGCGCGACGCCTCATGCAGCGTCCCCATCATGCGCGGGTGGTTGGTGCCCGGGTTGTGGCCGATCGAAATGATCAGCTCGCAGGTGTCAAAGTCTTCCAGCGACACCGTGCCCTTGCCGATGCCGATCGAGCGCGGCAAGCCCACGCTGGTGGGCTCGTGGCACATGTTCGAGCAGTCGGGGAAGTTGTTCGTGCCATACTCGCGCGCGAACAGCTGGTACAGGTAGGCGGCTTCGTTGGAAGCCCGGCCCGAGGTATAGAACTCGACCTGGTCGGGCGATAGCCCGCGCAGGATTTCGCCGATGCGGGCGAACGCAGCCTCCCACTCCACCGCGCGGAAGGTGTCGGTGGCGCGGTCGTAGACCAGCGGATGCGTCAGCCGGCCAAAGTCTTCGAGCTCATAGTCGGTCCGGTTCAACAGCGACGACACCGTATTGGCTGCAAAGAACTCGGGAGGCACCCGTTTGGTGGTTGCCTCCCACGTCACGGCCTTGGCGCCGTTCTCGCAGAACTGGAAGGTCGACCGGTGCTCCTTGTCGGGCCATGCGCAGCCGGGGCAATCGAAGCCGTCGGGCTGGTTGGTCCGCATCAGCGTGATCGGCGCCCTGACGGTATCCATCTGCGTGCGGATCGCCGTGGCGGTTGCCTTCAGCGCCCCCCAGCCGCCGGCGGGACCGTCGTACTTCCTGATACCGGGCACTTCGCGTCGATTGGCCATGTTTGCTCCTTGTGCCGCGCCAGGTTGCTGGTGACGGCGTTGGGGTTAGTCACGCGAACAACTCCTGCTGCCGGTTTGCTCCCCTCGCCCGCTTGCGGGAGAGGGGAGCGTGTGCCTGGGCTCGTGGTGCTGCAGATGCGCCTTCAGGAATAGAGCTTCGCCACCCGCTCCAGCGGCACCGGCTTGATCCGCGAGGCCTGCCCTGCGCAGCCGAAGGCCTCGAAGCGCAGCTTGACCACGCTTCTCGCCCCTTTCTTGGCCGCCAGCAGCGCCTTGCGCGGATCGAACTCGCTACGGTCGTCGGACAAGGACTTGCGGATCGCCCCGGTCATGGCCAGGCGGATGTCCGTGTCGATATTCACCTTGCGCACCCCCATCTTGATGCCGCGCAGGATCTCCTCGACCGGCACGCCGTAGGTCTCCTTGATGTCGCCGCCGTACTGGCGGATGATCTCCAGCCATTCCTGCGGCACCGAACTCGAGCCGTGCATCACCAGGTGGGTGTCAGGAATCTGCTCGTGGATCTCGCGGATGCGGTCCATCGCCAGGATGTCCCCGGTGGGCTTGCGCGAGAACTTGTAGGCGCCGTGGCTGGTGCCGATGGCGATCGCCAGCGCATCCACGCCGGTGCGGGCGACGAAGTCGCGCGCCTGGGCCGGGTCGGTCAGCATCATGTCGTGCGACAGCGTGCCCGCCGCGCCCACGCCGTCCTCTTCGCCGGCCTGGCCGGTTTCGAGCGAGCCCAGGCAGCCCAGTTCACCCTCCACCGACACGCCGATCGCATGCGCCATCTCGCATACGCGCCGCGTGACGTCGACGTTGTAGTCGTAGTCGGAGGGGGTCTTCATGTCTTCGCGCAGCGAGCCATCCATCATCACGCTGGTGAAGCCGGAGCGGATCGAGGCCTGGCAGATCGCCGGGCTGGAGCCGTGGTCCTGGTGCAGCACGATGGGGATGTCCGGATGGGTCTCGGCCGCGGCCAGCACCATATGGCGCAGGTAAGCCTCGCCGGCGTACTTGCGCGCGCCGGCCGAGGCCTGCAGGATGACCGGGCTGTCGGTTTCCTGGGCCGCTTCCATGATGGCGTGGATCTGTTCCAGGTTGTTGACGTTGAAGGCCGGCACGCCGTAGCCGAACTCTCCCGCGTGGTCCAGCAGCTGGCGCAAGGAAATGAGTGCCATGATGAAGCTCCTTTACTGATTGCAGAATCGGTGAGGTCGGGTTCAGGCAGCGGCGCGCTGTGCCAGCACGGCCAGCGCGGGCAGCGTCTTGCCCTCCAGGAATTCCAGGAACGCGCCCCCGCCCGTGGAGATATAGCCCACGCGATCGGCGATGCGGTACTTGGCAATCGCGGCCAGCGTGTCGCCGCCGCCGGCGATCGAGAACGCCTTCGATTCGGCGATGGCCTGGGCCAGCACCCTGGTGCCGTTGCCGAACTGGTCGAACTCGAACACGCCCACCGGACCGTTCCAGACGATGGTGCCGGCGGCCTTCAGTTGCTCGGCCAGCATCGCTGCCGTCTTCGGGCCGATGTCCAGGATCATGTCATCGTCGGCCACGTCCTTGACGTCCTTCACGGTAGCCTCGGCGGTGGCGCTGAACTCCTTGGCGCACACCACGTCGACCGGGATCGGCACCGAGGCGCCGCGGGCAGCCATGATGTCGATGATGGCTCTGGCATCGGCCAGCAGGTCAGGCTCTGCCAGCGACTTGCCGATCTTCAGGCCGGCGGCCAGCATGAAGGTATTGGCAATGCCGCCGCCGACGATCAGGTTGTCGACCTTGTCGGCCAGCGACTTCAGGATGGTCAGCTTGGTCGAGACCTTGGAGCCGGCCACGATTGCCACCAGCGGGCGCGCCGGCTGGCCCAGCGCCTTGCCCAGCGCATCGATCTCGGCGGCCAGCAGCGGGCCGGCGCAGGCAATGGGGGCGTATCTGGCGATGCCATGCGTGGTCGCCTCGGCGCGGTGGGCGGTGCCGAACGCGTCGTTGACGTATACATCGCACAGCGCCGCCATCTTCTGCGCCAGATCGTCGCTGTTCTTCTTCTCGCCCGTGTTCATGCGGCAGTTTTCCAGCAGCACCACCTGCCCGGGCGGTACCTGGAAACCGCCCTCGGTCCAGCCGGACAAGAGCGGCACCTGGCGGCCCAGCAGTTCAGACAGGCGGCGGCCCACCGGCGCCAGGCTGTGGCGCGGGTCGGGCGCTCCCTCCTGCGGCCGGCCCAGGTGCGAGGTGACCATCACCGCGGCGCCCGCCTGCAGGCAGGCCGCGATGGCAGGCACGGAAGCACGGATGCGGGTATCGTCGGTGATAGCACCCGCTGCATCCTGCGGGACGTTGAGGTCGGCGCGGATAAAGACCCGCTTGCCAGCCAGTCCACCGGCTGCAAGCAGTGCGGCCAGCGTGTGCGGCGCCGCCGCGGGTTTCGGTTGCGGGTTCGTAGCATGGGATAGGCTCATCATGGCAACCTGCTAGCGTGCGTGGGCCAGCGCCACCGCGGTGTCCAGCATGCGGTTGGAGAAGCCCCATTCGTTGTCATACCAGGCCGACACCTTGACCAGCGTGCCGTTGACCTTGGTCAGGGTGGCGTCGAAGGTGGACGACGCAGGGTTGTGGTTGAAGTCCACCGAGACCAGCGGCGCGGTGTTGTAGTCCAGGATGCCCTTGAGCTCGCCTTCGGCGGCTGCCTTCAGGATGCCGTTCACTTCCTCGACGGTGGTCGGCCGCGCCGCCACGAAGGACAGGTCGACCAGCGACACATTGATGGTCGGCACGCGCACGGCAAAGCCGTCCAGCCGGCCGTCCAGCTCAGGCATCACCAGCCCGACCGCGGCGGCGGCGCCGGTCTTGGTCGGGATCATCGACATGGTGGCCGAGCGCGCCCGGCGCAGGTCTTCGTGGTAGACGTCGGTCAGCACCTGGTCGTTGGTATAGGAGTGCACGGTGGTCATCAGGCCGTTCACCACGCCCAGCTTCTCGTGCAGCGGCTTGACCAGCGGCGCCAGGCAGTTGGTGGTGCACGAGGCGTTGGAGATCACCGTGTCGGTCGCCTTCAGCACGCCGTGATTGACGCCGTAGACGATGGTGGCGTCCACGTCCTTGCCGCCGGGGGCGGAGATGATCACCTTCTTCGCGCCGCCCTTCAGGTGGGCCGATGCCTTTTCCTTGCTGGTGAAGAGCCCGGTGCATTCCATCACCACGTCCACGCCCAGCTCGCCCCACGGCAGCTCGGCCGGGTTGCGCTGCGCCAGCACGCGGATGCGGTCGCCGTTGACGCGGAAGGCATCGCCGTCGACCGAGACCTCGCCCGGGAAGCGCCCATGGACTGTGTCGTACTGGGTCAGGTGCGCATTGGTGGCCGCGTTGCCGAGGTCGTTGATGGCGACGATCTCGATATCGTGCCGCTTGCCGCCTTCATAGTGGGCGCGCAGCACATTACGGCCGATGCGTCCGTAGCCGTTGATGGCAACCTTGATAGTCATGCTGTCTCCTTTACTTGTCTTGGTATCCTTGCCGGTCGCGCTGGCGCGCCGGCGCAACATCAGGCGGCTGGGGCCAGCCGCGCCGGCGTCAGCAGCGCCGGCAACGCCTCCAGCGAATCGAGCAACGCGTCGGCGCCCAGCGCCGCGGGTCCGCCGGGGCCGGCGTAGCCATAGCGCACCAGGCAGACCGGGATGCCGGCCGCGCGCGCCGCCGCCACGTCCACCGCCGAATCCCCCACCAGCACGCCCTGCGCCGGATCGACGTCGAGCAGGTTGCAGGCGTGGCGCAGCGGTTCGGGGTCCGGTTTCATCTGCGCGATCGAGTCGCCCGCCACCAGCACTTCCAGGTACTGCGACAACCCGGTCAGCGCCAGCAGCGGCACGGCCAGCGCGCGCGGCTTGTTGGTGACGCAGGCAAGCCGGTAGCCTTGCCGCCTGAGCACCTCCAGTCCTGCCGCCACGCCCGGAAACACCGATCCGAGGCGGCCATTGGTCTCGGCATAGTGGCGGTGGAACATCGCCACGGCTTCGGCAGCCTCAACCTGCGCTGCAAGCCCTCCGGTCTCGAGCACGCGCCGCACCAGGTTGGGCACGCCGCGGCCGATGAAGCCGGCCACGGTGTCGAACGGCAATGCCGGGGTGCCGAGGTCGGCCAGCATGCGGTTGGCGGCCTCGACAATGTCGGGCGCGCTGTCGACCAGCGTGCCGTCCAGGTCGATCAGCACCGCGGTGCAGGGCATGGATACGGTAGTCATCACGCTTCCTCCAGCAGCACGCGCGCGGCCGCCGCGACATGCGCCGGGGTCAGGCCGAAGTGCTGGTACAGCGCCTCGGCCGGCGCGGATTCGCCGAAGGTGTCGATGCCCAGCGCCAGGCCCTGCTCGCCCACCACGCCGCGCCAGAACCAGGTGCCGCCCGCCTCCACGCTGACGCGCGGCAGGCCTGGTGGCAGCACGGTGTCGCGGTACGCCACGTCCTGCGCGTAGAACAGCTCCACGCAGGGCATGGACACCACGCGCGCGGCGATGCCGGCATCGGCCAGGTCCAGCGCCGCGCGCATGGCGATTTCCACCTCGGAGCCAGTGGCAATCAGCACCACGCGCGGCGCCGGCACATCGCGCAACACATAGCCGCCGCGCGCAATCTCCGCGCGCTGGGCCGGATTGCGCTCGAACGGCATCAGCGCCTGCCGCGACAGCACCAGGCAGCTCGGGCCATCCTCGCGCCGCAGCGCGGCCAGCCACGCGTACGCGGTCTCGGCGCCGTCGCAGGGACGCCAGACCTGGTTGTTGGGGATCAGCCGCAGGCTGGCGGCATGCTCCACCGGCTGGTGAGTGGGACCGTCCTCGCCGAGTCCGATCGAGTCATGGGTCAGCACGTGGACCACGCGCAGGCGCATCAGCGCCGCCATGCGGATGGCATTGCGCGAATAGTCCGAGAAGGTCATGAAGGTGCCGCCGTAGGGAATCAGCCCCCCATGCAGCGCAACGCCGTTCATCGCGGCGGCCATGCCGAACTCGCGCACGCCGTAGCTCACGTAGTTGCCATGCCCGGCATGGTTGACCCAGACCGACGCCTTGACATTGGTCAGGTTGGACCCGGTCAGGTCGGCCGAGCCGCCCAGCAGCTCGGGCAAGGCGGGCGTGAGCGCCTCCAGGCACAGCTGCGATGCCTTGCGCGTGGCGATCTTGCCTTGCAGCGGCGACGGCGCATCCAGCAATGCCATCAGCTCCGCATCGAAGCCTTCCGGCAGGCGGCCATCGGAACGGCGCAGGAATTCTTCGGCCAGTTCCGGATGTGCCGCGCGATAGCTGGCGAAGCGCGCCTCCCATTCGGCTTCGCGCGCGGCGCCTTGCGCGCGCGCGTCCCAGGCATCGGCCACGTCCTCCGGCACTGTGAAAGGCTCGGCTTCCCAGCCCAGCGCCGTGCGCATGGCGGCGATTTCCGGCGCGCCCAGCGGGGCGCCATGCACATCGTGCCCGCCGGCCTTGGCCGGCGCGCCCTTGCCGATCACGGTGCGGCAGCAGATCAGCGTGGGCCGGTCGCCCTCTGCCTTGGCCTCGTGCAGCGCAGCGTCGATGGCCTGCACATCGTGCCCGTCGACGGCGATCACATGCCAGCCGTAAGCGGCAAAGCGCTTCGGGGTGTCGTCGGCAAACCAGCCGGCGACCTCGCCGTCGATGGAGATGCCGTTGTCGTCGTACAGGCAGATCAGCTTGCCCAGCCTGAGCGTGCCCGCCAGCGAGCAGGCCTCGTGGCTGAGGCCTTCCATCAGGCAGCCATCGCCAAGGAAGACGTAGGTGTGGTGGTCGACGATGTCGAAGCCGGGCCGGTTGAAGGTGGCGGCCAGCAGCTTCTCCGCCAGCGCCATGCCGACGGCATTGGCCAGGCCCTGCCCCAGCGGCCCGGTGGTGGTTTCCACGCCCGGCGTCACGCCAAGCTCCGGATGGCCGGGCGTGGCCGCGTGCAGCTGGCGGAACTGGCGCAGCTGCGACATCGGCAGGTCGTAGCCGGTCAGGTGCAGCAGTGCGTACTGCAGCATGGAGGCATGGCCGTTGGACAGCACGAAGCGGTCACGGTCGGGCCAGGCCGGGTTGGCCGGGTTGTGGCGCAGGTGGCGCCGCCACAGGGCTTCGGCCATCTCGGCCATGCCCATGGGTGCGCCGGGGTGGCCGGACCTGGCCTGCTCCACCGCGTCGGCGGCCAGGAAGCGCAGCGCATTGGCACAGCGCGCTGCGGAGTCGATGCGTTCTGGTGCGTTCATTCAGAAGATCCTCGAGAGTCGGCGTTTCACGGTCGAGCCCTTACAGCGCGGCGCGCTTGCGGCGCTCCATCATGCGCAGCACAAAGGGCGTGAAGATCAGCTGCATGGCCAGTTCCATCTTGCCGCCGGGCACCACGATGGTGTTGGCGCGCGACATGAAGGAGTCGTGGATCATGCTGAGCAGGTACTGGAAGTCGATCCCCTTCGGGTTGGCAAAGCGGATCACCACCATGCTTTCATCGGGCGCGGGGATTTCGCGCGAGATAAAGGGGTTGGACGTATCCACGCACGGCACGCGCTGGAAGTTCACATGCGTGCGCGAGAACTGCGGGCAGATGTAGTTCACGTAGTCCGGCATGCGGCGCAGGATGGTGTCGGTCACGGCCTCGGTGGAATAGCCGCGCTGCTTCTTGTCGCGCCAGAGCTTCTGGATCCATTCCAGGTTGATGACCGGCACCACGCCGATCAGCAGGTTGGGATACTGGGCGACATTGACCGCGTCGGTGACCACCCCGCCGTGCAGGCCTTCGTAGAACAGCAGGTCGGTATCGGCCGGCAACGGCTCCCACTGGGTGAAGGTGCCGGGTTCCTGCCCGAACGGCGCGGCCTCCTCCGGGCTATGCAGGTAGTGCCGGTGCATGCCCGTGCCGGTTTCGGCGTAGGAGCGGAACAGGCTCTCCAGCTCGGAGAACAGGTTGTTCTCCGCGCCGAAGTGGCTGAAGTTCATATTGCCGGTGCGCTCGGCCTCGGCCATCTTGACCTTCATCTCGGCGCGGTCGTAGCGGTGGAAGCTGTCGCCTTCGATCACCACTGACTTCACGCCTTCGCGGCGGAAGATGTTCTCGAAGGTACGGGTCACCGACGTGGTACCGGCGCCCGAGGAGCCGGTGATGGCGATAATGGGATAACGTTCTGACATGGCCAGGCACCTCAGGCAGACGCGCGGAACAGGCTGCGCTCGTTGAACAGGGGACTCGGAAGGTCGGGATCGGTCTGGTCGGTGTGGTAGCCCTCGATCCGTTCCACTTCATTGCGCGAGCCGAAGATCACGCCGATGCGCTGGTGCAGCGCGCCCGGCGCCACCGACATCAGCGTCTGCCGGCCCGTGCTGGCGCGCCCGCCGGCCTGCTCCATCAGGAAGGCGATCGGATTGGCCTCGTACAGCAGGCGCAGGCGGCCCGGCTTGGCGGGATCCTTGGAGTCGCGCGGGTACATGAAGACGCCGCCACGCATCAGGATGCGGTGCGCCTCGGCCACCATCGACGCGATCCAGCGCATATTGAAATCCTTGCCGCGCGGCCCGCTCTTGCCGGCCATGCACTCGGCGATATAGCGCTGCACCGGCGCTTCCCAGAAGCGGCTGTTCGACGCATTGATGGCAAATTCCTGGGTATCGGCCGGCACCCGCAGGTTGGGGTGCGTCAGGAAGAACTCGCCCAGGTTGGGGTCGAGCGTGAAGCCGTTGACGCCGTTGCCCACGGTCAGCACCAGCATGGTGGTGGGACCGTAGAGCGCGTAGCCTGCCGCCACCTGGGCGCTGCCGGGCTGCAGGAAATCCTGCTCGGTGACGCCGCTTGCACCCTCCGGGGCGCGCAGCACCGAGAAGATGCTGCCCACCGAGACATTGACGTCGATGTTGGACGAGCCGTCGAGCGGATCGAACACCAGCAGGTACTTGCCGCGCGGGTAGTGTTCCGGGATCTGGTAAGGCGCCTCCATCTCCTCCGACGCCATGCCGGCCAGGTACCCGCCCCACTCGTTGACGCGCAGGAAGGTGGTATTGCTCAGCACGTCCAGCTTCTGCTGGATTTCACCCTGCACGTTGACGGCCCCTGCTTCACCAGCTTGATTGCTGGCCTTGCCGTGCAAGCCCCCCAGCGCGCCGAAGGCAACCGCGCGCGCAATTTCCTTGCAGGCCATGGCGACGTTGAGGATCAGGCCGTTGAAGCCGCCGCTGGCATCCGGATAGCGGCGGCGTTCCTCGATCAGGAACTGCGTCAGGGTCATCCTTTGGACTTCAGGCATGACAGGTCTCCTATAGATTGGCTATGTGTTCTTGTGTGGTGCCGGTGCGTGCGGGCTACGTGATCGTGGCGGCCTCGCGCAAGCGGTGCAGGATGCTCGAGTAGCCGCCGTCGGCATCGGGCGCGCCGAACACGGCGCTGCCGGCGACGAAGGTGTCGGCGCCCGCGCGCGCGATCGCGGCAATGTTGTCGGCCTTGACGCCGCCGTCGATCTCCAGCCAGACCGGCCGCCCGCCGGCTTCCACCTGCCGGTCGATGCGCGCGCGTGCCTGGCGCACCTTGTCCAGCACGCCCGGAATGAAGGCCTGGCCGCCAAAGCCCGGGTTCACGCTCATCAGCAGCACCAGGTCGAGCTGGTCCAGCGTATGGTCCAGCCAGCCCAGCGGCGTGGCCGGGTTGAGCACCAGGCCGGCCTTGCAGCCGTGGTCGCGGATCAGGCCGATGGTGCGGTCGACATGGCGGCTCGCCTCCGGGTGGAAGCTGATGATGTTGGCGCCGGCCTTGGCAAACAGCGGGATCAACGCATCGACCGGTTCCACCATCAGGTGCACGTCGATGGGGATGGAGACCAGCGGCCGGATCGCCTCGCACACCAGCGGGCCGATGGTCAGGTTGGGCACATAGTGGTTGTCCATCACATCGAAGTGCACCAGGTCCGCGCCGCCGGCCTCGATCGCGCACACCTCTTCGCCCAGGCGCGCGAAATCGGCCGACAGGATGGACGGCGCCAGGCGGATGCCGCGCTGGCTGCCATGGCCGGTGTTGGGTTCAGTGGCATGCATGTCAGGTCGCCTCGATCAGGGTGCCGTGGTGCCAGGCGCGCAACGCGGCAAGGTCGGCCCAGCGGTTTGCCGCGCCGGGCACGTGGTGGGGCATGGGCTCGCCGGGATCGCCAAGATGCGGCAGCACCAGCAGCGCGCCCTCGAAGGAGTCCTGCGCGCTGAATGCGGTGGGCGTGACCACGGTGGGGATGCCGGCCGCCCGGGCGGCGCGCAGGCCGTTCGCCGAGTCCTCGACCGCCAGGCAGTCACCGCCTTCCAGGCCGAGCCGCTCCAGCACCGCCAGATAGACATCGGGCGCCGGCTTCTTGATGGGCGTGGTACCGGCGTCGCCAATGGCGGCAAAGCGACGGCGCCAGTCCGCGCCAAGCGGCGCCTGCAGCAGCGCGTCGAGGTTGGCCGGCGTGGTGGTGGTGGCAATCGCGAGCGGCAGCCGGGCCTCGCCGGCCTCGTCGATCAGGCGGGCAATGCCCGGGCGCAGCGGCAGGCCGCCCGCCCCGACGCGCTCGGCATAGTGGCGGGTCTTGATGGCGTGCACGGCGTCGATGGTTTCCTTCACCTTGCAGCCACGGGCCTCTTCCGGGTCGACCATGCGCCAGTAATGCATCAGGCGCTCCTTGCCGCCGGCCACCTTGAGCAGGCGCGTGTAGAGCGGCGCGTCCCAGTACCAGTCCAGGCCGACCTCGGCGAAGGCGGCATTGAAGGCTTGCAGGTGCGCGCTTTCGGTATCGGCCAGCGTGCCGTCGACATCGAAAATCAGGGCTTGCATGGCTTACTCCTTGGCCGGCGTCTGCGCGTCCGGCGCGGCCTTCGAAAACACGCGGCTGGCGAGCAGGTCAGACGCCGTGATGGTGGTCAGGGTATGGTCGTCGACGACCGTGCCGGCATCGTCCAGCAGGCGCGAGGCATGGCGCAGCCGCGCGCGGTCCAGCGCATTGCGCACGCTGCGGGCATTGGCAAAGTGCGGCTGTGCCATGCGCCGGGCCAGGTAGTCGGCAAACACGGCCCGGCTTTCGTCGTCGAAGCGGTATTGCATCTCGGACAGCATCAGGTCGGCAATCTGGCGCAGCTCGTCGAGCTGGTAGTCGGGGAAGTCGACATGGTGGGCAACGCGCGAGGACATGCCCGGGTTGGACTCGAAGAAACGGTCCATGCGGTCCTTGTAGCCGGCCAGGATCACCACCAGGTCGTCGCGGTTGTTCTCCATCACCTGCAGCAGGATCTCGATGGCTTCCTGGCCGTAGTCGCGCTCGTTCTCCGGGCGGTAGAGGTAGTAGGCCTCATCGATGAAGAGCACCCCGCCCATGGCCTTCTTCAGGATCTCCTTGGTCTTGGGCGCGGTGTGGCCGATGTACTGGCCGACCAGGTCGTCGCGGGTCACCGCCACCAGGTGGCCGCGGCGCACGTAGCCCAGCTGGTGCAGGATCTGCGCCATGCGCATGGCCACGGTGGTCTTGCCGGTGCCGGGATTGCCGGTGAAGCACATATGCAGGCTGGGCGCACCGGCGCTGAAGCCGCGCGCGGCGCGCAGCTTGTCCACCAGCAGCAAGGCGGCGATATCGCGGATGCGCGCTTTCACCGGCTTCAGCCCGATCAGCTCGCGGTCAAGCTGGGCCAGCAGCTCGGTGATGCCCGAGCTGGCCAGCGACTCGGCCAGCGATCCGGCCGGAGCGGCTGGCGGCTGCAGCGGTGCGGTCGTTTCAGGTGCGGACATGGCAGGCTCCGTGAGGATCATTCGAGCATCCGGCTCGAAAGATTCGAGGCGCAGCTCCCCCGGTGCGCGGCCTTGCGGCGGCGCAACCGTGGGATTGCACAGTCAGGAAATCGCCGGCGGCAGCGCCATGGCGGCGCTGCGCCGGCTCAGCCGGTGCCGCTCAGTAGCGGCTGCCCTCGGGGCGTGCCTGCACGGCGTAGCTCTCGATCGAGTAGCGCATGGTGCGGCCGGGCTCTTCCTGGCGCACCAGGCGGAAGCCGGGCTCGTCCGCAGGACGGTTGACGATGAACGACATCACCACCGACTCCACCGTATGCGTCGAGTCGAAGGCCGTGACGCGGATGTAGTGGTTGGGGAAGGTGCTGCGCGCGTTGTTGATCTCCAGCAGGATGCCGGCGGCATCGCGCAGGTCGAACATCGGCAGGCCGAACATCTCCCAGTAGGTATTGCGCGGATGCGGGTCGTCGGTGTACTCGATGCCGACCGCCCAGCCCTGGTTCAGGCAGTATTCAAGCTGGCTGGTGATCTGCGCGTCGGTGAGGTCGGGCAGGAAGGAGAAAGTGCCTTGAGTAATACGCATGATGTCCTCTCGTTCTTTGGGTTCGCTCGTCGTGCTGTGATGGCGTCTCGCCGGGCTCAGGCCACCGACGCGGTGGGCGCGAAGTCCGAGGTGTCGGTCGGCGTGTAGTTGAAGCTGATGTCGCCCCAGGTATCGAGCGCAGCCCGCAGCGGTCCGCACCAGCGCGCGGCATCGCGCAGGATCTCCGGCCCTTCGTTGAGGATGTCGCGGCCTTCGTTGCGCGCCAGCACCATCGCTTCGAGCGCAACGCGGTTGGCGGTGGCGCCGGCCTGGATACCTTGCGGGTGGCCGATGGTGCCGCCGCCGAACTGCAGCACCACGTCGTCGCCAAAGAGGTGGATCAGCTGGTGCATCTGGCCGGCGTGGATGCCGCCCGAGGCCACCGGCATCACCTTGCGCAGCGAAGCCCAGTCCTGGTCAAAGAACAGCCCGCGCGACAGGTCGGTATGGGTGTAGGCATCGCGGCAGACGTTGTAGTAGCCCTGCACGGTCAGCGGATCGCCTTCCAGCTTGCCCACCGCGGTGCCGGTGTGCATGTGGTCGACACCGGCCAGGCGCAGCCATTTGGCAATCACGCGGAACGACACGCCGTGGTTCTTCTGCCGGGTGTAGGTGCCATGGCCCGCGCGGTGCAGGTGCAGGATCATGTCGTTCTGGCGGCACCAGTTGCTCATGGACTGGATACAGGTCCAGCCGACGATCAGGTCGATCATGATGATGACCGAGCCCAGCGACTTGGCGAACTCGGCACGCCGGTACATCTCTTCCATGGTGCCGGCGGTCACGTTGAGGTAGCTGCCCTTGACCTCGCCGGTGGCGGCCGAGGCCTTGTTGACCGCGTCCATCACGAACAGGAAGCGGTCGCGCCAGTGCATGAAGGGCTGCGAGTTGATGTTCTCGTCATCCTTCATGAAGTCCAGCCCGCCCTTCAGGCCCTCGTACACCACGCGGCCGTAGTTGCGGCCCGACAGGCCCAGCTTGGGCTTGGTTGTGGCGCCCAGCAGCGGGCGGCCGAACTTGTCCAGGCGCTCGCGCTCGACGATGATGCCGGTGGACGGGCCAGCGAAGGTCTTCACATAGGCCACCGGGAAGCGCATGTCCTCCAGGCGCGCCGCCTTGATCGGCTTGAAGCTGAAGACGTTGCCGATGATCGACGCGGTCAGGTTGGCGATCGAGCCTTCCTCGAACAGCGACAGGTCATAGGCCACGTAGCAGAAGAACTGCTCGGGGTTGTTGGGCACCGGATCGACCCGGTAGGCCTTGGCGCGGTACATGTCGCAGGCGGTCAGGCGGTCGGTCCACACCACCGTCCAGGTGGCGGTGGAGGATTCGCCGGCCACCGCGGCGGCGGCCTCGACCGGATCCACGCCGTCCTGCGGCGTGATGCGGAACAGCGCCAGCAGGTCGGTATCCTTGGGCTCGTAGTCGCCGTCCCAGTACCCCATTTCCTTGTACTTCATGACGCCGGCGTCGTAGCGCTTGCGCGGCTTGGCTTGGACCGATTCAGGTGCGTTCATGCTTGTCTCCTTGCGTGGTTGAGCGTCTTGGCTGCTGCGTTGATGCAAAGATATAAGCCCACCCACATAAGGTAAATTCAGATATTCTTAGCCCCTGTATAAGCAATCCCTTAAGTGCGGATCAAACTGCACATCACGGGACCATCCAAAGCCGCCCCCAACCGCCCATGTCGT
Source organism: Cupriavidus sp. CPT47-8839-RL05A (assembly GCF_058792255.1). Taxonomy (NCBI): domain Bacteria; kingdom Pseudomonadati; phylum Pseudomonadota; class Betaproteobacteria; order Burkholderiales; family Burkholderiaceae; genus Cupriavidus; species Cupriavidus sp. CPT47-8839-RL05A. Next base: position 299,170 of record NZ_JBYTEG010000001.1, on the reverse strand, counting down.
CCTTCCTGCGCGCCCTCACCCTTCGCCAGTTGCAGATCTTCGTCACCGTGGCCAGGCACGCCAGCTTCGTGCGCGCGGCCGAGGAACTGCACCTGACCCAGCCTGCGGTCTCGATGCAGGTCAAGCAGCTTGAATCCGTGGTCGGCATGGCGCTGTTCGAGCGGGTCAAGGGGCAGCTCACGCTGACCGAGCCCGGCGACCGCCTGCTGCACCATGCGTCCCGGATCCTCGGCGAGGTCAAGGACGCCGAGGAAGGCTTGCAGGCGGTCAAGGACGTCGAGCAGGGCTCGATCACGATCGGGCTGATCAGCACGTCGAAGTATTTCGCCCCCAAGTTGCTGGCCGGCTTTACGGCTCTACATCCGGGCGTGGACCTGCGCATCGCCGAAGGGAACCGCGAGACGCTGCTGCGGCTATTGCAGGACAACGCCATCGACCTCGCGCTGATGGGCCGCCCGCCGCGCGAACTGGATGCGGTGTCGGAACCCATCGCCGCGCATCCGCACGTGCTGGTGGCCTCGCCGCGGCACCCGCTACACGATGCAAAGGGGTTCGACCTGCAGGAACTGCGTCACGAGACCTTCCTGCTGCGCGAACCGGGTTCCGGCACCCGCACCGTGGCGGAGTACATGTTCCGGGACCACCTGTTCACGCCGGCCAAGGTGATCACCCTGGGCAGCAACGAGACCATCAAGCAGGCCGTGATGGCCGGCATGGGCATCAGCCTGTTGTCGCTGCACACGCTGGGACTGGAGCTGCGCACCGGCGAGATCGCGCTGCTGGACGTGGCCGGCACGCCGATCGAGCGCATCTGGCATGTCGCGCACATGTCCAGCAAGCGCTTGTCGCCGGCCAGCGAGAGCTGCCGCGCCTATCTGCTGGAGCACACGGCGGAGTTTCTGGGGAAGGAATATGGGGGGCTGATGCCGGGGCGGCGGGTGGCGTGAGGTGGTCCCCGCCGGATTTTCCGCATTGCCCTCGAATAACGCCGACGGGACCTCAGGGTAAGCCAGTCGACATTGATGGAGCTATGCGCCAGACCTGAACGTGGCGTTATTCAGGTCTGGCGGCAAGCAATGGCGCTTCAGAACTTCAGATAGCCGTTCAACCAGACCGCCAAAAGCAATCACCAGCTGCGGGCATTGTCCCGGCAGATAACGTCTCGGTCCGGCACTGATCGCTACTCAATCCACCGCTTGATGGCATCGGCCATGACGTTCGCCGAAATTCCATAGCGATCGTGCAATGTGGGCAGCGCCCCGGCATCCAGGAACGCATCCGGCAATCCCACCTGCCGAAACGGCACAGGGATGCCAGCTTGCATCAGCGTCGTCGCGACCGCTTCCCCGAGGCCGCCGATTACGGTGTGATTCTCGGCGACCACCACCAGGCGCCCTTTTCGCCTGGCCTCGCGCAGGATGGTCTCGGTGTCCAGCGGCTTGATCGTCGGCACGTGCAGCACCGCCACGCCGATGCGGTCGGCCTCCAGCGCCCTGGCCACCTCCAGCGCGCGCATGGTCATGATGCCCGACGAGATCACCAGCACTTCGGCGCCGTCGCGCAGCAGCTTGGCCTTGCCCAGCTCGAACTTGTAGTCGTACTCGTCAAGCACGACCGGGACATTGCCGCGCAGCAGGCGCGCGTACACCGGGCCGTTGTGGGCGGCAATGGCCGGCACCATCTGCTCGATGTCGATGGCATCGCACGGGTCGATCACGGTCATGTTGGGCATGGCGCGCATCAGCGCCAGGTCTTCCGCGGCCTGGTGGCTGGGGCCGTAGCCGGTGGTCAGGCCGGGCAACGCGCAGACGATCTTCACGTCGAGGTTGTCCTCGGCGATGGCCTGGTGCATGAAATCATAGGCGCGCCGCGTCGCAAACACTGCATAGGTGGTGACGAAGGGCTGCGCGCCCTCATGGGCGAAGCCGGCGGCGGCGCCCATCAGCAGCTGCTCGGCCATGCCCATCTGGTAATAGCGCTCCGGGACGGCCTGGGCAAAGAGATGCAAGTCGGTGTATTTGCCCAGGTCGGCCGTCATGCCGATCACGTCCTGCTTGTGCCGGCCCAGTTCTACCAGCGCGTGGCCGAACGGGGCCGATCTGGTCGCCTGTCCTTCCCCGGCGATGGAGGCGATCATCGCCGAGGTCTTCAGCTTCGGCTTGGCGTTGGTGGTTGCGTTGGTCTTGCTCATGCTTGTCTCCCGGCTTCCAGGGCCTGCAGTGCGAGTTGCCATTCGTGGGCATCCACGCGGATAAAGTGGTTCTTCTCGCGCTGTTCGAGAAACGGCACGCCGCATCCCATGCGCGTATCGCAGATGATCATGCGCGGCTGCGCGCCGCGGTGCTCGCGCGCCGCGCGCAAGGCAGCGGCCACGGCGTCGATGTCGTTGCCGTCCACGCGCTGGGTGAACCAGCCGAAGGCTTCCAGCTTGGGGACCAGGGGCTCGAACGCCATGATCTGGGTGGAGGGCCCGTCAGCCTGCTGGTTGTTGACATCGACCACGGCGATCAGGTTGTCCAGCTTCCAGTGGGCGGCGGACAGAATGCCTTCCCAGATCGCACCTTCATCCAGCTCGCCGTCAGAGAACAGGGTGTAGACGAAATTGTCCGAGCCCTTGCGCTTAAGCCCCAGGCAGCGGCCCACCGCAATGGTCAGGCCCTGCCCCAGCGAGCCGCCGGACATCTCCATGCCGGGCGTGTAGCTGGCCATGCCCGACATCGGCAGGCGGCTGTCGTCGCTGCCGTACGTCTCCAGCTCTTCGGCAGGCAGGATGCCGGCTTCCAGCAGCGCTGCGTACAGCGCGATGGCGTAATGGCCGTTGGACAGCAGGAAGCGATCGCGCCCTTCCCATTCGGGGTCTTCGGGGCGGTAGCGCATGGCGTCGAAGTAAGCCACGGCGAGCACGTCGGCGATGTCGAGTGCCTGGCCGATGTAGCCCTGGCCCTGCACTTCGCCCATCAGCAAGGCGTTGCGGCGGATGCGGTAAGCGCGTTCCCGCAAGGACACGGCCTTGTCGGTGGTTTGGTGTTGCATGGTGTCTCCTGCAAGCAATGGATCGGAATTCAGGGAAAGGGGTATCAGCGGTTCACGCTCCTGGCCGGGACCAGGAACACCAGCATGGCGCCGAACACCACGGTGGCCGAGATAAACACCAGCCCGGCGGTGGACTTGCCGGTCAGGTCGTTGAGCCAGCCCACGATGGCGGGCGAGAAGAAACCGGCCAGGTTGGCGACGCAGTTGACTGCGGCAATCCCGGCTGCGGCGGACATGCCGCCCAGCAGCGCGGTAGGCAACGCCCAGAACTGCGAGGACGAGGCCAGGATGCCGGCCGCGGCGATGCACAGGCACACCAGCGATGCGCTGACACTGCCCAGCATCGGCAGGATGGCGAACCCGGCGGCGGCAGTGACCATCGGCACGATCAGGTGGAAGCGGCGCTCGCGGCGGCGGTCGGCGCTCATGCCGACCAGCGGCAGCGCCACGATGGCGCACAGGTACGGCAGCGCGGTGTAGATGCCCACCCACAGCGGATCGGCCACGCCGGCCTTGCGAATGATGGTGGGCAGCCAGAAGGTCAGGCCGTACTGGCCCAGCACCACGCAGAAGTAGATCCCGGCCATCAGCCACAGCCGACGGTCGCTCATGAAGGACCGGATCGACATGTGTTCCATCTTCTGCGCGTTGTCGCCTTCGATATTGCGCCTAAGCAGCGCCTTCTCGGCGTCGGTGAGCCAGTGCGCCTGGTCGATGCCGTTGTCCAGATAGAACAGGATGGCCACGCCCAGGAACAGCGACGGCAGCGCCTCGATCAGGAACAGCCATTTCCAGCCGGCCAGGTCGCCCACGCCGTGGAAGGCATGCATGATGTAGCCCGACAGCGGCCCGCCCACGATGCCCGCCAGCGGGATCGCCATGAAGAACAGGGACAAGGCCTTGGCGCGGCGCTCCGACGGGAACCAGTAGGTCATGTACAGGATCACGCCAGGCGCAAAACCGGCTTCGGCCACGCCCAGCAGAAAGCGCAACACGTAGAACTGGGTCGGCGTGGTGACAAAGGCAAAGCAGGCCGAGATCACCGCCCAGGTCAGCATAATGCGCGCCAGCCAGCGCTTGGCACCGACCTTGTGGAGGATGACGTTGCTCGGCACTTCAAAGATGAAATAGCCAAGGAAGAAGATGCCGGCGCCCAGGCCGTAGATGGTCTCGCTGAACCGCAGATCGCTGAGCATCTGCAGCTTGGCAAAGCCGACATTGACCCGGTCCAGGTAGGCGCCCAGGTAGCACAGCATCAGGAACGGGATCAGCCGCTTCACCACCTTGGCGTAGGTGCGGGTCTCGAAGGTGGCGGAATCGGCGTGCAGCGTCGCTTCGCCGCCCATGGGCGAAGCCGCGTATTTGGTCTTCATCGGTTGTCTCCTGCCTGGTGGCGCCGCCCCGCGGTGCACCGGCTGTCAGATGTTCCGCCTCTGCGGGCGGCCTGAATTCAGTCCACTGAATCAGTGAAATCGGTCGGTGCCTGCCATGTCAATGACTAGTGGATCAGCATGCCCCCGTTGACGTCGAGCGTGATGCCGGTCAGGTAGGCGGACATGTCGCTGGCCAGGTACACGCAGGCATTGGCCACGTCGGCGGCATTGCCCAGGCGGCCCAGCGGGATGCCCTTGATGATGCCGGCGCGCATCTCGGGGGTGAGCTTGTCGCCGGTGATATCGGTCTGGATCAGGCCCGGCGTGATCGCGTTGACGCGGATGCCGTCCGGCCCGAACTCGCGTGCCATGGCGCGCGCCAGCCCCAGCACGCCGGCCTTGGCGGCGCTGTAGTGCGGACCGCCGAAGATGCCTCCGCCGCGCTGCGCGGACACCGACGACATGCAGACGATGCTTCCGCGCTTCTGTTCGCGCATCTGCGGCAGCACGGCCTGCGACATGTACAGGGTGCCGCGCAGGTTCACGTCCAGCACGGCGTCGTAGTTGGCGGCCTGGATATCCAGCGTGCGCACTGGCTGGGTGATGCCGGCATTGTTGACGAGCGCATCGATGCGCCCATAGCGCTGCAGCACGGCCTGGACCGCGCGCTCGCAGGCGGCCTTGTCCGTCACATCGCAGGCCAGCCCGAGATGCTGGTCGCCCAGCTCGCCGGCGGCGGCCTGGGCATCTTCCAGGCGGAGGTCCAGGATGACCACGGCGGCGCCCTGGGCGGCGAACGCCTTGGCGGTGGTTTTGCCGATGCCGCGTGGGGAGGCGGCCCCCGTGATGATGACTACATTGTTCTCGACCAGCATCTTTGTCTCCTTTGACATTGGATTTGATGGGTCGAGTTTTGCCCCTGGCGGCGTTCCGATCAACGCGGTCTGCCTCAGGTATTGCTGAGAAATTTTCAGGGAATGGCGGGAGGCGCTTCAGGTCAGGCGCCGCTGGCGGCACTTTCCTGCCCCGCATTGTCGCCTGTGGCCCTCAGCCCGGCGCCGGCAGCTGGCGCTCCATCCAGGCCAGGAAGCGCGCCACGCGCGGCAGGTCGGCGTTCTGCGCGGGATAGACGAGATGGTGACTGCCAACCTCGATGGCATGGGAGTCGTCGAACACGGGTACAAGGGAACCCTTACCGATCAGAACCGACGCCAGCAGCGTGCTTTCCAGCGCCACCCCAAGCCCCAGTGCCGCTGTCTCGAGCGACATATACGAGCGGTCGAAGGTGAAATCGAACGTCTTGTGGGCGGCCGGGATGCCGAATCTGGCAAACCATTGCTGCCATTGGACCAGCGGGGTCTCCGAATAGATGAGGCGGTGCGCGAGCAAATCGGCCGGTGACGTTATCGGATGCTTTTCAAGGTAGGCCGGCGAGGCGAGCGGCGCTATGGTTTCCCGGCGCAGGGTTTTGACCTGGATATCGCGCCAATGTGCGTAACCGTGGCGGATGTCCACATCGTAGTACCCGCTCGTAAAAGAAACGTCCTCATAGGAGCAGGACAGATTCAACTGGATATCGCCATTGTCTGCCTGGAACGATTCCAGTCGCGGCAACAGCCACATCAGCCCGAAGCTGGGGCTCGAATGGACCCGGAGGATCTCGACGTTCGCCGGGCTGGAAGCACGCTCGGTCGCGCGATTCAGGTCAGCAAGCACACCCGTGATGTCCCTGAGGTACTGCTCACCCACAGGGGTCAGGACCAGTCCACGTCCCTGCCGGAAGAAGAGGGCCTGGCCGAGCGCATCCTCCAGATTGCCGATCTGGTGGCTGACAGCGGATGCCGTCAAGCCCAATTCCTCCGATGCCCGGCTGACGCTCTTTGTTCTGGCAACGCTCTCGAAGGCGATGATTGCCTTCACCGGTGGAATCCGCATGGCTGGGGGAATGGCTGGTGGATCGGGCCAGAATTGCCCAGTCCGATCCCGGTCATGAACATTCGGGAATTCTACTTCGACTCGATGTAGAGGCATCACCGAAACAACGGTGATCGGGCGTTGCAACCTGAAACTCGCTAATGGTGGCCGCATCACGCGGCCAAGTTCACGCGTTTAGGAGCTCGCAATGCAAAAAAACGAACCACGTCGAAACATGAAACCATGCTGGCCGCCAATCCAGCAGACTGCCTCGAATCGCTCGAGCACATCAGCCCCAGCCTTAGTTGCGTCCTGTCCCTGCTGGAAGTGGAAAGCGAACGTTCCGAGGCATGCCACGGCATTCACTGCCTGGTGGTCATGATCAAGTTGAAGCTTGATCGGACTGCTGCGGAGCATTTCCCCTTGGACTGAGGCGGATGTCTGGCGCGGCCGCTACGAGGGCAGCCTTGATGGCGATTGGTCATACTGGAGAATGAAGGATAACCGCGGCTTCGGCTGCGGTTGTTTACTTTGAACGCCTGATACAAGGTTGGGGCTGGCTGGACCGTCGCTTGTCGGTTGCGGATTCAACCGGCCAACCTTGTTATTGCCTTACATCATTGGCAGCTGCCGCACCGACTTGCCGGTGAGCTGGGCGACGGCATGTGCCACGGCCGGCCCGATCGGCGGCACGGCAATTTCACCGACGCCGCTGGGCTCAGCCGTGCTGGGCACGATGTGGGTTTCGATCACCGGTGCCTCAGCCATCTTCAGCATCGGATAGTCGGGGAAGTTGCTCTGCACGACCTGCCCGTCCTTGATCTGGACCTGGCCGTACAGCGCCGCAGTCAGCCCGAAGATAATCCCGCTTTCCACCTGCTGCGCAACGATGTCCGGATTCACCACCGTGCCGCAGTCCACGGCGCAGACAACGCGATGCACGCGCGGCTTTCCGTCCTTGAGCGACACCTCTGCCACCTGTGCCACCACCGAGCCGAACGAGTTGTGCAGCGCGAGCCCGCGCGCACGCGGCGCGCCGTCCGCAGCCGGTGCCAGCGGCTGGTTCCAACCTGCCGCCTGCGCTAAGGTGTCGAGCACCTTCAGCTCACGCGGGTGCGCCTTGAGCAAGTCGCGCCGCATCGCTAGCGGATCGAGTCTGGCGGCCGCTGCCACGTCGTTCAGAAAACCTTCCAGGAAGAAGCCGTTGCAGGAGTGACCGACGCTGCGCCAGAATCCGATCGGTACCGGCAAATCGACCACCACGTGCGCAATGTGCTCGTGCTCGATCTCGTATGGCAGGTCGAACAGGCCCTCGGCGGTATAGCGGTCGATGCCGAGCGACGGCGCGCCAAACAGGCGCTCCAGCTCGCCGGCCAGGATCGACTGCCCGGCACTGCGCGAGGCGATGGCCGTCACCCTGCCATTCTCGACGCGCGCCTTCAGCCGTGCGATGGCCTGCGGACGATAGAAGTCGTGGCGAATGTCGTCCTCACGCGACCAGATCACCTGTACCGGGCGGCCCTCGGTCCTGGTGGCGATCGACACGGCCTGGCCGATGAAATCCGACTCCAGTCGCCGTCCGAAGCCGCCGCCAATGAGCGGGATGTCGATATGCACCTGGTCCCGGCTCACACCTGCCGTGCGCGCCGCGACCAGTTGCGCAAGCGTTGCCACCTGGGTGGGCGCCCAGAGTTGCACGCGATCCCTGGTCACCCGCGCCGTGCAGTTGATCGGCTCCATGGCGGCATGCGCCAGGTACGGCACACTGTATTCGGCCTCGACGATGGTTGCGCCGCCCGTCTTGTCAAAGGCCTTCAGGCCATCGCCCATCGAACGGTACGTGAAACCGCCCTTGTCGCTGTCGAGCGCGCTGACGAGCTGCTGCCGGATGCCGGCGGAATCGAGCGTGGCATGCGGCCCGTTGTCCCAGACCGGTTCGAGCGTCGCCAGGGCCTGCCGTGCCTGCCAGTAGTGGTCGGCCACCACGGCCACGCCCGGTGCGCCGCCTGCCGAGCCCTCGAACGGCACGACATAGCGCACGCCGGCCATGGCAAGCGCCGCCTTCGACTGGAAGGTCTTGAGTTTGCCGCCAAACACCGGGCACATGACGACCGCCGCGTACAACATGCCGGGCGGCCGCGCATCGATGGCAAAGCGTGCGCTGCCATCCGTCTTGCTGGCGATGTCGTTGCGCGGTGCAGGCTTGCCAATCAGCTGGTATTGCGAAGCCGGCTTGAGTGTGACGTTCGATGGCGGCGCAATGTCGCGCGCCTTCCGCGCGACCGCGGAGAAAGGCATCTGCTTGCCGCCCGGGCCAATGAGCTGGCCTTCCCGCACCGTCACCTGTGCCGCCTGCACGCCCCATTCGCGCGCAGCAGCTTCCACCAAGGCGGTGCGCGCGGTCGCGGCGGCCTCGCGCACTGGCTGCCAGCCGTCGGCCACGCTGCTGCTGGCGCCGGTGATGATAAGGCCGACCTCTCGCGCGCTCTTGGCCATGATCCAGTGCAGCGCGCGCGCCCAGGTCTTGTCGGCATCGTCAGGATGCAGCGGCAGCGAGCTGTCGCCCATGGTGACGACATTGCCATAGATTCGTTCGATGGGCGACGACTCGATGCTCACCCTTGCCAGCGGAATATCGAGTTCCTCGGCAGCCAGCATCGACAGCGCGGTGTGGATGCCCTGCCCCATCTCCACTCGCGGCATGGCGAGGATGACATTGCCTTCCGGCGTGATCTTGATCCAGCCGTTCAGGGCAATCTGGCCGGTCGCTTCAGGAAACGCCGCAGGATCGCCAAGCCGGCTGCGAGGGGGCATCACGCCCCAGCCGACCACCAGCGCACCGCCAAGCCCTAGCGCCCCAAGCAGAAACCGGCGCCGTCCGCGGCGCGGGGTGGTTGCCTTGGCGCTCATGCGCGCCCCTCGCGCAGCGCCTTCGCTGCACGCATGATGGCGGTACGCACGCGCGGATACGTGCCGCAGCGGCACAGGTTGGTGATGGCGGCATCGATGTCGGCATCACTCGGGTCTGGCTGTCGGGCCAGCAGGTCCGCCGCCGCCATCAGCATGCCTGACTGGCAGTAGCCGCATTGCGGAACTTGTTCGTCAATCCAGGCCTGCTGCAGCGCGTGGCGCTGGCCCGGCGCGTCGGCCAGCCCTTCGATCGTGGTGATGCGCTTGCCGGCCACCGCCGCGACGGGCAAGACGCAGGACCGCACCGCCGCGCCATCCAGATGCACGGTACACGCGCCGCAAGCCGCGACGCCGCAGCCAAACTTCGTGCCCGTCAGGTTCAAATGGTCCCGCAGCACCCACAGCAAGGGGGTGGCCGGATCGCAATCGACGCTGACCGGCTGGCGGTTGACGTCCAGATTCATGTGTTATCTCCTTGCCCTTACCGAAATTCATGCTGGCTTGTCACGTATGCCAGGCGCTTTGGCCGCGCTGTGCACAGACCATGCCAGCCAGTGCCTGAGGCAAGCCGATTAACGGCCGGCAGCCAGCACTTTAAGGTTAAACTCAACTTGAAGGTCAAGCATCCAGATGCGGATAGTTCAGATTGGACTCATTCCGATCACCTTGTGGATCCCAACGCGGATACTGAAGGGATCGGGACCGAAGTAGACCGACTCATTGGGAGACACGTGCGCCAGTGGTTTCCGGCGCTGCCCAGCACGTTCCGGCATCAGCTCGCTGCGGGGCGACGGGTCTTGCCCCGAACTGGCACGACGGCCCCTTCTTCGCGGAGGCGGTCCAGCACCCACTTCGTCCTGTCAGAGCACGGCATATCCGCAGGCCGGTTTTCGATGTTTCGGATGGCGGCGAGCAAATGGGTCTTGTTTTGTTTGAGGCGCTTCTGCATGTCCTCGATTTCTGCGACTTTCCGCTTGAGGGCATCCAGTAGCTCATCGTGCTGCCAGTTCCCCGAACCGAGCGGTAGCAGATGGCGGATCTGATCGAGCGAGAACCCCGCGCTCTGCGCGCTGGCGATGATTTCCAGAATCCATACCGCCTCCGGCGGGTAGTCGCGATAGCCATTCGCCTGGCGCTCGACCGCCAGGATCAATCCGGCCGCCTCGTAAAAGCGAATGCGGGAGGCCGTCAGACCGCTGAGCCTAGCCAGTTCTCCAATTCTCATACGGCACCTAAGAAAGCATTGACATTAAGGTTCACTTTAATCCTACAGTGAATCTCGGCCCGGCAAGGCAGGCCGACCTGGCTAGCGTGGTGGCCCCGGCCACATTCCCTCCCCCTCATCTACCTATCTGGAAAGGAGCAGGACTCGACCTCCGCGCAGCAAATATCAGCGCGCACATCGCCGATTGCAGGCTTATGCATTACACAGGAGAAGCAAAAATGGCATACGTGACAACAAAGGATGGCGTTGAGATCTTCTACAAGGACTGGGGTCCACGTGACGCACAGGTTATCTTCTTTCATCACGGTTGGCCGCTCAGCGCTGACGACTGGGATGCCCAGATGCTTTTTTTTCTGGCGCACGGCTATCGGGTTGTCGCCCATGACCGTCGCGGCCATGGACGATCCAGCCAGGTCTGGGACGGCCATGACATGGACCACTATGCCGATGATGTTGCGGCAGTCGTAAACCACCTCGGCGTGCAGAAGGCAGTCCATGTCGGGCATTCCACGGGCGGTGGCGAGGTCATTCATTACGTCGCGCGTCATGGGGAGGACCGCGTCGCCAAGGCGGTACTCATCAGCGCCGTTCCGCCGCTGATGGTGAAGACCGAGAGCAATCCGGGAGGTCTCCCCAAGGATGTCTTCGATGGCCTCCAGGCCCAGCTCGCGGCAAATCGTGCACAGTTTTATTACGACATCCCCGCGGGCCCTTTCTACGGCTATAACCGCCCTGACGCGAAACCGTCGGAAGGCGTCATCTGGAATTGGTGGCGGCAGGGAATGATGGGCAGCGCCAAGGCCCACTATGACGGCATCGTCGCCTTCTCGCAGACCGACTTCACCGAAGACCTGAAGAGCGCAACGATTCCCGTTCTGGTGATGCATGGCGACGACGATCAGATTGTCCCTTATGCAAACTCGGGGCTCTTGTCGGCAAAGCTGCTCAGGAACGGCACCCTGAAGACCTATCCGGGTTTTCCACACGGGATGCCAACTTCGAACGCCGAAACGATTAACGCCGATCTCCTCGCGTTCGTGCGAGGCTAACAGCCACAGGTGCCGGACGAATAGCTTTCTGGCACCTGGCTGTCCCCTCGCGATGCCATTCAGGTCGCTCGAGCGCGCGGCAGTGAAGAAGAAGGAAATCGCAGTCCTGCTCGCCACGTTTTGTGGCCAGCCTTTTTCGTTTAACAGGTCCCGTCAGCGCTAAAAAATGCCACGGACTGCAATTGCCGCCGTTCGGCGTCCATGTCTCGCTGCCATGCATGGCGCCACTCATACATCACCTCACAAAGGGTCTTGACATTAAAGTTGACTTCAACCTTAAAGTCGAGCCACGATCAAACGAGGTGACCCCATGAACGTGTTCGACAAGTTGATTCTTCGTAACGGTTCAAGTGTTCCGAACCGAATCGCCAAAGCCGCCATGGAAGAGAACATGGCGGACGCTGACCACGCGCCCTCGGAGGAACTGATGAGCCTGTACAGGGCTTGGGCAGAGGGGGGTGCCGGCCTGCTGATTACGGGCAATGTGATGGTGGACAGCCGTGCCATGACGGGGCCAGGCGGCGTCGTGCTGGAAGACGCCAGGCATCTGGACCGGTTCAAGCGCTGGGCGCAGGTCGGGCGATCCAAGGGAGCGCAGTTCTGGCTGCAGATCAACCATCCCGGCCGCCAGATGCCTGCCAACCTGGGGCAACCCACCTGGGCCCCCTCTGCCGTGCCAATGAACCTGGGCAACATGTCCAAGCACTTCAACACGCCGCAGGCGATGACGCGGGAGGTCATCGAGGACGTGATCCGGCGTTTTGCCCGCACGGCGCAGCTGGGGGAACAAGCGGGTTTCACTGGCGTCGAGATTCACGCGGCGCACGGCTATCTGCTGAGCCAATTTCTCTCGCCTTTGAGCAACCAGAGAACGGATGCGTGGGGTGGCCCGCTGGAGAACCGCGCTCGCCTGCTCTTTGAGATCGTCAAGGCCGTACGCGCCGTGGTTTCGCCCGGCTTCGCGGTTGCTGTCAAGCTGAACTCTGCCGACTTCCAGCGTGGTGGCTTCAGCGAGGATGACGCCCGCGAGGTTGTGAAGATGCTCAACGAGCTGGCCGTTGACCTAGTCGAGTTGTCGGGAGGCAGCTACGAGGCCCCGGCCATGCAGGGTGAAGCCCGCGACGGCCGCACGCTCGCCCGCGAGGCCTACTTTGCAGAGTTCGCTCGCGACCTCCGCGCAGTGGCGAAGATGCCAGTGATGGTCACAGGCGGCATTCGCCGTCGGCCGGTGGCCGAGCAAGTGGTCAAGAGCGGCGTGGACATGGTTGGCATCGGTACTGCTCTGGCCATCGACCCCAATCTGCCGCGCGATTGGCGTGCCGGCAAAGACAGTGCGCCTGCGTTGCTCCCGATCCGCTGGAACAACAAGCCGCTGGCCTCGTTGGCCAACATGGCGGCAGTCAAGTTTCAACTGCGCAACCTTAGCCGAGGCAAGGCCACTGATCCCAAGGTCTCACCGCTGCGTGCGCTGATCCTGCAGCAGATGTCCAACGCCTGCCGCGTCCGTCGATACCGGCGCTGGGTGGGGCAGCGCGCCCATGGCTGACCAGACAACTCCGCAAGCTGATGTCGAGACCTTTCGGACCCCGTGCATCCATGAACTCACTGCTGAAGAACTTGCTCACCTTCGCGATGACGTTCTTGCTAGCGCTTCCCGTGCTGGCGAGAGCAGGGATTTCCGTGACGCCCCGGACCTCAAGCGCCTGGCCGAGGCGATCTACCAGCAGGGAGGCATCGTTTCAGCGGTCTGCCACGGCAATGCAGCACTGGTTCAACTTCAGGGGGCAGATGGCAAGCCGCTCATCAGTGGTCGGCGCGTCACGGGCTTCTCCAACTTCGAGGAACAACTGTCGGGCATTCGGGATCAAGTCCCGTTCTATCTGCAAGACGCCATGGGAGCTGCTGGGGGGAAATACGAGAAGGCGTTTCTGCCCTTCACCTCCCATGTCGTCACCGACGGACGTCTCGTCACGGGGCAGAACCCTCAGTCGAGCAAGGCTGTAGCGAGGCAGGTGCTGGCGCTACTGCAGCCGCAGGCCGAGACGGAAGCCAAGTAGGTTATTCATCCCTACATGCCGCTTTCATGTGAAATATGAAAATCGCGGAAAACCGCTTGACCTTCAAGTCAAGTTCGACCTTGGGATGCTCCTCAGCATCAATAACGCCCGACCTGAAAATGGACTCCTGACTCAGCCCTGGAAAATGTTCTGGATAAAGGAGAATCGATTTCCACCACTCGAATGAGAAAAATTTCGCCAGGCAGATGTCTGGGCCCGCAGGCTATTCCAACTTAAACATCAAAGTATCTTCATATGAAAATCAGAAATCTTGCGGCTGCAGCAGGTGTAATCCTGAGCGTCCTCTTGAATCCTTCATGGGCCGATGGCACATCGAAAACTATGCAGGCTGAAAGCACAACCATCAACCTCGCAGGACATGAGGTTCCCGTGGTCAGAGGCGGGCTGTATGACCGCTATCGCTCGAATCCTCCGCTTTCCGTCATTCAGCAGGAGGCTCCAGACGTTGACTTGAGCTGGTTCAAGGATCTCAAGAAGGAGAAGGTAGATATTGGCTTTGAATCCTACTCGCCAAACTTCTACTACAAGAACAGCAGGGTGACGGCCATCTTCACCGCCGACTTGGACAAGCTGCGGGAACTGATGCCTGCTCAAGTCCTGGAGAGGGTTCAACCCCTTCAGGTCTGGCCGGGCAGAGGCCTCATCGCACTCACCGCCTACTCGTATGGCTATTGCGACAACGACAGCTACAACGAGATTGGTCTTTCCGTCATCACAAATCGGCCGGGTAGCTCCAATCTTGGACCGCTTACCCTGGTGAGCCAGGCGATGTCGAACGATTTCTGGGGCTACGTACTGAAGCTTCCGGTAAATACCGAACTCGCCAGGGTACGGGGTGTGGTGGGCTACAACCTACCCAAATGGCTGACCGGCATAAACTACCGCGAAACCGACAAATCGGTTGTCGTCGAGATTCTTGACAGCGAAACGGGCAAGGTCGATGTCACCCTTGAAACCAAGAAGCTGGGCGACCTTTCGAGCAAGACCTCCATGGTCACGAACAGCTTTACAAATGTCGATCAGAATGGGCGATTGACTACTGGTTATGCGATTTCCCGTCAGCTTAGTCACACCTCCAGTACAAATGCGGAGTCGGTGAACCTCACGCTTACCGAGGGGAGCTTGTCGACGTACATTAAGGCGCTGAAGCTGGGGAAGATGATGAAATACGAGTACGTGCCAGAATTCCAAAGCGCGCTGTATTCCCCCAAGCCGCTGTGATCCTTCTGTCGTTGAGTCGACGCCGGTAGCCCCAACCGCCCAGGAGGGTTAGCCTCAGTGCGACATGAAGACTGGCAAGCCTGACTGGCGCAGCAGGGCGCGGGTGGTGCCACCCAGCACCAGCTCCCTCAGCCGGGAGCGGCCATAGCCGCCCGCGACCAGCAGGCCGGCCTGAACCTTGGCCGCAAGTTGTGGCAGCACGTGGTCGGGATCGCCCTCTCCGACCAGCAGACTGGCGTGGATGCCATGGCTGAGCAGCCACGCTGTCAGCCGATCCGCGCTGTCACGATAGGCCGCTTTCTCACCGGCAGCGCTGTGCTTGCCAGCACTGACCACCAGGACGGTAACGGCGCTGGCATGCACAAGCCACGGCAGTGCGTCCGCGACCGCGCGCGCGGCCTCCCGGCCGCCGTTCCAGGCGATGGCGACATGGCCGCCAAGTCGCGGGCCGGACGCGCCCGGCACCAGCAGGATGGGCCGGCCTGCATTGAGCATCGCGTACTCCGCGACCCCGGCCAGCAGAGCCGGCACATCGGCCTGCGCCGAGGGCGCTGCGGGCAGGATGAGATCGGCGAAGCGGCCCTCGTCGGCAAGCGCCCAGCCAGACTCGGCTTCGACAACGATGTGCCGGGTGGGAATGGCCGGCGACACTTGCCCGGTCAGCGTTTCGAGTGCGTTCCTGTGAGCCGCAGCCAGCTTGTGTAAATGGTTCGCGGCAAGCACGCCGTATTGCCCGGCTTCTTCGCCCGCCCCACGAAACGGCTCCAGGTGCGTTCCTGTTGCCGTCAGTCCGACCACGCTGCCGCCGGACTTTTCGGCAAGCCGTGCTGCCGTTTCAATGCGTGCGGACCGTGCAGCATCTTCGCTCAGGTCGACAAGGATGGTTCTGAAGTCCATGACGTGATTCCACTCTTTGGTTTGACCTTGCATCATCGTGAAAACAGCACCGGTGCGGTCATTGAGTCAAGCAGCGTACGCGTGACACCGCCCAGCACCAGTTCCCGCATGCGACCGTGTCCGTAGGCACCCATCACAATCAGGTCGGCATCGAAATCCGCCGCACGCGAAAGGATGAGTTCGCCGATGGTCAGGTCAGCCCCACCAGGACCGTGTTCGATTTCCACGGCGACGCCGTGGCGCTCCAGCACGCGTGCGGCGTGGCCGACCGGGGTGGCGTCGGCTCTTGCCTCCTTGGCCGCGGTCTGTGCGCAAAGAATGCGCGCCTGCGCGCCGGCCATCAGCGGCACGGCGTCGTGAAGCGCCCGCGCCGCCTCGCGGCTGCCATTCCACGCCACGATCACGCGCGTACCCAGCGTTGGAAACGTGCCCGCGCACGGCACCACGAGCGTCGGTCGGCCGGTCTCCAGCAGCAGCGATTCCAGCAGTTGCCGGGCCACCGGCCCTTCGGTATTGCCGGGGTCGTACTGGCCGGCAACGACCAGGCCGGCCTCGCGGGCCTCGCGCAGCACCGATGCCACCGTCCCCTGCTCCGCGGCGCGCCACTCCGCGCGCACCGGCATGGCCTGGGTTGCAGCCAGAAACTGCGCGCGGACGTCTTCCCTGACCTGCTTGCGCCGGGCCAGATCGTCCGCGACATATTGCTGCGCGCCTTCCATGAGGTAGAACCAGGCAGGATCGGGAATGAAACCGGCGTACATGCCGATCAGCCGGCACTGGCTGGCCGCCGCAAGTCGCCCCGCCACTTCGAGCCGCTGCCGTGCCTGCGGATTGCTGTCCAGATGCACCAGGATGCTGTCGTAAGCCATGATCGCCCTCACCCTCAACTACAGACCAGTCTAGGCAGCAAGGCCGAGCGGCGCTTGACCCGGATCAACGGGCCAGCATGCGGCGACATGGCTCAAGTTCGTCCTCATGTGCGGTGGAGGCTACTGCGAACAAAGGTATGAAAACCCGTCAAGCCATGCGGCCATCACTTCTGTCTGCGGTCAATTTCTCGCGGCGCCTGCCCCTTCGGGTTGACCTATATCAAGCGCTTATCGAGGCCGGCGCCTACGCTGAATGCAGCGCATCGCAACGTCGAACACACCCTTGCCCTTCAGGAGATCCATCATGTACCAGCGCATCCTGCTCGCCGTCGATGGCAGCCGTTCTTCCGACCTGGCACTGAGCCAGGCCATCATCATCGCCAAGGCAACCGGGGCCGAGGTCAAGGCGTTGTTCGTGGTAGACGACAGCGATGTGTTCTTCGAGGCCAGTTACTTCAACCCCAAGGAACTGGTCGACAACATCACCGCGCACGGCCGCAAGGCGCTGGATGCCGCCTCAGCCAGGCTCAGCGAAGCAGGCGTGCGCAATTCGGTGAAACTGGATGAAAAGCCGGTGGCGCCCGGCCGGATCTCGTTGACCATTGTCACCGAAGCCGATGCGTGGAATGCCGACCTGATCGTGCTTGGCACCCACGGCCGCCGCGGCGTCCGGCGCCTGCTGATGGGCAGCGTGTCGGAAGGCGTGCTTGCCAAGACCAGCAAGCCTGTGCTCCTGGTCCGCAGCGAAGTCGAAGGTTAGGCGCGCCATGCCCCACCAAACCATGCGTGCGATGGTCTTCGAGGGCGCAGGCCTGCCGCTGCGCCTCCACCACTTGCCGGTTCCCGAACCGGGGCCCGGCGAACTTCGCATTGCAGTGGGGGCTTGCGGGGTGTGCCGGACCGACCTGCATATCGCCGACGGCGACCTGCGCCATCCCAAGCCGGTGCTCATCCCGGGACATGAAATCGTCGGACGGGTGGATTTGTGCGGCGCCGGTGTCACCGCCTTCAAGCCGGGCGACCGCGTCGGTGTGCCCTGGCTCGGACATAGCTGTGGCCATTGTCGCTACTGCCTGCGTCATCACGAGAATCTTTGCGACGCACCGTTGTTCACTGGCTATACCCGCGATGGCGGCTATGCGGAGTACGTTGTTGCCGACAGCGGCTATTGTTTCCGGATTCCGCCCGGCTACGATGACGAACACGCCGCACCACTACTCTGCGCCGGCCTGATCGGCTACCGGACGCTGCGCATGGCGGGCGCAGCCAGCCATGCGCAGCGCGTCGGCATCTACGGCTTTGGCGCCGCCGCCCACCTGGTGACGCAGATCGCGGTGGCGCAAGGCCGCGAAGTCTACGCCTTCACCCGCACGGGCGACGCAGGCGCCCAGCAACTCGCCTATCAATCCGGCGCGTGCTGGGCCGGCGCGAGCGACCTCGAGTCGCCCGTGCCGCTGGACGCCGCGCTGATTTTCGCCCCGGTGGGCGGGCTGGTGCCCAAGGCGCTGCGCGCCGTGGACAAGGGTGGCATCGTGGTCTGCGGCGGAATTCATATGAGCGATATCCCAAGCATGCCTTACCAGCTGCTTTGGGAAGAAAGGCGCCTGTGTTCCGTAGCCAACCTCACGCGTGCCGACGGCTTCGCACTGATGGATATCGCCGCCCGGACCCCGCTGCATACGCACACCACCGCGTATCCGCTGGAGCAGGCCAACGAAGCACTGGCCGACCTGCGCGAGGGCCGGCTTACCGGCGCCGTCGTCCTGAAACTCCGTCAATAGATCCCTGGCAGATAGTTCGATGAGCCGTTACCAGACACGTTTTCAGGCACGTGAGCATGCGGGCTCAGAGCTCGCCTGGGCGTTGCGCGCGTATCGGGGAACCGGTGCCCTGGTGCTGGCGATTCCGCGCGGCGGCGTGCCGGTCGGGCGCGTCGTGGCCGACGCACTGGGCGCTGACTTCGACCTGGTGATGGCGCGCAGGATCGTTCCTGGCGTAGCACTGGACGACTCTGGCGCGACATGGTGCACGGACGCAATGGACGCAAGTGGCGGCGCCGACAGCCAGCGTGATGCCCAGTTCGACCAGCTTCGCAGGCAGCGCGCCGTGTATACGCCGGTTCGCAAGCCGGCGGATCCGGGCGGTCGCGTGGTGATCGTCGTGGATGACGGCCTGGTGAGCGGCGCAACAATGTATGCGGCCCTCGCCAGCCTGCGCAAGCGGCACCCTGCCCGGCTCATATGCGCGCTCCCGATCGCCACCCCAGCCGGGCTGGACCGGGTCCGCGCGCTTGCCGACGAAGTCATTTGCCTGGATACCCCGGACCGCATCGAGAACCTCTCGCACTTCTATCATGAGTTCCAGCTGGTCAGCGACGACCGCGTCCGGCAGTTAACAGGGATACCGCCAGCGCAACCCCAGACCCACGCCCGGCCAGGTGCGGTGGCGGGCGTGCCGTCGTTGAGCAAGGCGATGCTGATTCCGTATCAGACCACTCGGCTGCGGGCCATGCTCGAAACGGCGCCGAACCCGGTCGGCGTCGCGGTGATGGTGTATGCCGGTGGCGCGCAACGCCTTGCAGCCCGAAGCCATTACCTGGCACGCAAGCTGCGCGCGAAAGGATTCGCCACCATGCTCGTGGACCTGCAGCCTGACAGCCGCGTCGACGACGCACCGGAATCGGAGGTCGATGAGCTGGTGGCAAGACTGGACCAGACTTTGAGCTTCCTGCGTACCGGGACGCCCTGCGCAAGCTTGCCTGTGGGCCTGCTAAGTACCGGCACCGCAGCGGCGGCAGCCCTGCGCTCGGCCGCGTGCGGCGCGACGCAACTCAGCGCCGTAGCCTGTGTTGCGGGGCGGCTGGATCTCGCGGGCAGCGCAACCCTGCGGCAGCTTGAAATCCCTGCCTTGCTGATATGTGCCAGCGGCAATCCGAAAGACATCCAGATCAACAATCTTGCATTCGAACAGATGCATTGTCCGCGGCAACTGAGGCTCATCCCGACCAGCGGCCGCGGATTTGAAGACCGCAGGGCCCTGGAAGACATCGCGGCACTCACGATAGGCTGGTTCGAGCGGCACCTTGCGCCCCCATCTTGTCCCCGGCTGGGTTACGGCGGATGACCTGGCGGGTTGCTCCGGGCTGTGCCTGATGCGTGAGGCTCAGCCTCAAAGACCGGGCAACAATCTCGGGACCAAGAACGGTCAGCCCGTCCTTTGGCATGGGGCGAAAGCCGGCGCGGATCTCGATACTGCAGCGCCCTTACTCCACCCGCAGCATCCGCGCCTGTATCGCCGCTGCAAGTTCCATCAGTGGCTTGGCCAGCGCCGCCTCGACAGCACCGGCATCCTGGTGCGTGGATACGCTGACGTTCAGTACATGGACGGCATATTCGTCAAATCGCAATGGTGTTGCCATGGCCACAACCTGAGGCTGCCATGACGCCACGCAGTAGCCTTTCTCATGCACGGAAGACACCGCGGCATCGATTTCGCGTCGCAGCTCCCCCCAGCCGCGGCCGCGGTTCTTGTCGGCCATGGCCCTCATCATCGCGTTGAACGCCTCAGGTGCCAGCGTTGCGAGGTGCGCGCGGCCGAGAGAGGTCAGCGCCATCGGGATGCGCTGCCCGCTCACCACCGTGCGCAGTGACTGGCGCCGGTTGTAGCGGAACGACTCCAGGTAGATCATCTCGTCTCCCTCGGCGACCGCCAGTCCGACATTGATCTTGTGCCGCATGGCAACCTCGGCCATCATCGGCGCCGCGACCCTGAGAACCTGCGAGCCGTCGCGCATGGCATGCGCCATGCTGAGGACCGGCACACCCAGCCGGTAGGCCCGGCACTGCGGGACATACTCGAGCATGCCGGTCTCAATCAGCGACTGCGTCAGGCGGCTGACGGTCGAGCGGGACAAGCCGGTGCGCTCGGCAATCTCGCTGTTGCCGAGCATGGACGCGCCGGCGCGGAAGGCGCGCAGTACGGCAATGCCACGTTCGAGCGAGCGGTTGGGCGTCGCCTTGCCTTGGCCTGGTTTGATCCGTTCGATATTGACGGTGCTGTTTGGCATGACAGGGGATCACTGCGCACCAGTGACCGTTCTGGAAAGCGGCGTCCGGTGCATGCATTTGCTGGGTTGCACCCGCCGCAGGCAATGCTACTCGATGCCGATCTCCTTGTCCTTCACCGCTTGTGTTCGTCATGCCGGTGACCGCGTTGGCGCCGGGGCGCCGCTGCTCAGCCAAACAGGCTGACCACCGGCTCCGTCTCGACGTGCCAGATCTTCTGCGCCAGCCGGCGCGCGCCATCGGCGCCTATCACCGGCGCTGCCAGTTCGATCAGCTTGCCGTCGAGGTCGGCGTCGGACAGCGGGTCCTCCGGATCGCCCTTGCGATTTGGCTGCAAGTAGTCTGCCGTGGCCCCGTCCAGGGTTTCGATCTCAATCCTTGCCGCGCGCTTGCCAGGAAACCAGCCGTCGATTTCAGGGTCGACCTCGACAGTCATGCAGTCCATCAGCCGGCGCGTCTCGCTGTCCCACAACCGTTCCGGCGTGTAGGCCGACAAGCGCACGCTGCCATGCACCAGGGCGGCGGCGACGATGAACTTGAGGCTGAACTTGGCTTCGTTCTCGCTTCTGGGGTCGAGATAGCAGGCGATATCCAGCGCCGGACGATACGTGGCGACGCGGATGCGACGGATCTGGGCGGTGTCGATGCCCAGCTTCGCTTTCAGCGCCAGCGCGCCGTCGATTGCAGCAAAGGTATGGCCGCAGCCAACGTGGTTCTTGAAGGTCAGCCGGCAAATATGGAAGTCTTGCCCAAGCGTCGATGCCAGCCCGTTCCAGTCAGGGCCGTCCGACATCGCGCGCCCCATGCCGGTCTCACCGTCGAGCACATCGAGCGAACCGGTGATGCCGGCGATGGCGGCGCGGGCGGCCAGCAATCCGGCCTCCGCTGCGCGGCCTGCGTGCAGCGGCTTGGACATCGAGTCCATGCGGAACGCCTGCTGCAGCCCGGCTGCGAAAGTCGCCGCGGTCGCCAGCGCGTGGGCAAGCTGCTCCTCGTTCGCGCCATGGATGAACGCCGCGGCGGCCGCAGCGCCGAAGGTGCCGACAGTCGCGGTGCTGTGCCAGAAGCGATAGTGCGCCCGGCCCAGCACGACGCCGATGCGCGTTGAGACCTCATAGCCGACGACGATGCCCTTGAGCAGCGTTTCGCCGCTGGCGCCCGCGTCCTGTGCCGCGGCAATGGCGGCGGCAATGGTGGCGGCGCCTGGGTGATACATGGCATCACGGAAACTGTCGTCGATCTCGGCAGCGTGGGCGGCAGCGCCATTGAGCAGCGCCGCGGCGCGCGCCGTGGCGCGTCGCCCCATTGGCAGGGTGGCGTTGCCGCGGCCAAGCTCTTCTTCCAGCACGCGCTGCAGGCGCTGGACCGCATCGGTGCCGATGCCCGGGAACAGCGCCGCATGCCAGTCGACCAGCGCGCGCTTCGCATGATGCAGCACCTCGGCTGGCAGCGGTCCTGCCTTGATGGCGCTGAAGAAAGGCCCAAAGACCTCGGTTGCGTTCAAGATAGGTTCTCCTCAGCCGGCCTGCGCCGGCGTGTCGGGGAGCTGCTGCAGCCATGCCTGCAGCAGCCGGTTGACTTGTTGGTGGGCCTCATACTGGACCCAATGCCCGGCGCCCGGCACCACGCTGACACTGACTTCGGGCGCGTCGGCTGATGCGTGCCGCGAATCGCGGGCGATCCCGGCAATCGATTCGGGCGACATGGTTACATCCGTTTCGCCCCAGATCATCAATACCGGGCCGGGAAAGCGCGCCAGCGCCTGCTGCAATCCGCCCGCACGCGAGATCGACTTGCTATGGAAGCGGGTCGCACGACAGGCACGCGTGTGGATGGCCACGGCTTCGCTGTCGATGGCGGCCGGGTCGGCGAACATGAATGCCGCCAGATTGTCGCGCATCGCCGCGGCAAGCGCGTGCGGATCTTGGCAGCGGCGCCAGTCGACCAGCGCCCGCGTCATGCGGCGCGGACCGCCATGGCCGGCCGGCCCGAGCAACGCCAGGCGACCGACATCGATATCGCCAAGGCCCGCATGGGTCGCAAGGTGCGCCGCCACCAGCGCGCCGAAGGAAAAGCCCACCAGGTCGACACGGCCAGGCGATAGCTGGGCCAGCGAGCGGGCCAGGACCTCGACGAATCCCGGCAGGTCGGCGCGCGGCGCCGCACCTGAATCGCCAAAACCCGGCATGTCTGGCACCAGTAGCCGGCGGCTCCGGGACAACGGCCCGATATTGCGCGTCCAGTGCTGCCAGTTGCCATGGCCGCCATGCAGCAGCACGCTCGCCGGGCCGTCGCCAAAGCTTCGCCAGATGATCTCGCACCCATCGACCGAGGTCACCAGGGCACCGTCGCGCTCGTTGCACATGCCAGGGTCCCGTCAGGGCTTGTCGTTGCCGGCCAGCACCGCCACGCCATCGGCGGCCACCACACCCTGCCCTTCGGGCAGCACGAACACGGGATTCATCTCCGCCTCGGCCAGCCGGTCGCCAAGCGTGGCGACCATGCGCGAGAAGGCGACGATCGCGTCGGCCAGCGCTTCCACATCCGCCTTCGGCCGGCCCCGGAAGCCCTGCAGCAGCGGGGCCGTCTTCAGGCGGCCGATCATCGCCAGCGCGGCGTCGCGGCTCAGTCCGCGCTCGCCAGGCAGCAGCCGCAGCGTGGTATCGCCGAACAGCTCGGCAGTCACGCCGCCCATGCCGAGCAGGATCGCGGTGCCGAGTGCGTCGCGGTGCATGCCGAGAATCACTTCGACGCCGCCCTTGACCATTTCCTGCACCAGAAAGCGCTGCGGCGCGATACCCGTGGCCGACTGCACGTCGCTTGCCATTCTTGCCAGCCGGCTTGCCGCCTCCGCAGGCGGGACATTGACGGCCACGCCGCCGACATCGCTCTTGTGGGTGATCTCGGCCGACAGGATCTTCAGCACGACATTGCCGCCGAAGGCTTGCGCAGCCGCCATCGCCTCGGCGCCATCGGCAACCACAACCTCCTTCGCAACCGGTACGCCGAAACCGGCGAACAAGGTCTTGGCTGCGGCTTCGTCGATCGAGCCGGTGCCATAGGCGGCGAGATCCGGCAACGGCAGCGTGGGGGTGCCCGCTTCGCCGACCGCACCGAGCTTGCCGGCACGCAGCATCGCGTCGATCGCCACCGTGCACGCCTCCGGCGCGGAAAACGCCGGCACGCCACGGCGATTGAGCAGCGATGCGACTTCCGGCGCATGCGGGCTCACGTACGCAATCACCGGTTTGTCACTATGGGGCAGGCAGTCGCGAATGGCATTGGCCATCAGGTCCGGCATGGCCAGGCTGGACGAGCCCACGATGACTGCGACCGCGTCGTAGCTCGGGCTGTCGAGCAGGATGCGGATCGCTGCGCGGAGCAGGTCGGGCTGCAGCCCGGCCAGGGTCACGTCGATCGGGTTGCGGTCGAGCGCCGCGTGGTCGCCCTTCTGCAGCGCGCGCAGCTTCGCCGCGGTCGCTTCGTCAGGGGCCGGGGTCTCGAAGCCGGCTACGCCCAGGCTGTCGGAGACCAGCGTGCCGGCACCGCCGGTCGAGGTCAGGATCGCAACACGGTTGCCCGTCAGCTTGCGCCCGGTAGCCAGGGCCGCGGGCATGTCGAGCAGGTCCGAGAAGGTCTGCGCGCGAATCACGCCGACCTGTTCAAAGAGCGCGTCATACATGCGATCCGCACCGGCCAGCGCGCCGGTATGTGACACCGCGGCGCGCGCGCCACTCTCGGAGCGGCCGATCTTGAACGCCACCACCGGCTTGCCGGCGCGCGCCGCCTTCAGCGCCGCACGGCGGAAGGTCTCCGGGTTGCGCACGCTCTCGACATACAGCGCGATCACGCGGGTGGCCGCGTCATCGGCCATGTAATCGATAAAGTCGGCCAGATCCAGGTCGACTTCATTGCTGGTCGAAACCAGCTTGGACAGGCCGATGCCGCGCGCCGCGGCGCGCGACAGCAAGGCGCCGAGGATGCCGCCGCTTTGCGACACCACGCCAATGCTGCCGGCCGGGAACTGGTCCATCTCCAGCGCGCCGCTGGCCGACAGCGGGATGTTGTCGGTCAGGTTGACCAGGCCGATGGTATTGGGCCCCAGCAGGCGCATGCTGCCGGCCGCCTCGATCAGCTCAGCCTGGCGCCGCGCGCCCTCGGCGCCGGTCTCGGTATAGCCGCTTGCCAGCACGATGGCCGCGCCCGCGCCGCGCGCCGCCAGGTCGCGCACCGCCAGGTGCGCACGCTCGGCGCCCAGCAGCACGATGCCGACGTCCGGCACTTCGGGCAGCGAGGCAATGTCGGGATAGCAAGGCAGCCCGTCGATCGACTCGACCTTGGGGTTGACCGGGTAGATCGCCCCGCTGAACCCATGCTTGCGCAGGTAGGAAACCGGGCGGCCGGCAGTCTTTGCGGGATCGGCGGATGCGCCAATCACGGCAACGCTGCGCGGCGTGACAAGTCGTTGGATGGCATTCATGTGGTCAGGCCTTGCTGGCGGTCTTGTTCAGGAAAGCCAGCACGGAGTCGCGATGCTCGGTGCTGGTGTAGCAGATGCCCTGCGCCTGGCTGCCCTGGGCGAAGACCTGGTCGGCGGGCAGTTCGAAGGACTGGTTCATGATGCTCTTGCCCAGCGCGATCGCGGTAGCCGAGCTCTGGCTCAGTTGCGCCGCCCAGCTCAGCGCATCGTCGATCAGCGCTTCGGGCTTGCTCAGGCGGTCCGCGATGCCGAGGGCCGCGGCCTCCTGCGCCTCGACCTTGCGGCCCGTGAAGACCAGTTCCTTCGCTGCCGACAGCCCTACGCGGCGCGGCAGGAAATACATGCCGCCACCGTCCGGGATCAGGCCCCGGTTGATATAGGACCAGGAGAACGACGCCGCTTCGGACGCCAGCACGAAATCGCAGCACAGCGCGGTATCGGCACCCAGCCCGGCCGCGGCACCGTTGACCGCGGCGATGGTGGGCTTGGGCATGGTGTGGAGCAGTTTCACGGTGTGGTGGACCCGCTGCTGGCGGCTCCAGCCGTTGAAGCCCACTTCGCCGATGGGCGCCTCCATGCGGCGCTGCATGCCGGCCACGTCGCCGCCGGCGCAGAAGCCCTTGCCGTTCCCGGTGAGCACCAGGGCGCGGATCGCCTTGTCCGCCGCCACGCGCTCCAGGGCGTCGATGAATTCCGAGCGCATGTCGTCGCTCATGGCATTGCGCTTGTCGGGGCGGTTAAAGGCGAGCAGCGCGATGCCCGATTCGATCTTCAGTTCAATCAGGGAATAGTTGTCCATGGTCCTGTCCGGTGCTATGTGTGCGATCTGTTTTTTTACGAGTGCCGCGCTCAGTCGGCCGTGATGTGGGCATCCTTGATGACCTTGCTCCAGCGCTGGCTCTCGGCCTTGACGTAGCGGCCGAACTCATCTGGTGTGCCGCCACTGATGGCAAGCCCCTCCTGTTCGGCGCGCTTGCGGAACGCGTCGGTGTGCACGGCCTTCTTCGCCGCGACGTTCAGTCGCGTGATCACCGCCGGCGGCGTGCCGGCCGGCACGAACAGGCCATACCAGCTATCCGCCACATAATTGGGCACACCGCTTTCCGCAATCGTCGGAATCTTGCTCAGCGCCGGCGCCTGCGAGCGCTGCGCGGTCGTGACCGCCACCGCCCGAAGCTTGCCGCTCTCCAGGTGCGGCGCCACCGCGGCTGCCGTGGCGAACATCACATCGACCTGCCCGCCGAGCAGGTCCGTGATCGCCGGGCCGGCGCCGCGATAAGGAATGTGGTTCAAGTCGACCCTGGCCATGTTCTTGAACAGCTCGCCGGCCAGGTGCGCCGAAGTGCCGGCGCCTTGCGAGGCGTAGTTGAGCTTGCCCGGCTTGGCCTTGGCGGCGGCGATCAGGTCCTGCACGGTCTTGATGGGGCTGTCCGGCTTCACCACCAGCACGTTGGGCGAGCGGCCCACCAGCATGACCGGCGCGAACGCCTTCTCCGTATCGAACGGCAGTTTCTTGTGCAGGCTCGGGTTGACCGCGTGGGCCAGCGTCGCCATCACCAGCGTGTAGCCGTCTGGCGCGCTCTTGGCCACCGCATCGGTGCCGATAATGGTGCTGCCGCCCGGCTTGTTATCGACGATGACGGGCTGGCCAAGGTCCTCGCCCATGGTAATGCCCATGGCACGCGCCACCAGGTCCGTGCCGCCGCCGGGGGCGAACGGCACCACCATGCGGATCGGCTTGTCGGGAAAGGCTGCGAGCGCCGGCAAAGGCGCTGTCGCGGCCATGAGGAACGGGATAGCTGCCTTGGCAAGCCGGCGGAACAATCCGGTGCAGAACGGATGCATGCTTTGTCTCCTGGAACGAGTCGGAACGCCGCGGCCATCACACTGCATGCACCGGGCGCGTTTCTTTGTTGGAGACAGCTTAGGCCCAGGCGGGCGATTCCACACCCCCACAATTCCACTGCATGGAATTCATGGGACGCCATCCCGCGCGGTGCCGGGCTGCCAGGCGTAGTGTTCCGCGAGATCGGCCAGACCACTGGCCGTGCCTGCCTGCAGGCCGCGCCATGCCATCTTTGCCATTTCCGACAAAGAAGCGAAGAAGGAGAAGCTATGCGAATCCTGTTTGCGGCCACCGCAGCAGTGGCGATCATGGCGGGTTGTTCGAGCCCGGCGCAACGCATGGCCGATTGCCGGGCGCAGGGAGTCGGCCGCGATGCGTGCTATACAGCCGAACAGAACCGGCAAGCGGCTATTGGCGCGGCAGCGGAGAAGCAAGCCCTGGAGAACGCGCAGAAGGCGAACGGATTGAAAAGCAAATGAGAAGTGTCGGGCGAAGACTGCTGGTAGCCTGTGGCACCCGCTTCCCGAGGCGAAGGGGAACCGCTTAACTGCACCATCGACTTCCGCGGCAACCAATGCACCGTCCGGGCCGGCTCGCAGCTCCAGACCGTCGACCAGGCCAATGTCGCAGCCGTGCTCGGCCTGAAGCCGGAACAGGTGACGGCAGGCGCAATGGCAGGCTGCTATACATACAGCAGTCCACCCTCGCCAACTGGCACCGGGCACGCCCTTGCAGCGTGCCCGGATTGCAGACGCTTACTCGACCGCGATGCCTTTCTCGCGGATCACCTTGCCCCACTTGGCATAGTCCTGCTGGATGCGCTGGCCCATCTGCGCCGGCGCCTGGTAGTTGGCAATGGCACCGGCCTTCAGCAACTTGTCCTGTACATCCTTGTCGGCCAGGATCTTGCCGACCTCGCCCGACACGCGGTCCACCACCTCCTTGGGCGTTCCCGGCGGCGCCAGCAGGCCGCCCCAGGAAACGGCGTCGTAGCCCTTGAAGCCTTGCTCGGCAATGGTCTTGACGTCCGGCAGCATGCTCACGCGCTGCGGCGAGCCGACCGCGATGGCGCGCAGCTTGCCCGCCTGGATGTGCGGCAGCGCGGCGACGAGGTCGGCGTACATGATCGGGACCTGGCCACCGAGGGTGTCGCTGATCGCGGGCACGCCGCCCTTGTAGGGCACGTGCTGCATCTCGAAGCCGCCCATCTGCTTGAGCAGTTCCATGCTCAGGTGGCCGAAGCTGCCCGCGCCGGAGCTGGTGTAGTTGAGCTTGCCCGGCTGTGCCTTGGCCTGTGCGATCAGCTTGGGCAGGTCGGTCACGTTGGGCAGCAGCGTCGAGTTGACCACCACCACGATCGGCAGGTCATAGACGGTGGCCACGGGCGTGAAGTCCTTGGTCGTGTCGTAGCCCGCCTTCTTGTACAGGTGCGGCGCCAGCAGCGTGGGCGTGGCCAGCATCATCAGCGTGTAGCCGTCCGGCGCGCTCTTGGCTACCTGCGCTGCTGCGATGGAACCCGATGCACCGGCGCGGTTCTCCACCACGACGGGCTGCTTCAGGCGCTCGGCCAGCTTCTGGCCGACGATGCGCGACGCAGTATCCGTGGGCCCGCCCGGCGGGAACGGCACGACAAGCTTGATCGGCTTGCTGGGCCAGGATTGCGCGAAAGCGCTGCCGACCAGCAGCGGCACCGCGGCCAGGGCCAGAATGGCACGACGCCGGGAGTGGACCATACGGGTGAAATTTCGAGTGCGCACGATGTTGTTCCAGGTTGAATCAGTGCAGGGGAACCCAAGCCCCCCTTGCCGGGCAGGGCTGCGCGCACGCCCATGAGCGTCCGCGCGGCGCGAATACTCAGGCTTGCTGCGGTGCCTCGGGCAGCGTCAGCACGCCGCGGGCCTGCAGATCCTGCAGTTGCTCATCGCTCATCTGCAGCAGGTTCTGCAGTACCGCCCGCGTGCCCTCGCCCAGCGTCGGCGGCGCGTTGCGGATCGGCAGGCGCTGGCCATCCAGACGATATGGGGGCGCGAACACGTGCGTGCTGCCTGCCACGGGATGGGGCATCTCGCGCAGCAGACCACCCTCGCGGGTCCGTTCGCTGGTCAAAGCCTCGTGCAGTCCCGCCACCTTGCCGCAGGGAATGCCGCAGGCGGTCATGCGCTCCAGTAGCAGGTCGCGCGCAAAGCTGCGGATCAGGCCCGTGATCAGCGGGGTCAAGGTCTCGCGGTTTCTGGCGCGCTCCACATTGGTGGCATAGCGCGGGTCCTCGACGATGTCCGGACGCTCGATGACCTGGCGGCAGAACTTGTCGAACTGGCTGTTGTTGCCCACGGCGATGATCAGCGGGCCATCGGCGGCCTCGAACATGCCATAGGGCACGATGGACGGATGGGCATTGCCATAGCGGGCGGGGTCGCGCCCGAGCAGCATGGCGTCCAGGCCGTAGTAGCCGGTGACCATCAGCCCGCAGTCGTACAGCGCCATCTCGATCAGCTGGCCCTTGCCCTTGCGCTCGCGGCGGAACAAGGCAGCCAGCACCGCCTGCGCGGCAAACATGCCGGTCATCAGGTCCACCACGGCCACACCGAACTTCAGCGGCGGCGTGTCGGCTTCGCCGTTGAGCGCCATGAGGCCGGCCTCTCCCTGGATCACCAGGTCGTAGCCGGGACGCTTGGCCTCGGGGCCGCTGCTGTTGTAGCCGGAAACCGCGCAGTAGATCAGCTCGGGCTTGATCGCCTTGAGCTGTTCGTAGCCAAGGCCCAGCTTCTCGGCCCCGCCGGTCTTGAAATTGTGGATGACCACGTCGAACTGCGGCAGCAGGTCGTAGACAATCTGCACGCCTTCCTTGCTCTGCAGATCCAGCGTGATGGACCGCTTGTTGCGGTTCATGCTGTTGTAGTAGGTGGTCTCGGTCTTGCCGATGCGCATGCCCCAGTCGCGCGTGTCGTCGCCGCGGCCGGGGTGTTCCACCTTGACCACCTCTGCGCCGAAATCGGCCAGTACCTGGCCACACAGCGGCCCCGCAAACACGCGCGAGAGGTCGAGTACGCGCACGCCCTCAAGCGGGAAATCGATGCCTTGGGATTGATCAGGCGTCTGCATTGTTGGTCTCCATGGGCTGTTTCGAGGCACGAGCCGTCTGTGAATAATCGTAGCTTATGTCGGGCTGGCGTCACGCGATGCCGGCAGGGCTGCCACAGCGCAGCACGCTGGATGGCGCGTGCCGGAATCCCGAACGTCGGTACCGGCGATGAAGACCCAGCGTATCGCCGACGACGGTGCGACAGAAGGAAGCAGAAGCTCTTCCTCGGGCGTGAAAGGTCCCCATCGCGGTCAGCCTAGCATTCTTGCTTGGATAAATGCGCTATACAATCCCTCTTCACATTGACAAAATGTTCAATAAAATTTGACAGTTGATCCTGGGGGCGGGCGAAGCGCGGTGCGCCCCCAGGCATTTGACCCATAACATTGATATTAGACGCGCGCGTCACCTTGCCCTCTTCCGGGATTCGGGCGCCTCGTCACACACCGACAATCATTCGAGGAGATTCCGTTGAAGCCGTCGAGCAAACACATTGTTGCGCTGCTGCTGGCCGTCGCCGGCACCGCCCACGCCGCCTATCCGGAGCGCCCTATCAAGCTGATCGTGCCGTTCCCGCCCGGACAGGCCACTGACATCTTCGCGCGCGCCCTGGCCGAGAGGCTGGGCAAGCAGCTCGGTCAGTCCATCGTGGTGGAAAACCGCGCCGGCGCCGGCGGCAACATCGGCATGGAAATGGCCGCGAAAGCCCCGGCCGACGGCTACACGCTCGTCATGGGCGGCAGCGCGATGGCTATCAACCAGACGCTGTACAAGAAGACCAATTACGATCCGCGTCAGGACTTCGCGCCGATCTCGGGTGTGTTCTCGGTGCCGCTGGTGTTCCTGGCCACGCCACAATCGGGCTTCACCTCATTGCGCGACCTGATCGCCAAGGCCAAGGCCGCACCGGGCAAGTACAGCTATGCCAGCGCTGGCATCGGCGGCACGCAGCACCTGTCTGCCGAGATGCTCAAAGCGCAGACCGGCGTGTTTATCGTGCATATTCCCTACAAGGGCAGCGGCCCCGCGCAGGCGGATTTCCTGGGCAACCAGATTCCGCTGATGGTCGATTCCGTGACCGCGGCCCTGCCGCTGATCCAGACCAACAAGGCCGTGCCGCTTGCTGTAACAACGTCAAAGCGCGTGCCGCAGTTGCGGTCGGTGCCAACCGTGCGTGAGGAAGGCGTACCGGGTTTCGAAGCGCTTGGATGGGCGGTGATGATGGCGCCCGCGGGCACGCCGCCGGCAATCGTCAATCAGCTCAATGCGGAGACGGTGAAGGCACTGCAATCGCCCGAACTGCACAAGTTCATTACGGATCGCGGGTCGGAGCCGATGCCGATGACTCCGGTTGAGACGGGGAAGTTTGTGGATAGCGAGATTCGGAAGTGGGCGACAGTCGTGAAGCGGTCTGGCGCAACGGCGGATTGAGGGGGCGAAGTGGTCGCCCATGCGCCATTCCTGGCGTCGCCGCCGGATGCCAGGCCAGCCGGTCGCCGCTTACAGCGGCCCCGGCAGCGTCTTCAGGCCAACCCAGAGCACCACGATGACAACATTGACCGGCACGCAGAGCGCTCCGGGCACGTAGAAGAGTGCTGACAGTGCAGGCGCGGACAGCACCAGCTCCACCATGCTACCCAGCCCGTAGCAGCAGACACCGCACCAGAGCCAGCGCCGCATGTACGTGAGCAGCCAATGTGCGCGCGCCTTGTTGAAATGCCAGGCGAGGGCTCGTTCAGCGCGGTTGCCCTTGCTGGCGTCCCGGTACAGCCAGCCGAAGAAGAAGTAGCGGTACAGCAGGGCGCGAAATGTCAGCTCTTGCGTCATCACTCATCTGGCCTCTGCCAGCCCATGGAGTGCAAAGATCTTCAAGCCCTCGCCGCATGCAGGAATGCCAGCGGCACAGGCCAATCGCCGTTCTGTTCAATATCATTGGTAGAAACGGCCGGCATGGAAGTCAAGCGTGACGCTTCCTGGGGGCATAAGCCGCCCGCGCCGAACCGGACTTTCCCCTATTTGGAGTAATCGGCCGGTCGTGCTACGCTCATCAGCGAGCGATACCCGTCCCGACGTCGTGCCCCGGTGGGGCCGCGCATCTGCAGGGCAATCCGCAGGGCGTTTCGGGCTCATTCTCATCGCTTATCCAAATTAATCTGCATTCGAACCTGAGCGGCATTTCTCCGCTCGTGGAGCCGTGCGCGCGAAAAACCGGCACGGATGACGTCGCGTCGTGACTGGCGACGCGACGTCATTTGTGGTTGGTCATCCTCTTGCGCATGCACCTCAGGGACGTGCCGGACGGGGCATCTCCGTGATCGATCGCGATCCGGGCGCCCCGGGGATACGTGCGCCCAAATGAAGCTGCGGGTCTCGAATGCGATCGCCCCCACCCCTGGCAGCAGGGATGGGCGGAAGAAGAAATGACGATGAGACCACGATGACTTACACCACCAATATCGGACGTCGACAGTTCCTCAAGATCCTTGGCGTTGGATCTGTTGCCGTCTCGGCCTCGGCACTGGGCCTGGGTACAGCCTGGGCGCAGGCGCCTGCCGGCGTGCGCCCCTACAAGCTGCTGCGTGCGAAAGAGACGCGCAACAACTGCACCTATTGCTCGGTCGGGTGCGGCCTGCTGATGTATTCGCTGGGTGACGGCGCCAAAAACGCGAAGCCCCGCATCTTCCACATCGAGGGGGATCCCGATCACCCCGTCAGCCGTGGTTCGCTCTGCCCCAAGGGCGCGGGGCTGCTGGACATCGTCCATTCGAAAAACCGGCTGCAGTATCCGGAATACCGCGCGCCAGGGTCGAAGGAGTGGGTGCGCATCAGTTGGGACGATGCGACCAGGCGCATCGCCCGCCTGCTGAAGGACGACCGCGACAAGAACTTCATCGCGCGCAACGACAAGGGCCAACTGGTGAACCGCTGGCTCAGTTCGGGCATGCTCGCCTCATCCGCGGCGTCCAACGAAACCGGGGTTCTCGACTTCAAGTTTGCCCGCTCGCTCGGCATGCTGGCGCTGGACTGCCAGGCACGCCTGTGCCACGGGCCAACGGTTTCTGCACTGGGGCCGTCCTTCGGCCGCGGCGCGATGACCAACCACTGGGTGGACATCAAGAACGCCAATGTCGTCATCGTCATGGGCGGCAACCCGGCCGAGGCGCATCCGGTCGGCTTCAAGTGGGTGATCGAGGCCAAGATCAGGAATAAGGCCAAGGTCATCGTCATCGATCCGCGCTTCAACCGCACCGCCTCGGTTGCCGACATCTTCTCGCCGATCCGGGCGGGGTCGGACACGGCCTTCCTGATGGGCATGGTCAACTGGCTGCTGCAGCACGACAAGATCCAGCACGACTATGTGCGCGCGTACACCAACGCGTCGCTGATCGTGCGCGAGGATTTCGGCTTCGACGAAGGGTTGTTCTCGGGCTTCGATCCGCAGAAGCTCGTCTACGACAAATCCTCCTGGAACTATGAGCTGGACGCGGCGGGAAATGCGAAACGCGATCCCTCGATGCGCCATCCGCGCTGCGTGCTCAGCCTGCTGAAGCAGCACGTGTCACGCTACACGCCCGAGAAGGTCGAGGAGATCACCGGCGTCCGCAAGGCCGACTTCCTGCAGATCGCCGAGATCGTCGGCTCGTGCTCGGCAAAGGACAAGACCCTGACCTGGCTTTACGCGCTCGGCTGGACGCACCACACCGGCGGCGCGCAGATCATCCGCGGCGCCGCGATGATCCAGCTGCTGCTGGGCAATGTCGGCATGTCCGGCGGCGGAGTCAATGCGCTGCGCGGGCATTCCAACATCCAGGGCTATACCGACCTTGGCCTGCTGTCGGTGCGGCTGCCGGGCTACATGGACCTGCCCACCGACAGGCAGCAGACCCTGAAGCAATACCTGGCCGATGCCACGCCCAAGGCCGTGCTGCCCGATCAGGTGAACTACTGGAAGAACCTGCCCAAGTTCTTCGTCTCACTGCAGAAGAACCTGTTCGGCAAGCATGCCACTGCCGAAAACAACTGGGCCTTTGACCTGCTGCCAAAGTGGGACCGCAGCTACGACATGCTGGCCTATTTCGACCTGATGTACGAGGGCAAGGTCAACGGCTATGTGGTCCAGGGGTTCAACCCGCTGGCGGCGATGCCTGACAAGAACAAGACCTCGGCCGCGCTGTCGAAACTGAAGTTCCTCGTGGTCATCGACCCGCTGGTGACCGAGACCTCCAACTTCTGGCGCAACGAAGGCAAGTTCAACGACGTCAAGACCGAAGAGATCATGACCGAAGTCTTCCGGCTGCCGTCGAGCTGCTTTGCCGAGGAAGACGGGACGGTCGTGAACTCCGGCCGCTGGCTGCAATGGCACTACGCGGGCCAGCAGCCGCCGGGCGAGGCGCGCCATGATCCGGCCATTCTCGGCGGCATCATGATGGAGCTGCGGCGGCTTTACGAGAAGGAAGGCGGCGCCTGCCCGGAGCAGGTGCTGCACATGACCTGGGACGAGGCGACCTATCACGATCCGCACAGCCCGCATCCCGAGGAAATGGCCAAGGAAGCCAACGGCTACGCCTTGGCAGACGTGTTCGACGAGACCGGCAAGAAGATCCTGCGCAAGGGCCAGCTGCTGGATTCGTTCGCGCAACTGCGCGACGACGGCACCACCTCAAGCTATTGCTGGATCTTCGCCGGTTCCTGGACCGAGGCGGGCAACCAGATGGCCAGGCGCGACAACACCGACACGGGCCTGGGCAACACGCCGGGCTGGGCCTGGTCCTGGCCCGCGAACCGCCGCATTCTCTACAACCGCGCCTCGATGGACGAGATGGGAAATCCCTGGGACCCCAAGCGCCAGATCCTGCATTGGAACGGCGAGAAATGGGTCGGCGCTGACGTGCCCGACTTTCCGCTCACTGCGGCGCCCGGCACGCCCGTCGGACCCTTCATCATGCTGCCCGAAGGCGTCGGGCGCCTGTTCTCGGTCGGCGGCATGATCGACGGCCCCTTCCCCGAGCATTACGAGCCGGTTGAAAGCCCGATCGCGAAGAACCCCCTGCACGACAAGGTCACGCACAACCCGACCGCCCGCATCTTCCAGAACGATGCGCAGCGGATGGGCAACCGCACCGAGTTCCCCTATGTCGCCACGACCTATTCCATCACGGAACTGTTCCGCCACTGGACCAAGCACTCGCACCTGAACGCCATGCTCCAGCCCGAGCAATTCGTCGAGATCGGCGAAAAGCTGGCCGCGGACAAGGGCATCGCCCATGGCGACACGGTGAAGATCACGACCAAGCGCGGCCATATCACTGCCAAGGCCGTGGTGACCAAGCGCATGCGCACGCTCCGGGTGGCCGGGCAGGCGGTCGATCAGATCGGCATCCCCTGTCATTGGGGCTTCGAGGGGGCGACCCGCAAGGGCTATCTCGCCAATACGCTTGCGCCCGGTGTCGGCGACGCCAATTCGCAAACGCCGGAATTCAAGGCATTCCTTGTAAACATTGAAAAAGTGGCGGGAGCGCAAGCATGAACTCGCAAAACATCATCCGTAGCTCGGCCTCGTCGGAGCTGACACCCGCCCCCCGCATCCGCGACCATCAGATGGAAGTGGCCAAGCTGATCGACGTGTCGATCTGCATCGGCTGCAAGGCGTGCCAGGTCGCTTGCAACGAATGGAACGACCTGCGCGGCGACGTGCAGGAGAATGTCGGCGTCTACGACAATCCGCGCGACCTGTCGCCCAATACCTGGACCCTGATGCGCTTCACCGAGCATGAGGACCAGGCGGGCAAGCTGGAATGGCTGATCCGCAAGGACGGCTGCATGCATTGCGAGGATCCCGGCTGCCTGAAAGCCTGCCCTGCGCCGGGCGCCATCGTCCAGTATGCCAACGGCATCGTCGACTTCCAGTCCGACCTGTGCATCGGCTGCGGCTATTGCGTCGCGGGCTGCCCCTTCGACGTGCCGCGTATTTCCAAGCTGGACAACAAGGCCTACAAGTGCACGCTGTGCTCGGACCGCGTTTCGGTCGGGCAGGAGCCTGCCTGCGTCAAGACCTGCCCGACCGGCGCCATCGCCTTCGGCTCGAAGGCAGAGATGCAATCCCTTGCCGGCGAGCGCGTGGCCGAGCTGAACGAGCGCGGCTATGCCAGCGCCGGCCTGTATGACCCGGCGGGGGTCGGCGGCACCCACGTGATGTATGTGCTGCAACATGCCGACGACCCGAAGCGTTACGCGGGCTTGCCGAAGGACCCGGAGATCAGCACAGTCGTTTCGGGCTGGAAGGATGGCCTGAAACCCGTCGCCGGCTTCGTCGGCGCGGCGGCGGTCGTGGGCATGGCGGCGCATTTCATGGCGGTCGGCCCCAACACCACCGAAACAGACGACCACGACGCCCCGACTGACGGCGCGGCATAAGCGGAGACCGGAAATGGCGACCAACAACGACAGGATCCTGCGCACGAAATTCGCCGAGCGGCTGTGTCACTGGGCAATCGTGCTCTGCTTCTTCCTTGCGGCGGTTTCGGGAATCTCGTGGTTCTTCCCGACGGTGAGCTGGCTGAGCGGCTTGCTTGGCACGCCGCAGATGGCGCGGCTGCTCCACCCGTTCCTGGGCATCGCGGTGTTCGCGGGGCTTTGCTACATGTTCTGGCGCTTCGTCGGCCACAACATGCCCGCGCGCACCGACGCGATCTGGTTCCGCCGCGCCAGGGAAGTGCTGCTGAACCAGCATGGCGGCGAACCGCTGCAGATCGGCAAGTACAACGCCGGCCAGAAGGTGCTGTTCTGGCTCATCATGGCTTCGATCCTGGCCCTGCTGGTCTCCGGCCTGATCATGTGGCGCGCCTATTTTGCCGAGTATTTCCCGATTCCCGTGCTCCGCCTGGCGATCCTGGCCCATTCCGTCGCGGGGATCGGCCTGATCCTGCTGATCGTGGGCCACATCTATCTGGCGATCTGGGTCCGCGGCTCGATCACCGGCATGGTGACGGGCTACGTCTCGCGCGCCTGGGCCAGGCAACACCATGACCGCTGGTATGGCGAGTTGCAGGCAAAGAAGTCGAAAGCGGCGCAAGCGAAGGGGAACGAGGCATGAACCAGCATCAGACCACGCCGGGAACACTGCCATCGGACGAGGCCTCCCGGCATTTCACGCCGCTGATCCAGCCGGAACTTGCCGGTCTTTACAGCCGCCGCGCCAGGCGCCTGCGCGCGCTGGCCGAAGGGCACGACCTTGCCGATTACCTGCGCCTGGCCGCCCGCGTGGCCGAGGTGCAGGCGTCGCTTGTGCCCGAGACCGGTGGTTCCGGCCCGGCAGACGCCGGGGCCATCCCGCAGGAGGGGCATTGGGGCGCCCTGCTTGATCGGTTGATCGAGCGGCTCGCGCACGATGTTCCCGCCCCGGTCGCCCCGCATCTTGCGGCGCTGCGCGCCCTCCCCGCGGATGCGCGCCTTGGCGCCGCCCAGGCGCTGACCGAGGGCCGCTTTGATGCGGTGCCGGCGGCAATCGCGCCCTTCCTCTGGGCTGCGCTCTCGCTGCAATGTGCCAGCGCCGCGCGGGCGGCGCCCGTGCCCGACAGCGGCCCGGCCGAGCACGCCTCCTGCCCGGTCTGCGGCACTGCCCCCGTGGCAAGCCTGATCCTGATCGGCGACCGCCAGGGCATGCGCTATCTGCATTGCGCGCTCTGCGAGAGCCAGTGGCACATGGTGCGGGCGAAATGCACCAACTGCGGCGAAGCCTCGGAGCTTGACTACCTCAGCTTCGACACCGCCGAAGCCACAGTACGCGCCGAAAGCTGCGGCGTGTGCCACGGCTACCTGAAGGTCATCTCACTGGAACGCGACCCGCAGGCCGAGGCCGTGGCCGATGACCTTGCCACCCTGGCCCTGGACGATGCCGTGACGGCGGAGGGCTATCAACGGACCGGGTTCAATCCCTTTGCTCTGCCGGGATGAGGCGTTGCCCGACCTGTCCTGCTGGCGACCAGATTCTTCGCCTACCCGAACGCCCGCACGCCAGTCATCCATTCGTGAAGCACGAATCCGAACAGCACCCAGCCTGCCAGCCCCGCGACCGCCACCATCGCATCGCGCGCAGGTGTCCCGGCCGGGCAGCTGGTTCCTGCTTCCCGGTCCCGCCGGCGCGCTGACACGAAGTCCGCCACCGCCCACGCCAGGAACGCGCCAAACAGCACCACTGCCGCGAGTGTGCCGTTGGCAAGCAGGTGCCCCAGGGCCCAGGCCTGCACGCCTGCCAGCATCGGATGACCAAGCGCAGCCTTGATGCGGTTGCGAGGCACATAGGCCGCCGCAATCAGCACAAAGGCCGGGATCGCGAGCAATGCGGCAACGTACCGCCCCCACACCGGCGGCGTCCAGACCACCACAGGATCCGCGCTGGCCAGGCCGTAGCCCCAGACAACCAGCGCCAGGCCGGCAATCGAAACCAGGGTGTACAAGCCTTTCCAGCGACGGGGGCCGAGCCTGGCAATCTGCGCGGTGCGCCATGGGTCGGCAACCATGCGTACCGAGTGCGAACCCAGAAAAATGAGCAATCCCAGAACCAGTACCGTCATGGTGATACCCCTTTCTCTAGCGCCCGTCCCACGCCTAAGCTAGTCACATTGCGTTGCAGCGGTCCAGCCTTGACCAGGAGGGTTTCCCATGCTTCAGAACAGTGACGCCGCGGCCAGGATTCCTGCGCAAGACCTCGCACGAGCGAGATCCTTCTATTCGAGCAAGCTCGGTCTTGAACCAGTGGAGGAACGGCCCGGCGGCCTGCGCTACAAGTGCGGCAACAGCTACTTCGTACTTTTCGAGTCGGCTGGCTCGGCCTCTGGCACTCACACACAAATGGCCTGGGAGGTCGATGACCTCCAGGCAACCGTTAGCGAGCTGCGGCAGCTGGGAGTCGTATTCGAAGAATACGATCTTCCCGGCCTCAAGACCATCAATGGGATCGCCGAGGTCCAGGGGAACTACCCGTCCAAGGGTGGCATAGGCGAGAAAGGTGCCTGGTTCAGAGACAGCGAGGGCAACCTCCTTGCCGTCGGGCAACCGATCAGGTGAGTCGATCGACCTGATGGAACTGTTCCTTCGGACACCGCAGTTCGCGTCGCCCTGAACCCGGAGAAGCAAGATGCCATACGTCACGTCCGACGGTGTTTCGATCCACTACGAGGTCAAGGGCCAGGGTTCGCCCGTGCTATTCCTGGCGGGGCTTGCGGGAGTCGGCGCATCCTGGGGACCACAGATCGACCTGTTCGCCGGGCATCACCAGGTGATCGTGCCGGATCACCGCGGCACCGGCCAGTCCGAGCGCACCGCGCGCGACATGACGATTGCGCAACACGCGCGGGACATGGCGCGGGTCATCGAGGCAGTCGGGTGCGGGCCGGTCCATGTGGTCGGGTCCTCGACCGGAGGCGCCATCGCGCAGCTGCTGGCAATCAAACACCGCGAGCGATTGCGCAGCGCGACCATTGTCTCTTCGATTGCCCGCGCGGACGCGTTCTACCGCCGCCAGTTCGACATGCGGCGACGCATGCTGACCGATTCCGGCCTGCGCGCGTCCACCGAGGCGAACGCACTATTCCTGTTCGACCCGAAATTCAGTCGCGAGCACCCGGAGCAGGTACAGGCGTGGGTGAATGCGGCATCGGCCGGCACATTCGACCCGGAGATCGGCTTTGCCCGGATCGACATGATCGTAGGACACGACGCCTTCGATGATCTTCCATCGATCACGACGCCGACGCTGGTACTGGTGGGCGAGCGCGACTTCTGCGCCCCGCCGCACTTCTCTGCGGAGATTGCAGCGCGGATTCCGGGAGCGGAGTTTGCCACCCTGGACGGTGGTCATTTCATCTTCCTCGAGAAGCCGGTACTACTGCACGACACTGTCGAAGCCTTCATTGCCAGGCACGAACGATGATCGGTTCGAGGGCGCGGCGCCAACATGCCATGTCATGGCTCGCCGCCGCCCGCCTCTGCCTGCGCCGGGGCCACCCCGTCCTCGCGCAGCCAGACAATAAACTCGGCGCCCTGTCCCACCGCGCTCTCCACGGTAATGCGGCCGCCGTAGCGCTCCACCAGCGCATAGCTGATGGATAGCCCCAGACCCGTCCCCATCTGCTTCTTGGTCGTGAAGAACGGATTGAACAGGTTGGGCAAGTCTTCTTCCCGGATGCCGTGGCCGGTGTCGCGCACATGCAGCGTCACGCCCTGCCCGTCCCAGTCGCGCGTGCCCAGCGTGAGCGTGCCGCCCTCGGGCATGGCGTGGATGGCATTGGTCAGCAGGTTGACCACCACCTGCTGCAACTCGCTGCGGCTGATGCGCACCTGGCGCGTGGTCAGGCAATCCAGCTCGACCCGGATCGACGCGCCCTTCAGCATGTGCTGGACCAGGTCGACGCAGCCGGCCGCCACTTCACTCACATCCAGGCGCTCGATATTGCCGGCGTAGGCCTCTGGCCGGACAAACTGCAGCAGCCGGCTGGTCAGCAGGTGGATACGCCGCACCTGCTCGTCGATCAGCCTCAACTCGTGCCGGACTGGCTCGGCAGCCGGGCCAAGAATCTCGCGCGCCACGTCCAGGTTGCCCTGGATAACCGCGATCGGATTGTTGATCTCATGTGCCACGCCCGCTGTAAGGTGCCCTGCGACGGCGAGCTTCTCCGACGTGATCAGCTGCTGCCGGGTGGCACGCAGCTCGGCGTTTGCGTCCTCCAGCTCGCGCGTGCGCTCCGCCACCTTGCGATCGAGCGAGTCCGCCCAGTCCCTGAGCTGGTCATTGCGCTGCCGCAGGGCCGACAGCAGCTGGTCGAACTGGCTGGCGAGCTGGCCCAGCTCGTCATCGCTGCGCACCGGGCCCACGCGCGCATCGGTGTCGCCCGCCTTCAGCGCCTGCATGGTGCCGACCATCCGCGCCATCGGCGCGAACACGCGCCTGGCCCAGAACAAGGCCAATAACGACCCCGCCACGCCCAGCAGCAGGAACAGGCCCACCAGCACCCCAAAAGCCAGGTTCTTCACCTGGCCGATGGGCCTGGCAAGATAGCCAACATAGAGCATGCCGATCCGCTCGCCGCGGCTGTCCACGATCGGCTCATAGGCGCTCATGTACCAGTCGCTGACCACGAACGCCAGGTCCAGCCATTTCTCGCCGCGCAGCAGCACCTTGTCGCGCACCTCGCGGGAGACCCGCGTTCCCAGGGCGCGCTCGCCATGGAACAGCCGCACGTTGGTGGCAATGCGCGTGTCGTCCAGGAACAGGGTCGCCGTGCCCTCGCTGCCACGAGGCAGCGATTCCGGCTGGTAGACCAGCGCGTTGATCGTGTCGATGAAGCCGAGGTTGTGGTTCAGTAGCGTGCCGCCATGCAGGATCGCCACCAGCGTTCCCGCCTGGTCAAATACCGGTGCGGCCGCGTGCATCACCATGCCGCGGCTTTCCTGGGTCCTGTCGGTCGGCGCTGCGTTGGCGGTGGGGCGTAGCGCCACCTGTGCGCGTCGGGCAAGCTCGCCGGAAACCGCGGCCAGTTGCGTGGCAGACCATGCGTCGGTGGCGGCGTCCGTGCGGCCGGCGGCGGCGCTGGCCACCACGCGCCAGGCTGCGTAATCCGCCCCTGCCGCGACAGCAGGCGCAGCGGCAAGCAGCCGCCCTTGCGGATCGAGCAACTGCAGGAAATCGAGCCCATGCGTGCGCCGCGCGTCAGCCAGGATCCCGGGCATGGCGCCGCCGCGGCGAAGTCCGTCCACCAGCGCATACGACCTCGCCTCCTGCAGGACACGGTCGCCCACGCCGCCGACCATATGCTCGAAGTACTCGTGGGCGACCAGCAGGTCGCTGTTGACCTTGTAGGCAAGCAAGGCCTGGAACGCGCGATTGCCCCACAACCCCATGATCAGCAGCAGCGCCAGCAGCGCCACCAGCAGGGGCGCGACCACGATGGATACAAGCTTGGCCCGCAGCGAGGCGCGATAGCGGCACAGCAGCGCAGCCGGGCTCAAGGACGCAGGCCCCACTGCAGGCACTTGCGGTCCAGCGTGCGGCGCGAGATGCCAAGCCGGCGCGCCGCTTCCACCCGGTTGCCGCCCTCGGCCGCCAGCACCTGCAGGATGTGCCGCCGCTCCACCGACTCCAGCAGGGTGCCGTCGTCGGCCGGCATGGCTGCATCCTCGCGCTCTTCTTCCGGAAGGTTGGCTTGAGCCGGATCGGCCTGGTGCGCCAGCAGCTCGACCGGGTATTCGCCAAGGATCAGCGCCCGCTCCACCAGGTTGCGCAGTTCGCGCGCATTGCCTGGCCAGTCGTAGCCCTTGAGCACCCGGATCAATGAGGGCGAAAGCGGCACCGCCGGCAGCCCGAGCTGGGCCGACAGCTGCTCCGAGAAATGCTCGGCCAGCGGCACGATGTCTTCCGGCCGCGTGCGCAACGGCGGGATGCCGACGGACACGACGTCGAGCCGGTAGAACAGGTCCTGGCGGAAGCGCCCGGCGGCGACCTCGTTGGCCAGGTTGCGGTTGCAGGCCGCGACGATGCGCACGTCCACGGCAATCTCGCGCTCGGTGCCGAGCGGCCGGATGCGCCGATCCTCGATCACCCGCAACAGCTTGGCCTGCATCGCCAGCGGCAGCTCCGAGATCTCGTCCAGGAACAGCGTGCCGCCGTCGGCATAGAGGAACAGGCCATGGCGCCCGCCAGCCGCGCCGGTGAAGGCACCCTTGGCGTGGCCGAACAATTCGCTTTCGATGATCTCGGGCGCCATCGCGCCGCAGTTCAGCGGCACGAACTGGCCCTGCCGTCCGCTCAGGCGATGCAGCTCGCGCGCCACCACTTCCTTGCCGGTGCCGGACTCGCCCGTCACCAGTACCGTCGATGGCATCGGTGCCACCCGCGCCACCAGCGCCACGACCTTCTTCATGGCCTCGGACTCGCCAATGAAGTGCTTCTGGATGGTGTACTTGTCCAGCTCGCGGCGCAGCAGGTAGTTCTCACGCGCGAGCCGGGTCCGGTCGAAGCAGCGCCGGATCGCATTGAGCATCTGGTCGACGCGGAACGGCTTGACGATGAAGTCCGCCGCGCCCGAGCGCAGCGCGGCAATCGCCGTGTCCATGTCGGCGAAGGCCGTCATCAGGATCACGTCGGCGGGGTTGCCGGCCGCGCGCAGTGCCTTGAGCCACTCCATCCCGCTGGCACCGGGCAGCGCCACATCGAGCAGGATCAGGTCGAAATGCCGTTGCTCCAGCAGCGCGGCACCCGCTTCGGCGCTGTCGGCCGTCACCACGCTGCCCACCTTGCCTTCGAGCGCGCGCGACAGGAACGAACGCATGCCGGCCTCGTCGTCCACCACCAGGATCGTGCGACGCTGCCAGTTGTCGGCATCGGGCGGGTTGCTTTGTCTTTCGCTCATCACTTTAGTTGTTGCGGGCCAAGGGAAGAGTCTAGCGACAGTCGGCCACCCGGCTGTATTGGGAATTAAACCGAGCCGGCCGCCGCACATGGACATTTTGGCCCGGGCAAGGGGCCTCCGTCCGGA
Organism: Cupriavidus sp. CPT47-8839-RL05A; assembly: GCF_058792255.1. Taxonomy (NCBI): domain Bacteria; kingdom Pseudomonadati; phylum Pseudomonadota; class Betaproteobacteria; order Burkholderiales; family Burkholderiaceae; genus Cupriavidus; species Cupriavidus sp. CPT47-8839-RL05A. The sequence goes on along the minus strand of NZ_JBYTEG010000001.1, from coordinate 255,597 downwards.
CATTTTGTCCAAGGCTGCGCCCCGGCGCGCGGGGCCGCGCGACGCAATCCATTGACGACAAAGGGATTGCGCCTTGGGCATGGCTTTTGCTGAACCACGCACTCCAGCCCGTCGCATCACGCGCAAAAAGAGGCTGCCACTTCCAGGTAGGAGACACCTTCATGTCATACCCCGCGCAAGCGCAAACGCCCTCGCAGAAGTCCCAGCACGCGTCGCCGTCCCGGCCAGCATCACGCCCGTCGGCCTTCTCCAAGGAGGCCATCATCGCCCGCCCCGGCTTCAACCGCTGGATGGTGCCGCCCGCGGCGCTGGCGGTGCACCTGTGCATCGGCCAGGCCTATGCCTTCTCGGTCTTCAACGAACCGCTGACCCGGATCCTTGGCGTCACGCAGTCCGCGCCGGGCGACTGGCAACTGACCACGCTGGGCTGGGTGTTCTCGCTGGCGATCTTCTTCCTCGGCATCTCTGCCGCCTTTGCCGGCAAGTGGCTGGAGAAGGTCGGGCCGCGGCGCACCATGTTCACTGCGGCGTGCTGCTTCGGCGGCGGCTTCCTGGTGTCGGCGCTGGGCATCTGGCTGCATCAGATCTGGCTGCTCTACCTGGGCTACGGCGTGCTGGGCGGAATCGGGCTGGGGCTGGGCTACGTATCGCCCGTGTCCACGCTGATCCGCTGGTTCCCCGACCGCCGCGGCATGGCCACCGGCATGGCGATCATGGGCTTCGGCGGCGGCGCGATGATCGGCGCGCCGCTGTCGGTCGCGCTGATGAACACCTTCAAGAGCGCGACCAGCGCGGGCGTGGCTCAGACCTTCCTGGTGATGGGCGTGGTCTACTTCATCTCGATGTCGATCGGCGCGCTGGCCATCCGCATCCCGGCCCCGGGCTGGGCGCCCCCGGGCTACGTTCCCACCACCAAGGCCCGCAAGATGGTCACGCACGCCAACGTGCATATCGACCAGGCGCTGAAGACGCCGCAATTCTACCTGCTGTGGGTGATCCTGTTCCTGAACATCACCGCCGGCATCGGCGTGCTGGGCCAGGCTGCGGTGATGATCCAGGAAACCTTCAAGGGCAGCATCACTGCGGCAGCCGCCGCCGGCTTCGTCGGCCTGCTCAGCATCGGCAACATGACGGGGCGCTTCCTGTGGAGCTCCGCCAGCGACTACTTCGGCCGCAAGATCACCTATGCCATCTTCTTCGCCTTCGGCGCCGCGCTGTACATGGCGGTGCCGGCCGTCGGCTCGTCCGGCAACGTGGCCCTGTTCGTGGTCTGCTACTTCCTGATCCTGACCATGTATGGCGGCGGCTTCAGCACCATTCCCGCCTACCTGGCCGACATGTTCGGCACGGCCTACGTCGGCGGCATCCATGGCCGCCTGCTGACCGCCTGGGCCGCTGCCGGCATTGCCGGCCCGGCGCTAGTCAACTACATCCGCGAGCACAAGCTGGCCATGGGTGTGCCCAGGTCAGAGGTCTATGTCGACACCCTGCACATCATGGCCGGCCTGCTGGTGGCGGGGTTCGTCTGCAACCTGCTGATCCGGCCGGTGCATGAGCGCCACCACCTGCGCGAAGCCACCAGCGCAGCCTGAGCGCCACCCCGGCTTCCGATACCAATACACAGGAGACACCACCGTGCAAGACGACCGTACTTTCGGCAAGACGCTGCTGCTGCTCGCGTTCTGGGCATACGTGCTGATCCCGCTGGGCGCGGGGATCTGGTCGACCCTCGGCAAGGCCATGAAGCTGTTCAGCTGAGCGCTCGCGCCGGCCATCCGCTGCGTCCTGATCCATCTTCGCAGCGCACACCCGAGTGCCTCCTGACTGGTGCCGCGGGATCCTGTCGCATGACTGTGATCCCGCGCAATCGCGTCATCTGTACCGGTGGCGCGAAGTGCCTGGCAAGCGCTGCTTCCGGCCTGAAGAACTGAGCTTGAACGGTTCCGCAAGAACTGTATCCCTAGCGGGCAGGCTGTAGTCCTTACGCTTGTCCGTAGTCTCGCGCGACACGCCGTCGTGCCGGCGGCCACCCCACGGAGAGCACATCGATGTACGGACTCACAGCCCTGGAACTCGCTCGAATCCAGTTCGGATTCACGGTTTCCTTCCACATATTATTTCCCGCCATCACGATCGGGCTGGCATGTTTCCTGGCGTTCCTGGAAGCACGCTGGCTCTACACCAAGGACACGGTGTACAGGACCCTGTACCAGTTCTGGATCAAGATCTTCGCGTTGAACTTCGGCATGGGGGTCGTTTCCGGCCTGGTCATGGCCTATGAGTTCGGCACCAACTGGTCTGGCTTCTCGCAGTTTGCGGGGAGCGTCACCGGACCGCTGCTGACCTACGAGGTGCTGACCGCCTTCTTCCTGGAAGCGGGCTTCCTGGGCGTGATGCTGTTCGGCTGGAACCGGGTCGGGCCGGGGCTGCATTTCTTCTCGACGGTGATGGTGGCGCTCGGCACCATGATTTCCTCCACCTGGATCCTGGCATCCAACAGCTGGATGCATACGCCGGCCGGCTACGTCATCGTTGCCGGCAAGGTGGTGCCGACCGACTGGCTCGAGGTGATCTTCAACCCGTCGTTCCCCTACCGCCTGGCGCACATGGTGATCGCCGCGCTGCTGTCCACGGCACTGTTCGTGGCGGCATCCTCGGCCTGGCAGCTGCTGCATGGCCGCGCCGTGCCCGCCGCCCGCAAGATGCTGTCGATGGCGCTGTGGATGGTGCTGATCGCTGCGCCGATCCAGGCGGTGGTGGGCGACGCCCACGGCCTCAACACGCTGGAGCACCAGCCCGCCAAGATCGCGGCGATGGAGGGGCACTGGGACACCGCGGCCAAGGATGACAAGGGCGGCTTCCCGCTGATCGTCTTCGGCATCCCCGACATGGAACGCGAGGAAACCCGCTACGCCATCGAGATTCCGCGCCTCGGCAGCCTGATCCTCACGCACAGCCTTGACGGCCAGATCCGCGGCCTGAAGAACTTCCCCAAGGAAGACCGCCCCAATGCCACGGTGCTGTTCTTCACCTTCCGCATCATGGTTGCCCTGGGCGTGGCGATGATCCTGTTCGGCCTGCTGGGCTGGGTGCTGCGCCGCAACGGCGCCCTGTACCGGTCCAAGGCTTTCCTGCGCCTCGCGGTGCTGATGGGCCCCGCCGGCCTGATCGCGCTGCTGGCCGGCTGGATGACCACCGAGATCGGCCGCCAGCCGTGGGTGGTCTATGGCCTGCTGCGTACCCATGATGCCGTTTCCGCGCATGCGGCCGGCCCGGTGGCGCTGTCGCTGGCGCTGTTCGTGGTGATCTACTTCGTCTGCTTCGGCGTGGGCATCCGCTACATGCTCAAGCTGGCCAGCGCCGGCCCCGCCCCCGACGCGCACCCGCACGAAGAGCCGTCCTACGGCCCCGGCAGCGTCGTCCCCGCCGCCATCGCCGCGGCTTCCACACCCAACCCGATGGCCCCGCACGGCCAGCGCGAATCCTGAACAGGTGATCAACATGGGTATCAACCTTCCGGTTATCTGGGCCGCCCTGATCTTCTTCGGCGTGATGATGTACGTCATCATGGACGGATTCGATCTTGGCATCGGCATTCTCTTTCCCTTCGTCGGCGACCGTCATGACCGCGACGTCATGATGAACACGGTGGCCCCGGTCTGGGACGGCAACGAAACCTGGCTGGTGTTGGGCGGCGCGGCGCTGCTGGGCGCCTTCCCGCTGGCCTACTCGGTGCTGCTCAGCGCCTTCTACCTGCCGCTGATGTTCATGCTGATGGGGCTGATCTTCCGCGGCGTGGCCTTTGAATTCCGCTTCAAGGCCAGCGACCGCAGCCGCCCATACTGGGATGCCGCGTTCACGTGGGGATCGGTGCTCGCCGCCTTCTTCCAGGGCGTGACACTGGGCGCCTATATCGACGGCATCGCCATGGAAGGCACCACCTTCACCGGCGGCGCGCTCGACTGGCTGGCGCCGTTCCCGGTCTTCTGCGGCGTGGGCGTGGTGATCACCTATGCCTTCCTCGGGGTCACCTGGCTCATCATGAAGACCGAGGGCCGCCTGCAATGGACCATGCTGCGCGTGACCAACGTGCTGACCGGCGTGATGCTGGCAATGGTCGCGGCGGTGAGCGTGTGGACGCCGCTGACCCATCCGGAGATCGCGCAACGCTGGTTCGCGCTGCCCAACCTGTTCTTCTTCCTACCGGTCCCGCTGCTGGTGCTGTTCTCGGCCTTCGGCATCTACCGGTCCCTGCGCAAGCACCCGAACGTGTCGCCGTTCCTGTATGCGCTGCTGATGATCTTCATGGGCTATACCGGGCTTGCCATCAGCATCTGGCCCAATATCATCCCGCCGTCGATCTCGATCTTCGATGCGTCGTCGCCCCCGCAAAGCCAGGGCTTCGCGCTGGTCGGCACCCTGTTCATCGTGCCGATCATCCTGGCCTACACCTCCTGGTCCTATTACGTGTTCCGCGGCAAGGTCAAGCGCGGGGAGGGGTATCACTGATGGCCAGGATCCTGCAATCGCGGCTGGCGGCCCGCCTGGGCTGGCTGCTGGCCCTGTGGCTGGCGGGGGTCGGCACGGTCTTTGTCTGCGCCAGCCTGATGAAGCTGCTGATGCGCGCAGCCGGGCTTGCCAACTGAAGCCATGCCGTCCTCTGGCCCGCTCTCCCGTCCCGCGCTGCCCGCGCGCACCGCCGGCGTGTTCGACACGCTCGCGGCAGCCTGGGCGGGACGCCCCGACCTTGCACCCTGGCTGCATTCGCTGAAGGTGTTCGGCGCGGCGATGCTGGCGCTCTACGTGGCGCTGGCGCTCGGGCTGCCGCGGCCCTACTGGGCCATGGCCACCGTCTACCTGGTGTCCAGCCCGCTGGCCGGCGCCACCTATGCCAAGGGCACCTACCGCGTCTTCGGCACGCTGCTGGGCGCGGTGTGCGCGGTGGCGCTGGTGCCCTGGCTGGTCGACGAGCCGGTGCTGCTGATGGCCGCGATCGCGTGCTGGACCGGCACCCTGCTCTACCTGTCCTTGCTGGAGCCGGCGCCGCGCAACTACATCTGCCTGCTGGCCGCCTATACGCTGCCGATCGTGGCGCTGCCGACGGTCACCAACCCGGCCACGGTCTTCGACGTGGCCCTCACCCGCATCGAGGAAATCGTCATCGGCATCGTCTGCGCCAGCGTGGTCAGCGCGGTGGTGTTTCCCTCGCGCACCACGCCGGCGCTGGCCGCGCGCGCGTCGGCGTGGCTGGACCACGCCTCGCGCTGGATCACCGACGTGCTGGCCGCCGGCGCCAGCGCGGGCCAGCGCCATGACAGCTTCAGCCTGCTGGCCGCCGATATCCTGGCAATGGAAACCCAGCTGGCGCAGCTGACCTATGAAGCCGACGGCGCCCTGACCCTGCGGCGCGCACGTGCCCTGCACCAGCGCATGACGGCGCTGCTGCCGCTGGTGCTGGCGCTGGCCGATGCCGCCAGCGCCTTGCGCCGGCATCCGGCGGGCATGCCTGACACCGTCGCGCAGCGCATGCGCGCCACGCTGGCCTGGATCGCCGGCGACGCCGGCGCGTCCCGGCCCCCGCCTTCCTGGTACCCGGCAGGCACCACGCCCGCCGCACCCGCGGACTGGCATGCACGGCTGGTCGCGGCGACCTGCACCTACCTGGATGGACTGGGCGATCTCTGGCAGGACTGCCGCCTGCTGCAGGCCAGCCTGCGCCAGGGCGGAAGCGAGCCCACCGCGCTGCGGTACCGCGTGGAACCCGCCGGGCAGGCCCGGCACCATGACCACGCGCAGCTGGTGTTCCGCGGCGCCACCGCCGGCTCGGCCACCTTCGTCGCGGGCCTGCTGTGGATGGTGTCGGGCTGGGTCGACGGTGCGGTCCCGGTCGGCCTGGCCGCGCTTGCCAGCTGCTTTATCGCCACCACCGCGGAGCCGCGGCTGATGGCCGGCCGCGTGATCGCGTGGAGCATCGGCTGTGCGCTGCTGTCCTGGTATTACCAGTTCGTGGTGCTGCAGCTGGCCCATGACTTCGGCTCGCTGGCCGCCCTGCTGTCCGGGCCGTACCTGGTCATCGGCGCCATGACGACGCAGCCGCGCAATGCGCTGTTCGGCGTGTTGCTGGCGGTCACGGCGGCGTCGTTCCCGGGCCCGCAGCACCTGACCGCGGCCAGTTTCGCCGGCATCTTCAACAGCAGCCTGGCAAGCCTGGCGGCGCTGGTGTTCTCCGCCTTGTGGGCGGTCCTGATGCAGCCCTTCGGCCAGCAGCTGGTGGCCTACCGGCTGGCCAGGGCCAACTGGAACGAGATCGCGCTGGCGGCGCACCCGCGCGCGCCGGTCAACAGCGCACGGCTGCGTGGCCGCATGCTGGACCGGCTGCTGCGCCAGTGGCCGCCATTGACCCGCCGCAACAATGCCAGCGGCAGGCAGGCCGGCAGCGCCGTTGCCGACTTCCTGGTCGAATCCGCCGCGCTCGCGCTGCGGCGCGCCCCCGCTGGCGTGCCTGCGCCGCACCGCCGTGCCGTGGAGCGCGTGCTGGCCGGCGTGGCACGCCACTACCGCCAGTGCGCGCGCGCCGGCCATGCCCGCCCGCCCGCTCCGGCACTGGCGGCGCTGATCGACGCGGCCTTCGTGGCGCTGGCCTCGTCGGCGCACGGCAGCCCCCGCACCGCGCTGGCGGCACTGGCCACCCTGCGGCTGGCCCTGTATCCGCCTACCGAAGGAGAGCCCCATGCACGCCACTGAGTTCGACCTGTACGGCGTCTTCGTGCCGGCCACCGTGGTGTGGATGCTGGCCGCGTTCGCGGTAACCGCCGGCGTGCGCGCCGTGCTCGCCCGGATCGGCTTCTACCGCATCGTCTGGCACCGGTCCTTGTTCAATTTCTCGCTCTATATCCTCGTACTGGGCGCGATCGTCGCGCTCGTCTGGCAGGCTCCATCATGATTCGCAAGCTTTCGCTGCTCGGCCCGGTTGCGGTGACCCTGGCGGCCGTGGTCGCCGCGGCGCTGACCGCCTGGCATTTGTGGCAGTACTACACCGAGGCGCCCTGGACCCGCGACGGCCATGTGCGCGCAGAAGTGATCCAGGTCGCGCCGGATGTCTCCGGCCTGGTCACGGCCGTGCTCGTCGGCGACAACGCCCGGGTGCAACGCGGCCAGGTCCTGTTCGTGGTAGACCAGGAGCGCTTCAGCCTGGCCCTGAAACAGGCCCAGGCCGAAGCCGCTTCGGCGCGCGCCGCGCTGGCACTGGGCCGGCGCCAGGCGGCGAACGCGGCCGCCGTGGCTGCCGCGCAGGCGCGCATCGACGAAGCCGATGCCGCGGTGGACGTGGCCAGGCTCAACCTGGCCCGCTGCCGCGTGACCAGCCCGGTCGACGGCCATGCCAGCGACCGCCTGCCGCGCGTCGGCGACTTTGCCACCCGCGGCAGGCCGGCCCTGTCGGTGGTGGCCAGCGGCTCGCAGTACGTGGAAGGCTATTTCGAGGAAACCAAGCTGCCCGCGATCCGCGTCGGCAGCGCCGCCGAAGTACATATCATGGGCCAGCGCACTCCCTTGCGCGGACATGTGCAGAGCATTGCGCCCGGCATCGAGGACCAGGACCGCGCCATCGGACCCAACATGCTTCCCAGCGTCAACCCGACCTTCAACTGGGTGCGCCTGGCGCAGCGCATACCGGTGCGAATCGCACTGGACCAGGTGCCGGCCGGCGTCCATCTGATCGCCGGCCAGACCGCGACGGTGCGCATCCGGGCGCCGCGAGAATGAGGCGCCCGACGCAGCCATACCGGCCCCGCCGCAACTGTTCTGCTTCCGCTCCTGCCGATTTGTACGCCTGCCGGGCGGCCATCGGTCCCTACCATGGACGGCATGGCATGCGCCATGCCCCACCCCATTGCCCCCGGGAGATTCGCCATGCAAGCAGCGCTTGTGCAAGAAATGCCCGCCGCCCGCAGTCCTGAGGCGCCCGCGCCGGACCATGCATCACCCGCCTGCCGGGACCAGCTGGGCCGTCCGCTGCGCGACCTGCGGCTCTCGGTAATCGACCAGTGCAACTTCCGCTGCACCTACTGCATGCCCAAGGAGCGCTTCGGGCGCGACTATCCGTTCCTGTCGCCCGAGCAGCGCCTGTCCGATGCGGAGCTGCTGCGCATCGTGCGCGCCTTTGTCGGCCTGGGCGTCGAGAAGGTGCGCCTGACCGGCGGCGAGCCGCTGCTGCGCAAGGGCATCGAGTCGCTGGTCGAACGCATTGCGGCCATGCGTACCCTGGATGGCCGGCAGGTGGAAGTGGCCATGACCACCAACGGCAGCCTGCTGGCCCGCAAGGCGCGTTCGCTGCGCGACGCGGGCCTGGGCCGGGTCACGGTCAGCCTGGACAGCCTGGATGACCAGATCTTCCGCGCCATGAACGATGTCGATTTCCCGGTCGGGCGCGTGCTGGAGGGCATCGACGCGGCCATCGCGGCGGGCCTGGCACCAGTCAAGGTCAACTGCGTGGTCGAGCGCGGCACCAACGACGCGCAGGTGCTGCCGATGGTCGAACACTTCCGCGGCAGCGACGTCACGCTGCGCTTTATCGAATATATGGATGTGGAAGGCCCGAGCGGCTGGTCACAGTCACGCGTCGTCCCGTCCGGCGAGATCCGCGGCATGGTCGAACACGCGCATGCGCTGCTGCCGGTCACCCGGCGCGACGGCGAAACCGCCAGCAACTACCTGCTGGCGGATGGCAGCCTGAAGCTGGGCTTTATCTCCAGCGTTTCGCACCCGTTCTGCGGCGATTGCACCCGCGCACGCGTTTCGGTCGACGGCCGGCTTTACCTGTGCCTGTTCGCCACCAGTTCTGTCGACCTGCGCCAGCACCTGGGTGCCGCGCGCCCCGATGAAGCCGTTGCGGACGCGGTCCGGCAAGCCTGGCAGGCCCGCGGCGACCGCTACTCCGAGCTGCGCGCGGACCGGCTGGCCAGCGGCAAGCGCCAGTACCCGACGGTGCGCATGTCGCTGGTAGGGGGCTGAGCCGCGGGCGCGGCTTTCGGTCACTCAGTCAGGATTCGGGAAAGCCTGCGCGGCAAGCTCCGCGCCGGCTGGCGTCAGGCTCGCGTGACCGCGGCCTTCCTGGTCGATCGCCACGTCCGCCAGTCCGGCGGCTTGCAGCTGCGTCAACACGCGCCGCAGCACGCTCATCGGCAGTTGTGCCCGCTTCGCGATCTTGGCCAGCGACCAGGGGCTGCCGCCACTCTCGCGCCCAGCCTGCCACAAGACCTGGAGCGCCGCGACCATGGCGGGATCGATGTCAGCGTCTTCCATGCTGGTGCTCCTCCTCGCCCGGCTCGCGGCTGCGCGCCAGCAGGTGCTGCGCGATCTTGCCCAGCGTCTGCACGGCGGACTCGATGCCGGGCGACCATTCCCCGCTGTAGTTCAGCCGGATGCAATGGCGGTAAGTGGCCCCGGGCGCAAACATATGCCCGGGCGCAATGGTGATGCGGTGCTCCAGCGCGGCGTGGTACATCTCCATCGCATCGATGCCCTCCGGCAGCTGCACCCACAGCACATAGCCCCCCGCAGGGCGCGACGGGGTGGTGCCGTTCGGGAAGAACCTGCGCACCGCGGCGGCCATGATGTTGGCCTGCTGCGCATAGGCCTTGCGCACCCGCCGCAGGTGGAAGTCGTAGCCGTCGTTCTTCAGGAACTCGGCAATCGCCAGTTGCGGAATGGCGGGCGTGGTCAGCGTGTTGAGGAACTTGAGCCGTTCCACCGCCTCGCGGTAGCGGCCCGGCAGCGCCCAGCCGATCCGGTAGGCATTGGTCAGCGTCTTGGAGAATGAGGAGCAATGCAGCACGATGCCGGCCTTGTCAAACGCCTTCAATGAACTGGGATGGGCCTCGCCGTAATAGAGCTCGCCGTAGACGTCGTTCTCGATGACGGGGATGTCCTTCTCGGTCAGCATGGCCACCAGCGCGCGCTTCTTCTCATCGGGCATCTGGAAGCCGAGCGGGTTCTGGAAATTGGGCATCACCATGCAGGCGGCCACGCCCTTTTCATCGATCAGCCGCGCCAGCTCGCCGAGGTCGATGCCTTCCACCGGATCGGTCGCCACCTCGATGGCGCGCATGCCCAGCCGCTCGATGGCATGGAGCATGGCGTAGAAGGTTGGCGACTCCACTGCGATGGTATCGCCCGGCCTGGCCACCGCCTGCAGGCAGAGGTTGATGGCCTCGGTCGCGCCGATGGTAACGATCACCTCGTTCGGATCGATGGCGTAGCCGTTCTCCAGGTAGCGGCGCGAGATCTGCCGGATCAGCTCGGGGCTGCCGGGCGGCAGGTCGTCGAGCATGGTCCACTTGGCATAGCGGCGCGCGATATTGTTGGCGTACTGGTTGATGCGCTGCCACGGAAACAGCGAAGGGTCCGGATAGGGCGAACCGAGCGGCACGGCATCATCGGAACGGATCGACCGCAGCGTGGAAAGCACCAGCGCGCTGACATCCACCGCCGAGGGCTTGGCACTGGGCCTGGACGGGCGCAACTCGACCACCGGCTCCCCCGGCCGCGCGCGCACGAAATAGCCGGACTGCGGCCGGCTTTCGATGATGCCGCGGCTCTCCAGCAAGACGTAGGCCCGGATCACCGTGGTGATGCTCATGCGGTGGTGCTGGCTGGTCTGCCGCACCGAGGGAATCCGCTCGCCGGGCAGCAGCACACCCTGTTGCACCAATGCCTCGATGTCCGCAGCCAGTTTTTCATATAGTTTCACGCTGCGCTCCCCTTCCCATGTCCCTTGCGCCCGGCCGGTGCCTGGTCCGGCCCTTGCGCCGGGCTGCTGTCAGCTGAGCCAACGATGAAGATCATAGTACGGCAGGGGCAGATTTTGGAGTTGTCCGGCGCATTGGGGTTCGACCCGCACAAAGCCGCTGGCCTGGCCGAGCGCCGACACCGAGGCGGCACCCTGCTGTGCATTGACCTGCACGAAGCTCTCGCGGCCGCCGAGGTTGCCGAGTTCGCCCACGCGCCAGAAGGCATCGCCGCGGTGCGGGCGGGTGCCCGCCAGCGCCGCCCTGACCCGGCCTATCGGCGGGAACAGCTCCGCGCGCCCCTGCAGGCGGCGCAGCAGCGGCGTCACCAGCAGCGCGAAGGTGGCATAGGCTGCTGCCGGATTGCCGGGCAGGCACACCACGGGCTTGCCGCGCAGGCGCCCAACCGTGACCGGCTTGCCGGGCTTCATGTTGACGCCACGGCAAAGCAGTTCGCCGCCCGCCGAAGCCAGCGCCGCCGCCACCAGGTCGCGCTGGCCGACCGAGGCACCGCCGGTGACCAGCACCAGGTCGGCGTCGGCGGCAAGTTCCCGCAGCATGTCGTGCAAGGCGCGCTCGTCGTCCTGCACGTGGCGGTGGCAACTGACCACGGCGCCCATCGACTGCACCAGCGACTCGAGCATCGGGCCATTGACGTCATGCACCTGGTACACGTCACGCGGCTCGTCGTGCGCCGCCACCTCGTCGCCCGAAGTAAGGATGGCCACTTCCACCAGCCGGCAGACCGTGGCCTCCGTCAGTCCCTGCGACGCCAGCGCGGCAATATGCCCCGCATGCAGCAGGGTTCCCGCCGACAGCAGCAGGTCGCCCCGGCGGGCGTCCTCGCCCTTGCGCCGGATATGCTGGCCCGCCACGGGTGCGCGCGCGCAGACGACGCCGCGATAGGTCTCCTCGGCATTCTCCAGCGCGACCACGGCATCGGCGCCGGGCGGAATCACGCCGCCGGTGTAGATGCGGATGGCCTGGCCGGGCAACAGCGGCTGCGGCTGCGTGCCGGCGTAGACGACCTGCTGCAGCGGCAGGCAGGCGTCAGCGCGGCAGTCTGCGCAGCGCACCGCATAGCCATCCATGGCGCTGCGGTCCGCCGCGGGCGTATCCATGACCGCGGCCACGTCGCCGGCCAGCACGCGGCCGGTCAGCAGGCCCAGCCACACGGTTTCGGTCTGCTGCACGGGCTCCGCACACATCGCGAAGACCGCCTGCGCCTCGTCAAAGTTCAGCATGCTGCGCCTCCGCGGGTGGCGTCCAATACGGCGCCGGTATAGTCGACATAACCATCCTTGCGGCAGAAGCTGAGCAGGCGCAGGCCGGCCTGCTCGGCGATGCGTATCGCCAGCGAGGTCGGCGCCGAGATCGTCGCCAGCATCTGGATATTCATGCGCGCCACCTTGCGCACCAGTTCATAGCTGGCGCGGCTGGACAGCAGCACGAAGCCGTCGTCCATCGCCACGCGCTGCATCGCCAGGTGGCCGATCAGCTTGTCCAGGCCGTTGTGGCGGCCCACATCCTCGAACACGTGCAGGATCTCGCCGCCCGCATCACACCAGGCCGCCGCGTGGACACCGCCGGTGGCCTGCATCAGCCGCTGGTGCGACGGCAGCGCCGCGACCGCGCGCTCGATCATCTCGCGCGACGGCGTCAGCCGGGTGGCCGGCTCGGGCATGCGCGCGGGCTCCAGGTCGAGCAGTTCGATGCTCTCGATGCCGCAGACGCCGCAGCCGGTGCGGCCCGCCAGCGCACGCCGGCGGGCCCGCATGGTGGCAAAGGCGTGCTCGCTGATCTCCATCTGCACCTCGGCGCCGTGCCGGTGCACGTGCACTTCCAGGTCGTGGATCTCGGCATTGCGCCCGACGATGCCCTCGGTCAGCGAGAAGCCGACCGCGAACGCCTCCAGGTCCAGCGGCGTGGCCATCATCACGGCGTGCGAGATGCCGTTGTACACCAGCGCCACCGGGAGTTCTTCCGCCACGTTGTCCGTGGCCGGCTGCACCACGCAGTCCTTGTGCCGCACGATGCGGCGCGCTTCATAGCCTGAGTGTTCGACCAGTTCGGTGCATTCCATGGGGGTCTCTTGAAGAAAATTGATGCAGCGCTTGCATGCTGTCGGTTTTCTCCCCTCTCCCGCTGCGCGGGAGAGGGGAGTGTTCGCGAGGGGTAATGGCTAGCGTTCGCGGCGGTGGTGCACGAACGCAGGATCAGCCTGCCACAGCCGCGGGCTGGCGACGGGACGGCGTCAGCAACACCGGCACCGACTTCGACGTGGGCGTGCCGCAGCCATCGCCCGTGCTTTCCAGCGGCACCAGCGGATTGGTCTCGGGGTAGTAGGCCCCCAGGCAGCCTTGCGGGATGTCGTATTCGACCAGCACGAAGTCCTCGACCTGGCGCTGCACGCCGTCGTCCCAGACACTGGTGATGTCGACGTGCTGGCCCGCCTTCAGGCCAAGCCGCGCCAGGTCAGCGGGGCTGATGAAGACCACCCGGCGCAGGCCGAACACGCCGCGGTAGCGGTCGTCCAGGCCGTAGATCGTGGTGTTGTACTGGTCATGCGAGCGCGTCGTCATCATCACCATCAGCTTGTCGCCATACTTCTGGCGGGCCCGGCTGATGGGAGTGTCCTTGTCGATGCGGTTGACCAGGAACTGCGCCTTGCCCGACGGCGTATGCCAGACCCGGTTGCATGCCGCCGGCGTCAGGTGGAACCCGCCCGGCACCGCAACGCGCGCGTTGTAGCTCTCGAAGCCGTCGATCACCTGCTCGATGGCGTCGCGGATGCGGGCGTAGTCCTGCGCATACCAGAGCCAGTCGATCTTCTCCGAGCCCAGCGTGGCGGCTGCCATGCGCGCGACGATGGCAATCTCCGACAACAGGTGCGGCGACGCCGGCGCGTTCATGCCAAACGAGATATGGACCATGCAGACCGAGTCCTCGACCGTCACGCCCTGCGCCACGCCGTCCTGCTGGTCGATCTCAGTGCGGCCCAGCGTCGGCAGGATCAACGACTCCTTGCCGTGCACCAGGTGGCTGCGGTTGAGCTTGGTGGCGATATTCACGGTCAGGTCGCACTGGCGCAGGGCCTCGAAGGTGCGCGGCGTATCCGGCGTGGCAGTGGAGAAATTGCCGCCCAGGCCGACAAAGACCTTGACCTTGCCCTCGAGCATCGCCGAGATGGTATGGACCACGTCATAGCCATGCTTGCGCGGCGGCTCGAAGCCGAAGGCGGCCTGCAGGCGGTCCAGGAATTCCGGCTCGGGCTTCTCTTCGATACCCACCGTGCGGTCGCCCTGCACGTTCGAATGCCCGCGCACCGGCAGCAGCCCGGCGCCGGGGCGGCCGATGTTCCCGCGCATCATCATCAGGTTGGACAGGATCTGCACCGTCGGCACTGAGTGCTTATGCTGCGTCAGGCCCATGCCCCAGCAGGCGATCACGCGCTTGCCCCTGGCGTAGACCTGGGTCAGCGCATCGATATCTTCCTGCGGCACGCCCGACTCGGCGACGATGTCGGCCCAGCTCTCCGCGCGCAGGTCTTCGATGAAGTCGCCGAAGCCGATGGTGTGCTCGCGCACGAAATCCACGTCGATCAGGCGCTCGCGGCCGTGCCGGATGGCCTCTTGGTCGAGTTCGTCCAGGCGCTTGGCCATGCCCTTGATCAAGGCAAAGTCGCCGCCCAGCTTGGGCTGCACGAACATCGAGGCGATCTTGGTGCTGGAGCCGGTCAGCATCTCTACCGGGTGCTGCGGGCTGGTAAAGCGCTCCACCCCGCGTTCGCGCAGCGGGTTGATCGAGACAATGGTGGCGCCGCGCCGCGCGCACTCGCGCAGCTCGCCCAGCATGCGCGGATGGTTGGTGGCCGCGTTGTGGCCGAACAGCAGGATGGTGTCGGCATGCTCGAAGTCATCCAGCACCACGGTGGACTTGCCCACGCCGATGGTCGGCGGCAGGCCCCGGCTGGTGGCCTCGTGGCACATGTTCGAGCAGTCGGGGAAGTTGTTGGTGCCATAGGCACGCACGAACAGCTGGTAGAGGAATGCAGCCTCGTTGCTGGCGCGCCCCGACGTATAGAATGCCGCCTGGTTCGGATCCGGCAGCGCACGCAGGTGGCGCCCGATCAGCGCAAAGGCCTCGTCCCAGGCGATCGCACGGTACTTGTCGGTCTGCGCGTCATAGACCATGGGGTGCGTCAGCCGCCCGTGCTGCTCCAGCTCATAGTCCGTCTGCGCCATCAGCGACGTCACCGTGTGCTGCGCAAAGAACTCGGGGGTCACGCGCATGCTGGTGGACTCGGCGGCCACGGCCTTGACGCCGTTCTCGCAGAACTCGAAGGTGGAGGCGTGCTGCCGGTCCGGCCAGGCACAGCCGGGGCAGTCGAAGCCATCGGCCTGGTTCTGCTTGAACAGCATCTTGTACTTGCCACCGGCAACCTTCTCCTTGATCAGGTTGATGGCAACGTACTTCAGCGCACCCCAGCCGGCGGCGGGGTGGGTGTAGGGGGCGATGTGGCCTTTTTCAGGGGTCGGGGAGCTCATTGGCGTGGTGTCCTGTAACGACGGGGGCGCTGTCCGGCGGCCTGCCAGTGCTGTGACGGGCGGGGACCGGATCGTTGCGGTGTCACCAGATTAGATTTCCCGGGTGCCCCCGGGTACATACAAAGGGGCGCTTGCCCGGGGAGTACAGTTGCTTCAGACCAGCGGGAACGCCTTCACCAGGTGCCGCAGCAAGCTGTCAGCCACCGGGGACAGGTGCCGGCCGGCCCGGGTGATGATGTGGATGCGGCTGTTGTTCAGGATGGGATTGGCCAGCGGCAGCGACACCAGTTGCCTGAACTGCGGCTCCTTCAGCGCCACCGAGCGTGCCGTCATGATGTAGCCCAGCCCCATCGCTGCATATTCCCACAGCACCTTGAACGAGTTGGTGACAAGCATCGGCTTCAGGGTGACGTGCTCGTCCAGTTCCGCCGCCTGGATATGCTTGCGCACACCAAACGATTCCGTCAGCGCCGCTCCCTGGTGCGGCGCCAGGTCCGCCAGCGTCAGCGCGCGGCGTCTGCGCGCCAGCGGATGGTCTTTGCGCACATGCACGCGGATCGGCGACAGCCGTGAATAGTGCGAGCGCAGGCGCACATCGTCGGGCGGCTGAAAGACGAAGCCGATATGCGCCAGGTCCTCCAGGATATGCCGGACCGTTTCATCGGTGCCGGCCACCTGGATGCTGCAGCTCACGTCCGGATGCTTGCGCAGGAAGCCCTGCAGCACGGGCTCCAGCACCAGGTCGACGAAGCCTTCGCCAAAGACCAGCTCCACGTGGCCGCGCCGCGCATTCTTCAGGTTGTTGACCTCGGCCAGGAAGGTATCGTTCAGGTCCTGCTGGCGCCGGGCAAACAGCGCCAGCAGGCGCCCGGCATCGGTGGCGACAACACCCCGCCCGCGCCGCTCAAGCAAAGTCAGCCCGGTGTCCTGCTCCAGTTTCGCCACGGCGCGGCTCACCACCGACGGGTCCAGCTCAAGCACCTCGGCCGCGCCGCGCACCGTGCCGGTCTCGATGATCTGCAGCAAGCACAGCGCCCGCTTGCGGTCCAGCACATCTTCCATGTCTTCCTCCTCTGGCTCGCGACGCCGCCTCGGGACGGCAGCGCGGATTTTTTAATGTTGCAAATTATGCAACGTTTCTCCCTCATCATTGTCATGGTTTCGGCAAGCGCCTGCGTGGAGAATGCTGTGGACGACCACGCTCCGATACCGCCATGAA
This sequence comes from Cupriavidus sp. CPT47-8839-RL05A, assembly GCF_058792255.1. Classification (NCBI taxonomy): domain Bacteria; kingdom Pseudomonadati; phylum Pseudomonadota; class Betaproteobacteria; order Burkholderiales; family Burkholderiaceae; genus Cupriavidus; species Cupriavidus sp. CPT47-8839-RL05A. Next base: position 239,044 of record NZ_JBYTEG010000001.1, on the reverse strand, counting down.
CCAGGCCCCGCTTGCCGATCTGCACCAATCCATCCAGACCCTGTCGCCGGAGTTCGTTGAGATCCGCCGAAAGATCCATGCGCACCCCGAACTGGCCTTTGAAGAGCGCCAGACCAGCGACCTGGTCGCCGGGCGGCTGGCGGCATGGGGCTACGAAGTGCATCGCGGCATGGGCACCACCGGTGTCGTGGGCAGGCTCAGGAAGGGGCAAGGCAGCAAGGCGCTGGGCATCCGTGCCGACATGGACGCGCTGCCGATCCAGGAAAAGACCGGCCTGGACTACGCCAGCACCATCGCCGGCAAGATGCACGCCTGCGGCCATGACGGGCACACGGCGATCCTGCTGTGCGCCGCCAGGTACCTGTCCGAGTCCGTTGATTTCAATGGCACGCTCAACCTGATCTTCCAGCCGGCCGAGGAGAACGAAGGCGGTGCGCTGCGCATGCTGGAGGATGGGCTGTTCGAGCAATTCCCCTGCGACGAGATCTATGCGCTGCACAATTCCCCGGGTCTGCCGGTCGGCCAGATCGGGGTCATCGCCGGCCCTGCCATGGCCTCGTTCGACCGCGCCACGGTCACGCTGCGCGGCCGCGGCGCCCATGGCGCCATGCCCCATCATGGCATCGACGCCATGCAGTGCGCCGCCAGCATCGTGCTCGGACTGCAATCGATCGTCAGCCGCGAGATCGATGCGCTCAAGTCGGCGGTCATTACCGTGGGCTCCATCCAGGCCGGCACGACCTACAACGTCGTGCCCGATAGCGCGACGATCAAGATCGGCGTGCGCACGCTGGACCCCCAGGTGCGCACGCTGGTCGAAGCGCGCATCAGCGAATTTGTAGCCGCCCAGGCCCAGAGCTTCCGGCTGCAATCCGAGGTCGTCTACGAACGCAAGTACCCCGTACTGGTCAACCACGACGCGCAGACCGAGCGCGCCCGCCAGGCCGCGATCCGGCTGGTGGGCGCGGACAACGTGGTCGAGCGCCCGCCGGTGATGGGGAGCGAGGACTTCGCCTACATGCTGGAACACCGGCCCGGTGCCTACATCCGGCTCGGCAACGGCCTCGGTGAAGATGGTGGTTGCATGGTCCACAACCCCTTGTACGACTTCAATGACAAGGCCCTGCCTGTCGGCGCCGCATTCTGGGCGCACCTGACGCAAAGCTATCTGGTTTGAACAACTATTCTTCGGGGACATCCACCATGGCTTCACTGAACCGCCGCCGCTTCCTTCAATACGCCGGTCTTTCCGCCGGCACCTCCGTGCTGGCCAGCCTGCCGGCCTTTGCCGCAGACAACTTCCCCGCCAAGTCGCTATCCCTGGTGGTGCCCTACCCGGCCGGTGGTGCGAGCGACACTTCGGCGCGCATCTTCGGGGAATCCATCAGCAAGAGCGTCGGGCAGCAGGTGGTCGTCGAGAACTACGGCGGCGGCACCGGGCTGATCGGCGCCAACAAGGTGCTGGGCGCGCCGGCCGATGGCTACACCTTCTTCCACGGCTCGATCAACGAGGTCTTCCTGGCCCCCATGCTCAACCCGGCGGCGCGCTACAAGCCGCAGGACTTCCAGCTGGCCGCGCCCATCAGCGACGCCAACATCGTGCTGATGGTCAGGAACGGCATTGCCGTGGATACCCTGGACAAGTTCCTGGACTATGCGAAGCAAAGCAAGGGCAAGCCGCTGACCTACGCCACGGTCGGCATCGACTCCATCTATCACCTCATGGGCGATGCCCTGGCTGCCCGGCTCGGCGTGCCCTTCCTGCACGTGCCTTACAAGGGCGGCGCACCAGCGCTGCAAGGGCTTGCCGGCGGCGAGGTCGACTTTGCCATCCTGCCCTACCAGTCCAGTTTCGACAGCATGCAGCAACAGGGCCGGCTGAAGGTGCTGAGCAGCTTCGCCAAGGCCCTGCCCCCGGCGCTCAAGCATATTCCGCTGATCTCGCAAAGCCGCCTGGTGCCCGACTTCGAGTACTCGATCGGCGGCGGCTACTTCGTCAGGCAGGGCACGCCCGCGAGCCGGGTGGCGGTGCTGCGCAAGGCGATTGGCGAAGCCCTGGCCAAGCCCGAGATCCGGGCCAAGCTGGAAGCCGAGGGACGTACGGTCGCACAGCCAATCAACAGCCAGGAGCAGGCGAATCAGGTCTTCGACCAGTACCTGGGACGTGTCACGCAACTGATCCGGAACGTGGGCCGCAAGACCAACGCGTCCTGAAGTCATGTCGCAGCGCGCGCCTTAGCTGGCCGGCCAGGCTGCCTTGGGTGACACACCCGCGGCAAGCCGTTCCGCCAGGAAGGCCTGCATTGCCGCCCAGGACCGGCGGTCCGCCGCCGCATCATAGGCAATGCCACGTTCCGGAAGATTCGCCCCCTCGAACGTGAATGCGTGCCGGGCATGGCCATAGGCATGCAGCTGCCAGTCCGCGCCGGCGCCGGTCAGCTCCACTGCAATGCCGAGAACGTCGTTCGGCGGCGCGACCGGGTCTTCCCAACCATGCAGGAGCAGGATGCTGGAGGTGATGGGTGCTTGCGGGCCGATCCGCGGCGGGTGGAGCACCCCGTGAAAGCTGACGGTAGCCAGCAGGTTCGCCGGGGCCGCGCGCGCCAGGTCCAGGGCGCACAGGCCGCCGAAGCAATACCCGAGCGCAGCCATGCGCTGTGCATCGACCCCGGGAAACCTGGTGGCCGCATCGAACCCGGCCAGCAGGCGCCGGCGCAACAAGCGGCGATCGGCCATCATCGGGCCCATGAGATGCGCGTTGTCTCCCAGCTCGTCACCACGGACGCCCTTGCCGTACACGTCTGCGGCAAAGCAGATGTAGCCCAATGCCGCAAGCCGGTCGGCGCAGCGGCGCATCGCGGCGTTGAGTCCGCTCCATTCGTGCGCCAGCAGCACGCACGGCGTGCGTTGCGCCAGCCCGGCGGGCCGCGCTACATACCCTTCGAAGACAGTCGTGCCATCCGTGTACTCGACCAACGATCGTTCCAGCGGCAGATTCCCAGCGTCCATAGCATTCTCCTTTCGAGCCGCCAGCATGCGGCAGGCGGGGAACGCTGTATTGAACGTTTGGGACGCCAGGTGTTGCGCGTCAGAGATAGAACGCCGGGGCATCGTCTGGCAGGCGTCCGAAGTACTCGGCAAGCGGCGATGGCCCGTTGCGCGCATAGTCGCCCGGCGTCTGGGCCAGGCGCCGCCGCCAGCTCCGGATCTGATGCGGCTGGTCGCTATAGCCTGACAGCGCGTCGCCCTCGCCGCGCTGCACGGCCTGGATGCTGGACTGCAATCGCTCCAGGTCCATCAGCTGCTTGGGGCCGAGGCCAAGGTGCCGCTCGAACCAGCGGTTCAGCAGGCGCCGGTTGACGGCGGTCAGGCTGGCGACTTCCTGCACCTGGCGTCCCTGGCGCAGCAGCGCATGCGCCGCCCTGATCGTCGCCAGTTCCGCAGCCGGCCGGATAGCCGTCATGCGCCGCAGCAACCACGCGTCCAGCCGGCAGGCAACCCGCGCCGGCGTCCAGGCGGCGCTCAGGTCGGCACTGAGCGCATGGGCCGCGCCGTCCCCAAGGTATCCGGCGAGGTCCAGCAGCTGGTCCTTGCAGTCCGGCCCAATGCCGGGGAACAGCCGCGCCAGGCCCGCGCCACTCAGCATCGCCATGACGAAATAGGTGTCCGGCCACGACCGCCATTGCCGGCTGGTCGACTGGAAGCCCAGCAGCGAGACCTGCGGCACGGTCTGGCCGCCCTCCATCGCATTCGGGCGCCCGAAGTTGACCGAGAGCACCGCCCCGGGGTACGGGCAGGTCATGATCCGCCTGCCCGCGTAAACACCCGCCAGGTCCTCGACGAACCAGTAGCCGTTGACGTAGGGCGCCAGGGCGGCGCAAGGAGCAATCACCTGGAACATAGCGGACGTGTCGTGGCATGCGCCGGGAACAGGACAGCCGTACCTTTATCACAAGGCGCGCCGCCGCGGCGCCCACCGTCAGCCGGTCCCTCGTCCAGCACTGCCTTGGTGGCCGAAGCCACTTGCGATGGGCGGCTTTGGGGATTCTAATCCTACGGAGGAGGCGTCCCGAGGGGGGTCCCATGGGCAAGTTACAATATGCGGATCTGAGAACGTTGACGCCATGCCAGCCTCGCAGTCAGGAAGCACCGGCTTGCCCATGATCCTGTTCGGCGCTTTCGATCGCCACAACTTCGGCGACCTCCTTCTGCCGCATGTGATACGAAGCCTGATCGGGCAGGCCAACCCGTTCTACGGGGGCCTGGCCGAGCGCAACCTGAGAATCCATGGCGGCCATCGGGTCCACACCCTGGCGCGGCTGGCAGCCACCGTGGGCGACAGCGCCGTCGATGTCATCCATGTGGGTGGCGAAACCCTGACCTGCTCGCTCTGGGAGGCGGCCGTGATGCTGCAGCCGCCCGAGCAGGCCCCGACGGTGGTGGCGCTGCTCGATGCCCGGCCGCACGAGCGGACGGCCTGGGCCCAGGCGCAGTTGGGCGTACGGGACCTGGTCCCCTACCTGTTGCCGGCCGGTATCTTTGCCAATGTCCGGCGTGTCATTGTCCACGCCGCCGGCGGCATTGAACTGGGATCGGTTGAGCCTGCCATGCGGGCCGAGGTGGTGGCCAAGCTCGGGGCCGCCACCAGCGTCGGGGTACGGGACCATCAAACCCGGGCCATGCTCGCGCAGAACGGCATTGCCTGCCGACTGGAACCCGATCCGGCCGTGCTGGTGGCCGAGCTGTTCGGCGACCGCATCCGCCGGCGCGCCCGCCAGGGCGAGTGCGCCCGCATCGTGTCAGGGCTCTCGGGCGGGTACCTGGCCGTGCAGTTCAGCGCGGATTTTGGCGACGACGATACCCTTTCACAGCTGGCGGCCCAGCTCGAACGTATCGCCCGGGCCAGGACCCTGGGCGTGGTCCTGTTTCGCGCCGGCGCCGCGCCCTGGCACGACGACCTGGCTTGCTACCAGCGCCTGGCGGCACGGCTGCGCGGCACGCCTGTGGTCCTGTTCGACTCGCTCAATCTATGGGATATCTGTGCGCTGATTGCGCGCAGCCGGGGCTTTGTCGGCAGCAGCCTGCACGGCAGCATTGTCGCCGGCGCCTTTTGCCTGCCACGGCTTGGCCTGCTCCGGCCCGCACAAGCTCCTGGCACCAGCAAGCAAGTCGCCTTTGCCGCCGCCTGGGGCGCGGCCGGGGCGCCGGCCGCGGTGACCGTTCAGGATCTTGCGGCCGGCCTGGACGAAACGATGGCAACCCGGACCGCGCAGCGTAGGGAATTGGCGTCGGAATGGGCCAAGGCATGCAGGACCGCATTCCAGCTGGTTCAGGAGAACTAGTGCCCTCCCGCGAGGTACCGGCTTGCCGGCAGAAGCGCCCGCCCGAGACGCAAGTCCCCGGTAGACGAAAAAAGCGGGCTTCCGAAGAAGCCCGCCCGGTTTGCTGCTAAACGCCTGTGTATCTGCCGGTCAGGCTGGCACCTGCGTCCCCGCCGCCGCCTTCTCCTTCGAGAAGAGACTCCTGGAGGTAGCAACATGGCTGGCCAGCACCGGCCGCAAGACCATGATCGCCAGGAAGGCCGCGCTCAGGTCCATGGCCGCAACCGTGTAGAGGACCGTCGACCAGGTGCCGCTCGCCTCCATCATCAGGTTGCCGACCGGCACGAACAATGCGCCGATACCCTTGGCCGTGTAGAGCACGCCGTAGATCTTGCCGATGTGCTTGGTGCCGAAGGCATCGCCGGCCAGTGCCGAGAACAGCGAGTAGACCTCGCCCCAGGCCAGGAACACCACGCCCGACAGGATCAGGAAGGCGTACGGGTTGCTGCCGAAGTAGCCGAGCGCGATGATGCCAAGGCCTTCCAGGGTGAAGGCGATGACCATGGTCTTCTCACGGCCGATGTTGTCCGAGATCCAGCCGAACAATGGACGCGAGATGCCGTTCATGATCCGGTCGAGCATCAGCGCGAGCGGCAGTGCGGCCATCACGAAGAAGTGCAGGTCGACCTTGAACTCCTTCACACCCAGGTCCTTGGCGATGACGCCAAGCTGGGCCACGGCCATCATGCCGCCGGTGACGACCAGGATGAACATCACAAACATCAGCCAGAACAGCTTGGTGGACATCGCTTCCTTGAGCGTGTAGTCGCGCGTGGCCTGGACCAGCTTCTGCGATGCCTTCACCTCGCTGCCCTTCGGTGCGCGCAGGAACCACGCCGCGACAAAGGCGAGGCCGCCCTGCAGCAGGCCGAAGAACAGGAAGGTGTGCTGGAAGCCCTGCGACTCGATCATGGCCGCGATGGGCAGGATGGTCGCCGCGGAACCGGCGCCGTAACCGCCCGCGGTCAGGCCCACGGCAAGGCCACGGCGGTCCGGGAACCACTTGAGCGCGTTGTTGATGCAGGTGGCGTAGATCGAGCCCACGCCAAGGCCGCCAACGGCTGCGCCGACGTAGAAGCCCATCAGGGTAGTGGCCTGGGAGTTGATGCACCATGCCGCGCCGATGAAGACCGCGCCGAAGGCGACCATCATGCGCGGGCCGAACTTGTCGATGAAATAGCCTTCGATCGGCGCCAGCCAGGTCTGCACAAGGACGAAAACGGTGAAGGCGATCTGGATGCTGGCGCGCGACCAGCCGTAGGTACCCTGGATCTCAGGGACGAACAAGGTCCAGGCGTACTGGATATTGGCGGTGGCGATCATGCAGACCACACCGACAATCAATTGCAGCCAGCGTGTGCCTTCCGGGACCTGGCGATTAGCGCCCAGCGCTGCCGATGGATTACTCATTTGCGCGCTCCTTGAATCATTTGGCCATTCAATTGCGGGAATGCGGGCGGGTATGCGGACGCACTGCGCCTCAGCATAAGGGTGGCTGCTGGCATTTCATGTCTCCTGTGTCATTGGCATTTATTTGCCTCTTATTCCGACGCCGACCTGAGGTCTCCGCCCTCACCTCTCTCAAGTTCGGAGTGGCGATGGGATACACAGTATGTGATATATCAAGTAAGTCAAGCGAAAGGGATGGCAGGGTTTTCACTGAATTTATGATGGCTTACGATGGGTTCTGGATATTCACGCTGAATATGCATCATCGACACGGGAAGAGGCTCTTGCCTGGCACTGCCGGATACCCATGAAATCCTTTACTGGAGCCACTTCTAGGCGAATCGCTGTCGATAGATGAGGGTTCGTTTTGAATGGATGAGCAAAAGGACTTAAATCTCATCATTACGAATTTGTCATATTTGAAAGTGATCCTTCCGGCCAGGTAGCCATGATTACGAAAATGTCATGATTACAGAAATGTCATGATTTTGACTGCGCCGGATGATGAGCAAAATAAATCAGAGCGATTAATACCGCATAAGCAGACCCACGCCCCCAAAAAAAATGCCCGCAGGCAAGCCTGGCGGGCGTAGGCATGATGCGTGACATCAGCCGCAGCATGTAGATGGAGTTATAGGCGATTATTGGAGCCGGGCAAATAAATAAAAACGCTTAGTCCGTGGTCGCGGCCAGGAACTCTCGAAAACCCTGACGGATTTGCCGGAAAAACCTGAATGCCATTTGGGCAGATTCAGAAGATGGCATTTTTGTCATGCGGGATTTCGATTTGCGGGCGATGCGCTGCGGCCTGGGCCGGCAAGCACTGTAGACAAGATCATCCGGGCTAACCGCAAAAGTAGATAAAACGGTAAGTGCTGTAGAACTCCTGGAAGGCCGGGCGACCAGGTCGCCCACCCATTGCTATAGACAGAATAGAAAGCATTTTGGAGAAAAGTAGATGTTTTGGTAAACCCTGTAGGAACTCTGGTAAGCTCCCGGCAAACCGGCACCCAGGAATTGCGACCATCTATGTCTCATGCGCCACTTGGCTACGACGCGCTTATCCGCAAGTTCGGGTTGCGCGTGCCGCCGCTGCGCTCGACGTCCGCCCTTGCCGACAAGACCGGGGTCCTCAGCACGCACACCGGACCGGACGGCACCACGCGCACCGTGTATCCAAGGAACCGCTACCGCGGCGGCGACACGACCGTGGACCACCTGACTTTCGCGCTGAAGAAGGAGCAGCTCGACCTGACCGTGCTGGCGGCGCTGTTCGAGCATGCGCCAGCGGTGCAGGCGGTACGGGAGTGGCTGGCGGCCACCCCGACCTCGCGCTATGCGAGGCTGAGCGCGTTCTATGCCAAATGGCTTGCCGGGGCGCAATTCGACTACAAGCTGCCGGCCGGGGCGCCCAGGGTACTGGCGCTGGACGAGAGCCGGTACCTGACCGGCCCGGCAACGCCGGACCTGCAGTTCGGTATCCAGAACAACCACCTCGGCCCGGCCGCGTTTTGCCCCCTGGTACGCCGCACCGAGAAGCTGGCGCAGTACATAGCCGCCGACCTCCCCGGCCGTGTGGCCGCGGCCATCAAGCGGCTCGAGCCAGAGTTGCTGGCGCGCGCGGTGGACTACCTCTACCTCGCGGAGACACGATCGACCTACTCCATTGAGCACGAGATCCCCGATAACCAGCGGGTCGCCAAGTTCAGGCGGCTGCTGGAGTATGCCGGCAATCCCGCCCCGCTGACCGAAGCGCAGCTGTGCGAGTGGCAGAACGAAATCATCTCGGGGCTGCGCGCCGAATTCTCCTATCGCGACAAGCAGAACTGGCTGTCCCGCGGCGGGCGCATGCGCAACATCGCTGACTATATTCCCCCGCCGCCCGGGCAGCTTGGCGCGATGATGGACGGGATTGCCGCGGTCGCGGGCCTGGTCGAGGCACAGGCGGCAAACCCCATCGTGGCCGCGGCGTGCGTATCGTTTGGCTTTGTCTTCGCCCACCCGTTCTACGACGGCAACGGCCGGCTCCATCGATTCCTCATCCACCATTTGCTGCGCCAGGCCGGTGTCACGCCCGATGGCGTCGTGCTGCCGGTGTCGGCACGGATGCTCAAGCAGATCGATACCTATGCCGCGCTGCTGAAGTCCTATTCCGCCCCGCGGACGGCCCTGCTCAACTACGCGCTGGATTCGGACAGCGACACCATCCTGATCAAGTCGCCACAGCCCGGCTGGCTTTACGCATCCTTTGATGCGACGGCGCTGTGCGAATTCGTCTTCGAATGCATCGAGCAGTGCGTCGAGCAGGACCTTGCGCAGGAGCTCCAGTACCTGCGCGCCTACGATGCCAGCGTCGCACGCCTGGAAAGCTGGCTCGACCTGCGCCAGTCACGCCTGTCGAACCTGATCGACCTGATCGTCCAGAACCACGGCGAGCTGTCCAGGCGCAAGCGCAAGCTGTTCGAAGACATCACGGACGACGAGCTCGCCCGCATTGAAGCCGTCGTGCGCGACGAATTCACGGAATACCTCGAGCTCAACGGCAGCCGCTGAAGCGGCGGCACAGCATTGGCACTGCCCGGTGCCGCCACCATGGGGCGGCACCGGCGCCACTATGTATCGCTCTGTATCCCGGGCCGCGGCAGACATGAAAGCTTGCACGGATGCCGGGGCGCGGAAACAGCCCGGATACGTGCGGACGGTGGAATGCGTCTATCGCCAACACCGGGAGTTCTCCGCCATGTCCGTCGCCGCCATCCATCCGCCGCCACCCTGCTCCTGCCATCGTGCCTGCCACGGCACCGCGCACGCCGACGGGAGCCGTCCATGATCGACGCCTTCCTTGCCTTCGCCGCCGGCGTGCTGACCATTGCCTCGCCCTGTGTGCTGCCGGTGCTGCCCATGCTGCTGGCCGGCTCGGTGGGCGAATCCGGCCGGCTGCGCCCGCTGGCGATCGCGCTTGGCTTCGTCAGCGCCTTTTCCGCGCTGGGCATAGTCTTTGGCGCACTGTCCAGCGCCTTCAGCGAAGCCCCAGGCGTGGTGCGCAACGCGGCCATCCTGTTGCTGCTGGGTGCCGGCCTGTCACGGCTCTGGCCGGCGGGCTTCGAGCGCCTGGCGGCCCCGTTCGCCGGCGTGGTCGACCGCCTGGCGGGCGTCGGCGGCCGGACCGGCACCGGCGTGGCCGGCGGCTTTGTGCTGGGCATGACGCTGGGCGCGGTGTGGACCCCGTGCGCCGGGCCGGTGCTGGCGTCGATCCTCGCGCTGGTGGCCAAGGCGCAAGACCTGCATCGCGCTGCCGGCCTGCTGGCGTTGTTCGCGGCTGGCGCGGCCATCCCGATGCTGGGCATTGCCTATGGCGGCCAGTTCGCCACCACTCACGTGCGCCGGCTGGCGCGTCACACGCACCGGCTGCAGCAAGGCTTCGGCGTGCTGGTGGTGGCGACCGCCATCGCCATGTACTTCCAGTACGACACCCTTGCCGTCGCCTGGCTGACCTCGCTTTTCCCTGCCTCCCAACCTGGAGCCTGAACCATGCACCGCTTGCTTCGTACCCTGCTTGCCACTACCGCCATCGTCGCCGCCCAGCATGCCGCCGCCGCCCCTGCCGACTATGGCAAGGCGCCGGAATTCACCGGCATCGACAAGTGGCTCAACTCTGAACCGCTGACCGTTGCCGGGCTGCGCGGCAAGGTCGTGCTGGTCGATTTCTGGACCTATAGCTGCATCAACTGCATCAACACGCTGCCCCATGTGCGGCAGTGGTACGACAAATACCGCGACAAGGGCCTGGTCGTGGTCGGCGTCCACACCCCCGAGTTCCCCTTCGAGAAGTCCACCGCCAACGTGCAGGCAGCGCTCAAGCGCTTCGATATCCGCTACCCGGTAGCGCAGGACAACGCCTATGCCACCTGGAACGCCTGGCGCAACCGGTACTGGCCGGCGCTCTACCTGGTCGATGCCAACGGCTCCGTGGTCTACAAGCACTTTGGCGAAGGGAGTTACGCCGAGACCGAAGCGGCCATCCAGAAGGCGCTGGCCGGGCGCAAGTAAGTATCAATTCGTCGAGCCTTGAGCAGCCGGTCAAGACCAACAACTTTGACATCCTCTCCTCCCTAAAGGGAGGAGATTCCCTCTGCAGGCGATCGATGTCCCGATCGGGCAAGGATATTTAGCGCAGCGTTCACATCGCGATCAGGTACAGCACCGCATCCACTGCATACCCACTGCCTTATTCCAAGGTCTGCGATACCTTTCGGCCTCTCCGGCGGCATCGCGTCGCACGAAGAGCAGACCTGGGTGGTGAAACGTTCGTCGACTTCCTCGTACCACGCGCCATGCGCAATCGCCTTGTACGCGAGCATTGTGCGGAAGGACGACCAGCCCGCATCGAGGACGGACTTCGCCATGCTGGTCCTGGCGAGGCCGGCGGCGTTCACATTCCCCACCGCAATGTAGTCGAAGTCCCGCACGATGCGATGCGAGAGCTTGTGCAGGAAGTCACGCCGCGCATTGGCGATGCGGGCGTGAAGGTTCGTGGCCTGTCGCCGCTTGCGCGCTCGCTGCGCTTTGGCCAGCGCTTGCTCGAGTCGGCCAAGGTGGCGCGGATTCCCGACCTTCTCGCCGGTGGACAGCGTGGCAAGGTCCTTCAAGCCCAGATCGATGCCAACGCCGCGTGCCGGGGAGCGGGCTTGGGTGTCGGCAACTTCAATCACGATGTTCAGGAACCAGTTGCCTCGCGCGTCGCGGGAGAAATTCGTCCCGTCCTTGATCTTGCCATCGGGAAGGGGGCGGGAGCTGAACACGCGAAACGTGTTGCCGGCAAAGCGGAATGCGTCGCCCGAGCGCTTGAGATCCCGGCCCTTGAGCGGCACCCAGCCGAGCGACTTGCGGCCGCGATAGCGCAGGTACGGCCGGCGATGCTGGCTACGCGACTTGGCGTACTGCTCGCAAACCGCGTTGACGGTGCCGGAATGGATGCGCAGTTCCTTGCAGCTGCTGGTGGTCAACACGTTCATATCGAAACCCGTGGGCCATTTCTTGCCCCACCTCCCGCGCAAGGGAGTTGATACAAATTGTATGCAATTTTTGTATCACGGAGTGCTTATCCCTGCTATTCTTGCTCCCCGGTTGCAGCCTGGAATCTGATCCAGGCCACGCTCGCGGCAGGCGGCCTCCGCCTGCCCGTCAGCGCGCAATGACAGGGCCGGGGGCAGCCCCTTCCCCGGCGCCAGAAGAACAAGACAGTCCGGAAACCTATCCGGCCAGACAACAGGAGACATGAATGGCGCCCTTGCTATTCAAGGTGGAAGACCGCCCCCCTCGGCTGACGACGTTTTTGCTTGCGCTCCAGCATCTGCTGGCCGCCCTGGGCGGCATCATTGCGGTGCCGCTGGTCATTGGCGGTGCGCTGAAGCTGCCGCCGGACCAGGTCATTGCCCTGGTGAATGCGGCCCTGCTTGGCTCGGGCATCGTCACCATCATCCAGTGCAAGGGCATTGGCCGGGTGGGCATCCGCATGCCATGCGTGATGGGCACCAGCTTCGCCTTTGTCGGCGCGGCCATCAGCGTGGGCGTCGAACACGGCGTGGCCGGCATCCTGGGCTCGGCGCTGGCGGGTTCGCTGGTGATGATCCTGGGCAGCTTCTTCATGCCGGCGATCCGCAAGCTGTTTCCGCATACCGTCACCAGCGTGGTGGTCACCATGATCGGCCTGTCGCTGATTCCGGTGGCCATCGACTGGGCCGCAGGCGGCCAGGGCAGCAGCCGCTATGGCGCCCCCGGCAACCTGGCGATTGCCGTCGCGGTGCTGGCGCTGGTGGTCGCGGTGGTGCAGTGGGGCAAGGGCATGCTGTCGGCCTCGGCCATTGTGGTCGGCATTGCCGGCGGCTACCTGCTCTGCCTGGCACTGGGCCTGGTCGACTTCACTCAGTTTCACCAGGCGCCGATCATCGCGGTGCCGCAGCCGCTGCACTTCGGGATGTCGTTCCCGGTCTCCGGCATCGTCGCCATGTCGATCGCTTACCTGGTGACCATCGTCGAATCCACGGGCACGTTCATGGCACTGGGCGCGGCCACGCAGCGGCCGATTTCCGGTAAATGCCTGTCGCGCGGCATCCTGTGCGATGGCTTTGGCTCGGCCTTTGCGGCACTGGTGTCGAGCCCGCCGCTGTCCACCTTTGCGCAGAACGTCGGCGTGGTTTCGCTGACCGGCGTGGCCAGCCGCCATGTGGTCGCGCTGACCGGCGTCATGCTGCTGCTGGCGGGGCTGTTCCCGGTGCTGGGCGCGCTGGTGGTGACGATTCCGCAGCCGGTGCTGGGCGGCGCCGGCCTGATGATGTTCGCGATGATCGTGTCGGGCGGGATCCAGATGCTCAGCACCGTCAAGTTCACGCAGCGCAATACCCTGATCGTGGCCGTGTCGATCGGCTGCGGCCTGGCGGTGACATTCCGCCCGGAACTGCTGTCCAAGCTGCCTGCCTTCGTCCATGAAGTGTTTGGCTCCGGCATCACGGTGGGCTCGCTGTCGGCGGTGATCCTCAACCTGCTGCTGCCCGGCGGCAAGGACGAGCCGGCTGAAGAAGTCGGCCACGGCACCGTCGGCGAGGCTGCCTGAGCGGCCTGCCTTGAAACCCGCGGGCGCGCGCGCTAGCGTGCGCCGCCTCGCGCGGCCGCCCCGCCCCCTGGCGCGGGCGCCTTCAGCAGCGGGTAGGGATTGATCGCCCCGCCCGCGGTGTAGACGCCATAGTGCAGGTGGGGCGGCGTGCCCCGCGCATTGCCGCTTGTGCCGACATAGCCCAGCACCGTGCCGGGCACAATCACGTCGCCGGCACGCACGCCGGCGTAGTCGTCCAGATGGGCGTAGTAATGCAGCTGGCGCCCGGGCCCCATCACCCACACCACCTTCCCGCCCAGCTTGTTGGTGCCCACGCGCGTGACAATGCCCTCGGTAGCCGACACCACCGGGCGGCCGCGCGGCGCAAAGATATCGATGCCCTCATGCTTGCGTCCGCCGGAGCGCGCGCCGTGCCAGGTATCGCGCAGCGCCCCCGGGACAATGCCCTCGACCGGCACCGGCAATGCCACCGGCGCGGGGCGGACCGAGAGCCGGGCCACGTAGATCGCGCGTTCGATTGGCGGCCGCAACCAGGGCCAGGCGAGCCAGATCAGGCAGATGCTCACCACCAGCCAGATCAGGCCGGCGAATGCGCGGGGACGGGAAGACAGACGGGAGGCATGCATATGCCTTCGACGGCAGCCAGCCCCGCAAATTCCCCGTCAGGCGCGCCTGCGCGCCACATCAAGCGGCCCCGGCACCACTTTCGCAAGCATTTTCCGGTCGAACCATACGCGCTGGCGCCGGTCATACCCTGACTGTTTTCACTGCAATGAGGAGAAGCAATGGATTGTCCGGTGTGCCCGCAAACGCAACTCGTGATGTCCGAACGCCAGGGCATCGAGATCGATTACTGCCCGAAATGCCGCGGTGTCTGGCTGGACCGCGGCGAACTCGACAAGATCCTTGAGCGCTCCGTGGCAACCGCCCCCGCGCAGCAGGCGGCGCCGATGCAGCAAATGCCGCAGCAAACCCAACCCCCGCGACAGGAATACCAGCGCGGCCATGGCGACCGCGACCGGTACTATGAGCGCGAGCAGAAGCACTATAAGAAGAAGAGCATCTGGCACGAGCTGTTCGACTGATGCTGACTTGCCAGTGAGCAAGGGCGACGCAAGGTCGCCCTTTTTTGTTGCCGGCCGCAATCGCCAACCGCTATAACCCTGCGGCCAATCCATCTCCACGTGGATCCGTGGCGCCATACATCACGCCTGTCACTGGATCGATCAGGATGGCGCCCGCGTGGCCCATCGTGTCCGTGAACGCTTCCACGCGCCTGACCGGATGCCCGCGGCGAGCCAGCTCGGAGGTCACGGCCTCCGGCACGCGGCCTTCAATCTTGAGGTCGTTCGACGACACGCCCCAGGTCCGCCCATACAGCCAGCGCGGCGCATTGACGGCATCTTGCGGCGACATGCCGAAATCCACGATCCGCGTCACCAGCGCGGCCTGCGTTTGCGGCTGCCCTTCCCCGCCCATGGTGCCGTAGACCAGGAACGGTTTGCCGTCCTTCAGCAGCAGTGCCGGGTTGAGGGTATGGAAGGTGCGCTTGCCCGGCGCCAGTTGATTCACGTGCGCGGGATCGAGTGAAAAGAACGAGCCGCGGTTCTGCAGCAGCACGCCGGTGCCCTTGGGTACGATGCCGGAACCGAAGTCGTGATACACGCTCTGGATCATCGACACCACGTTGCCGTCCTTGTCGGCGGTGCCGAACCACACGGTGTCGCCGTGCGGGTCCATCGGCTTCACGTCCATGCCGGCCCGCAGCATGCTGATGCGCCCCGACTGCACCTGCCCGTGCTGCGGCGACAGCAGCCGCGCCAGCGGGATCTGCACGAAATCCGGATCGGCCAGGTAGCGGTCGCGATCGGCAAAGGCCTGCTTGGTCGCCTCCACCAGCACGTGATAGTAGTCGGCCGTGCCTTCGCCGAGGGCGCGCACGTCGCGCTTGTCCAGGATGTTCAGGATCTCCAGCGAGGCAAAGCCTTGCGTGTTGGGCGGAAAGTTGACGGCCTGGTAGCCGCGGTAGTTCACGGTAATAGGCTGCACCCAGTCGGCGCGATGGCGGGCAAAGTCACCGTAGGTCAGCATGCCGCCGTGTGCCTGCAGGTCGGCCACGATCTTGCGCGCGATTTCCCCCTGGTAGAACGCCTTGGCGCCGCCCGCCGCGATCTGCTGCAGCGTTCCGGCAAGGTCGGGCTGGCGCAGGGTTTCGCCAACCCGGTAGGCAGAGCCGTCCGGCTTGAGGAATGTCTGGCGAAAGCCGTCGAAGCGCTGCAAGGCGCGGAACTCCTTGTCGGACGGATCGGTATTGATCCGGCTCCAGGTCACGAATGAAGATGAGACCGGAAAGCCCGTCTCGGCATAACGCACCGCATCGGCCAGCAGATCCGGCCAGGGCAGGCTGCGGCCCATGCCCTGGCGCGCGTACTGGTACGCCGCCTCCCAGCCGGCAACGGTGCCGGGCACGGTGTTGGCCGACAGGTAACCGCGGGCGGGGATCTTGTCCAGGCCTTTGCCTTGGTAGAAGGCGATACTGGCCTGCTCGCCAGCGCGGCCGCTGGCATTGAGCGCGCGCACCTCGCGGGTTCTGGCGTTGTAGATCAGCCAGAAGGCATCGCCGCCGATGGAGTTCATATGCGGGTAGACCACGGCGATGGTCGCAGCCACGGCGATGGCAGCATCGACCGCATTGCCGCCGCGCGCAAGCACGCGCAGCCCCGCCTGCGTGGCCAGGCGGTTGGACGACGTCACCATGCCGCCGGTGGCCATCGGGTTGACGCAGGCTGAAGGTGTATCGCAGTACTTGCCGCTCACATCGAAAGCCCACGCCGGCGCAGCCGGCAGGATGAGCGCGGCCAGCAAGCCGGCCCGGCGCAGTCGGGTGGAAAGTCGTATGCGGTGCATTGCAGGCTCCGTTGGTAACACAGCGAAGGGGGCATGCCGGACGCTGGGCAACCTGCATGCGTGGTAGAGCGGATTGCCCGGATTGCCTATGGGGCGAGCGCAAGTTAGCCTGCGGCAAATAATCTGGCTAACGGCAAAGTCGCATCCGGTATCGCCAATCGGACATCAGCAGCGGCATCGCCCACAGCGCCAACGGACACCGCATGCCTGCCCACGACCACGGCCTGCGCGCACTCGCGCGGCTGCCTCGCCCGCTATATGGCCATGTCGAAGCCCTGCCCAACCGCATACTGGGCTACCGCCACCGGCATCCGTGGTGCCAGTTCGCCTATGCCCTGGAGGGTGTGCTGGAGGTGCTGACCGACAGCGGGCGCTTTGTGGCACCGCCGCAGTGGGCGGTCTGGATTCCGTCCGGCATGCAGCACCGCGTGCGCTGCGCTGCCGGCACGCGCGTCCGCAGCCTTTACCTGGACAACGGGGTTTGCGCGGCGGCCTCGGGCCGCTGCCGTGTGCTCACGGTAAGTCCGCTGCTGCGCGAGCTGATCCGGGCCTTCAGCTACCTGCCCGCCGAATACGATGAGCACAGCGCCGACGGCCGCCTGGCGCGCGTGCTTCTGGACCAGCTCGGCGCCGCGCCGGAAGTGGAACTCATGCTGCCGCTGCCTGCCGACCCGCGCCTGCGGCTGGTCTGCAACGGCCTGCAGCGCCACGCGGACCGCGATACCAGCCTGGCTGCGTGGAGCGCCCGCCTGGCGGTGTCGGACAAGACCTTGACCCGGCTGTTCCTGCGCGAAACCGGGCTGACCTTCCGCGCCTGGCGGCAGCGCCTGCGCCTGCTCGACGCGGTCCCGCGGCTGGAGCGCGGCGAGGCCGTGACCGACGTTGCCCTGGATTGCGGCTATGACTCGCTGTCGGCGTTTATCGCGGCATTCCGCCGGCTGTACAACATGACCCCGGGCGAGCTGTCCCGCGCGAACCGGATCGGCACAAGCGGGGCGTAGCACACTGCCGTCACGCCGCCTTGCGCCTGCGCCGTGACGCTTCCGCGGCAGCATCGCGCAGCTCTGGCGGCAACGCGCGCAGTTCGGCTGTGAAGAAGGCACGCTCGGCCGGCCGCAGCGCCGGCAGCTGGGCGGCCAGCCGCTCCACCGCGGCACACGCTATGGCGGTAGCGCCTTGCTCGTGGGTGAGGTACCAGGCCGATTCGAGCAGCAGGTTGGCCAGCTGCAACGGCCCCAGCCTGACGTGGCCGACGTCATGGTCTTCCAGCGCGAACGCAGCCACGGCGGACCAGCGCACGAAGCCCTTGGCCGGTGCGAACGGCGCGTGGAACGGCCGCAGTGCGTCGACAGCGTCGGCAACGGACAGCGGGCGCTGGCGGCGGAACGCGGCCATGCTGTCGTTGGCCCTGGCTGGCCGGTCGGATGGCGGGGTATCGGGCCCGCAGCTGCCGCGTGCGATGCGCAGCAGGAAGATCGCGTTCCACGCCGTGCCGCCGCCCACGCCGAACCGGTCGCAGATCCACTCCGACAAGCCCAGCCAGCGCATCGCCTGCCGCTGCACCGCGCTGGCGGACAAGGTGCGCGCGGCATCGACCAGGCCGTGCTGCCAGAACAGCCACAGGCACAGGCCGATATTGGCCGCGGCATGCTGCACGGCGTCGACGGAATCGGCCTCGTAGGCGGCCTGCAGCGCGCCGGCGAAGGTATCCAGCGCCAGCTGCGCGGCCCGCGCCGTGCCGGCATGCCCGGCGCGCATGGCATCGGCCTTGTGCAGCAGCGCTTCCAGGTTCAGCACTTCAAAGCGCACGCGCGGGTTGTAGCGCACCACCAGGCGCAGTTCCGGATCGGACTGCAGCCCTTCCAGGCCGGCACGCGCGCCGTCGCTGTCACCGCGGGTATAGCGTTCCCAGGCCCGCACGATATGCGCCATGGCGCAGAACGCGGGCGTCGCCGCGCCGGCCTCGGCCGCCTGCACCAGGCGGTCGACACGCCTGAGTGCCGCCCGGCTCTGATCGAGGCGGCCGCAGCGGCGCCACGCCAGGCTTTCCTTGAGCAATGACAGCGCTTGCTGGAAACCGTCGCCGGCACTGCGGCCTGCCGCGCGGAAGGACTCGGCCACGGCTGAGCCGTGCATGCCTGCGTGGCCGTCCTGCGCGCCGCGCATGGCCTGGGTCAGCTCGCTCCAGAAGGCCATGTCGCGCATCACGTAGCCGACGCCGTCCGGCTGGCCCGCCGGCGCCGCTTGCGGCCCCGTGGGAAAGCCAAGGCGGCGGGCCAGCGCGGCCGGGCCCAGCGTGCGCCCGTCCGCCACAAAGCGCAGGCGCCGCGCGCTCGCTGCCGTGATCCAGAACGGCCCGCGGCTGCGCTGCGCCGGATTGGCCGCGGCCGGGTCGCGCTGGCGGTCGGCCCCCCATCCGACCGCCACCTGCCAGCGCGCAAAGTCCGCAAACGCGCGCGACACCAGCATGCGCAGGTTGGCCGCCGTCGGGAAGGCGCTGCGCACCACTGCCGCGGCGACACCGCCCTCCCCGGTGCGATGCGCATGCCAGATGCGCGCCAGCAGCCAGACCGACTGGTAGCGCGCGGGTTGGCCGTCGACCCGGTACGGGGCCGACACGTCGATACGGATCGGGGCAGGCGTGGCTGGCATCAGGTAGTCAGGGATCGAGTGAAAAGCGCTGGTGGCGCCCGTCATGTTACGCAAGTTACAGCCAGCGCGGTTGGCCTTATCCGGACGCTCTCCTATGCTGCGCACCACGGTCCGGGCCCGGATTGCCATCCCCTCAACTCTTCTGCAAGGCCATGAACAGACATCTTGCTCGTCTGCTGACACCGATGGCGATCGGCTTCGGCCTGCTTGCCTCCACCCTGCCCGCCCTGGCGGCACCGAAAGAAGTCCCGCTGGATGCCGCGGCGCTGTTCCGCCAGGCCGATACCACCGGCACCATGGTGATCTACGACCTGCGGCGCGACCGCATGCTGACCTACAACAAGCCGCGTGCGGCCACGCAGTACTCGCCGGCGTCGACCTTCAAGATCCTGAACTCGATGATCGGCCTGGAGAGCGGTGCCGTGGCCGACGTCGACCATGACAAGCTGCCGTGGGACGGCAAGGTCTGGCTGGTCGGCGGCAAGGCTGTCCTGCCCGACGCCTGCAACGCTGACGTGCCGCTGCGCGTCGCCTTCCCCAACTCCTGCGTGCCGGCCTACCAGGCGCTGGCGCGGCGGGTTGGCAGCGCGGCCTACCAGCGCTACCTGACCGCATCGCACTATGGCAATGCCAACAGCTCCGGCCAGGTCGACCGCTTCTGGCTGAACGGCACGCTGCAGATCTCCGCCTACCAGCAGATCGACTTCCTGAAGGGCGTGGTACAGCGTACGCTGCCGTTCTCGCCAACCACCTTCAAGGCCGTGGACGACATCACGGTGATGGAGCGCACCGCCGGCTACACCCTGCATGCCAAGACCGGCTGGGCCGATTCGGCCAAGCCCGCAGTGGGGTGGCTGGTGGGCTGGGTTGAGCGTGGCGACGACGACTACCTGTTTGCGCTCAATCTCGACCTGGTGCGGCCCGAACACGCCAAGGCGCGCATGGAGATTGCGCGCGCGGCGCTGCGGCAGGCGGGGGCGTTACCGGATTGACGCTGCCGAAGGCGGCCGCCGCACGCGCGGCCGCCTGCAGTCACTGCCCTCGGACATTTCACACAGGCAATTTCTCCCCCGTATTTCAGATCCGTCTGATTTACCTGCCGACCCCGGATCGATA
This sequence comes from Cupriavidus sp. CPT47-8839-RL05A, assembly GCF_058792255.1. Classification (NCBI taxonomy): domain Bacteria; kingdom Pseudomonadati; phylum Pseudomonadota; class Betaproteobacteria; order Burkholderiales; family Burkholderiaceae; genus Cupriavidus; species Cupriavidus sp. CPT47-8839-RL05A. Next base: position 218,926 of record NZ_JBYTEG010000001.1, on the reverse strand, counting down.
GCTTTGGCCGGTCGGCATTTCCCACCGCGTCGCCCGACGCAACCATTCCGTAGTGGGATCTGCCCGACGCCCGTATGCAACGGGACAGCCAGACCTTTCCCACAATCCGGAGGTGAAATCCAATGAGAAAAATAGCAATGCCGGCAGCCCTGCTGTCGGCCATCGCGCTGCTGGCCGCCTGTGGCGGCGGCGCGGACGACGCAACGACCACACCGGCGGCACAAACGCCACCGTCCGAAAATAATCCGGCACCGGCGCCTACACCAAAGCCTGAGCCCTCGCCCGAAGCAGCACCGCAACCTGCGCCCACTGGCGAGCTGCCGCCGAGCCTGAGCGCACCGCAACCGGGCTCGACGGCAGCGGTCGGCAATGGCAGCGAAGGTCTCTGGGTCGGCCTCATGAACGCCACGCTGGTCGACAACAGCGGGAAGTTCGTGCACGCGAGACTGACGGGCGTGCTGGCAGGCGCGTTCCAGTTTTCTGGCTCGGCCTGGACGCTGGGCCCCGGCACGCTGTACGAAACCGGCTTTGCCTACCCGGCCACCGGGGCCGGCACCATTACCCCGGGGCAGCGCTTTGACGGCAATTTCGTCGCCACGCCAGGCAACCCTATCAATTTGCTATCCGGTACCTATGATCCGTCCAACGCGCTAGCCGTGGACCAGGCTGCCATCGCCGGCAACTGGAAGCAAGACGGCTTTGCCATGCAGATCGATGACGCGGGCAACGTCACCGGTACCTATACCAGCGGCACCCGCATTTGCGACCTGCAGGGCACGGCAACGCTTGCCACCCCGGGATCGGCCAAGAACCTGTATGCGGTCAGGATCGTAGCCGAAAACTCCATGCAGGCGGGCAGCACCGGCTGCGCGCTGTCGACCGGCGTGCCGCACAACGGCTTTGCCGCGATCCGCCTGATGCCGGCCGACGGCAGCATCATCGTGAGCAGCAGCACGCGCTATGCACGCACGCTGGTGATGGCCGCCAGCACCGGGACCGGCGGGTACTTCACCATGCAGATGTCCAAACAATAAGCCCGCCCCCCGCAACGCCCCGGGCGGTCCTCCTGCGGGCGGACCGCCGCTACCTTCTTCCTTCCGAGCCACGGCAGTGGCCTCACCATCACCTGACACCCAGGCGTCGCATCCGCCCTCCGGGTTTCCCCGCGGTTGAGTTCTGTGCTCGCATATCATTTAATTCAACGTGAATTAATTAATAGCGGACGGAGACAAGATGACCGCATCCAAAGCGGGCCGTGGCGTGAATTCCGCCAGCCTGCGCCTGTACAACGAACGTGCGCTGCTGCTGGCGCTGCGCCGTGCCGGCGAGGCCTCCAAGGCTGACCTGGCGCGCATGGCGCAACTGACCAATACGGCGGTGGGCAGCATCGTGCAGACCCTGTCCGAGGAAGGCCTGGTCGAGCAGTCCGGACGCCGCACGGAAGGCCAGCGCGGCCAGCCCGCCAGCCTGATCCGGCTGCAGCCCAAGGGCGCCTTCGGCATTGGCGTGCGGCTGGACCGCGGCAGCATCGAGGTGGTGATGGTGGACTTTGCCGGCCATATCCTGGCCAGCCGCGCCCACCAGCTGGTCCTGCCCCACCCTGACCAGGCGCTGGAAATGGTGCGGCACGATATTGCCGAGCTGCGCGCCCTGCTCACCCCCGCCGAACAGAAGCGCCTGCTGGGCATCGGCGTGGCGCAGCCCTATAACCTGGGTGCCTGGCTGCGCGAGCTGGACGTGCAGGGCGAAGCCTTCCAGGCAAGCTTCCGCGCCTGGGACCAGGCTGACTTCCCGGCAATGCTCAACGCCGCCACCGGCTTGCCGGTCTTCGGCGAGAACGACGGCACCGCCGCCGCGGTGGCCGAGCTGTTCTACGGGCGCCACCATGCCCAGCATTTCCTCTATGTCTTCCTTGGCCCCGCCATCGGCGGCGGCGTGGTGCTCAATGGCGACTGCGTGCGCGGTGTCTCCGGCAATGCCGGCGATATCGCGATGATCCCGGTGCCGCCCAGCACCCTGCCCTCCGCGCCGGTTGCCACCGGCACCGGCAAGCGGCGCGACATCCTGATCTCGCGCGCGTCGCTCAACGCCCTGACCCGCCACCTGCGCCACCACGGCGTGGTGGTCAACGGCCATGCCGACCTGCAGCGCCAGGTAGAGCTGGGCCACCCCGCGGTCGAGGAATGGATTGCCGACTGCGTCGATGCGCTGGCGCCGGCGCTGCAGTCCGCCCTCGCCGTGCTCGACGTGCCGCTGGTGATCTTCGATGCCGATATCGACGGCGGCCTGGTCGCCACGCTGATCGCGCGCCTGCAGCAGGCGCTGGATGAAAGCGCCCCCGAAGCCCGCGCGCCCGCCACCGTGGTGCGCGGCTGCTTTGGCGCCAACGCCGGCGCGGTGGGTGCCGCGTCGCTGCCGATGTTCATGAACTTCTCGCCACGCGCCGAGCTGCTACGGGGTGCGTCTGCCATCGTTCCGGAGGCCAGCCATGCCATTGTCTGAAGCACCGCGTACCTCGCCCATGCCAGCACACCTGCATGGCGGCCATGCGGGCCCAGCGCCGCTGCTTGAACTGCGCAATATCTCCAAGACCTTCCCCGGCGTGAAGGCGCTCAGCAACATGGAGCTGACCGTCTACGCCGGCGAAGTCCATGCCCTGATGGGCGAGAATGGCGCCGGCAAATCCACGCTGATGAAGATCCTGTCCGGCGCCTATATCGCCGACCCGGGCGGCGAGTGCCGCATCGACGGCAAGCCGGTGGCCATCGACGGCCCGGCCACGGCGCGCGCCCACGGCGTGGCCGTGATCTACCAGGAGCTGAGCCTGGCGCCCAACCTGAGCGTGGCCGAGAACATCTACCTGGGCCGCCACCTGCACCACCGCGGCATGGTCGACCGCACCGCCATGGCGCGCGCCTGCGAGGCCACGCTGGCCCGGCTGGGCGCGGACTTCACGCCGCAGACGCCGGTGCATACGCTGTCGATCGCGCAGCGCCAGCTGGTGGAGATCGCGCGCGCGGTGCATTTCGAGACCCGCATCCTGGTGATGGACGAGCCCACCACGCCGCTGTCCACCCGCGAGACCGACCGCCTGTTCGCGCTGATCCGCCAGCTGCGCGCCGAAGGCATGGCCATCATCTATATCAGCCACCGCATGGCGGAAATCGATGAGCTGGCCGACCGCGTCACCGTGCTGCGCGACGGCTGCTTTGTCGGCACGCTCACGCGTGAGGTTCTGACGCAGGCGGCGCTGGTCAAGATGATGGTCGGGCGCGACCTGTCCGGCTTCTACACCAAGACCCATGGCGAGGCCGCGCCGGGCGAGATCATGCTGTCGGTGCGCAATATGTCCGATGGCCGGCGCGTGCGCGGCTGCAGCTTCGACCTGCGCGCCGGCGAAGTGCTGGGCCTGGCCGGGCTGGTGGGCGCCGGGCGCACCGAGCTGGCGCGGCTGGTCTTCGGCGCCGATGCCCGCACCGATGGCGCCGTGTTCGTGGCCGGCACGCCGCTGGCCGTCACCGGCCCGCGCCAGGCGATCGATGCCGGCATTGCCTACCTGACCGAAGACCGCAAGCTGCAGGGCCTGTTCCTGGACCAGAGCGTGCACGAGAACATCAACCTGATCGTGGCCGCGCGCGATGCGCTGCGCGGCGGGCGCCTGAACCGCGCCAGCGCGCGCCAGCGCACCGCCGCGGCGATCCGCTCGCTCGGCATCCGCGTGGCGCACCCGCAAGTCAACGTGGGATCGCTGTCCGGCGGCAACCAGCAGAAGGTGATGCTGTCGCGGCTGCTGGAAACCCGGCCGCGCGTGCTGATCCTGGACGAGCCTACGCGTGGCGTGGATATCGGCGCCAAGGCCGAGATCTACCGGCTCATCAACGAGCTGGCGCGCTCCGGCGTGGCGGTGCTGATGATTTCCAGCGAACTGCCCGAGGTGGTCGGCCTGTGCGACCGCGTCCTGGTGATGCGCGAAGGCGAGCTGGCCGGCGAAGTGCCGGGCTGCGCCGATGCCGCCGCCATGCAGGAACGGATCATTGCGCTGGCGACCGGCGCCGGCGAGCAACCGCCCCCGGTCCTGCACTGAACCGCTGAATTCCCGAACAGGCCGGCACAGAACGGCCGCACCGGGGCGGCATCCCGCCTCGCAGCATCAGGAGACACTTATGCGCAATCCCCTCTCATCCACGGCCCATGGCGTCACCGCCCAGGCTTCCGCGCCGGTGGGCCACGCCACCGGCCGTGCCACCACGCAGGAACGCCTGCGCGCGCTCGGCATGCTGCCGGTGCTGGTGCTGCTCTGCCTCGGCTTCACGCTGCTGACCGAGAACTTCGCCAGCCTGCAGAACCTGTCGATCATCGCCCAGCAGGCGTCGATCAACCTGGTGCTGGCCGCGGGCATGACCTTCGTGATCCTGACCGGCGGCATCGACCTGTCGGTGGGATCGATCCTGTCGGTGTCGGCCGTGGTGGCGATGCTGGTCTCGCTGATGCCGCAACTGGCGGCGCTGAGCGTGCCGGCAGCACTGCTGTGCGGGTTGCTGTTCGGACTGGTCAACGGCGCGCTGATCGCCTTCATGAAGCTGCCGCCGTTCATCGTGACGCTGGGCAGCCTGACCGCGGTGCGCGGGCTGGCGCGGCTGGTCGGCAACGACAGCACGGTCTACAACCCCGATATCTCGTTCGCCTTTATCGGCAACGGCGACCTGCTGGGCACTCCCTGGCTGGTGGTGATTGCCGTTGCGGTGGTCGCGGTGTCGTGGCTGGTGCTGCGCCGCACAGTGCTGGGGCTGCAGATCTACGCGGTCGGCGGCAATGCCGAGGCGGCGCGCCTGTCGGGCATCAAGGTGTGGGTGGTGCTGCTGTTCGTCTATGCGGTGTCGGGCGTGCTGTCGGGGCTGGGCGGCGTGATGTCGGCGTCGCGGCTGTATGCGGCCAACGGGCTGCAGCTGGGGCAGTCCTATGAGCTGGATGCGATCGCCGCGGTGATCCTGGGCGGCACCAGCTTTGTCGGCGGGGTGGGATCGATTGCCGGCACGCTGGTGGGGGCGCTGATCATCGCGGTGCTGTCCAACGGGCTGATCCTGCTGGGCGTGTCGGATATCTGGCAATACATCATCAAGGGCCTGGTGATCATCGGCGCGGTCGCGCTCGACCGCTATCGGCAGAAGGGCTCGGCCCGTACCTGAGCTGCGGCCGCACAGGAGACAGACCGTGATCCAACCCATCCTCAAAGCCCTTGCCGCGAGCGCGCTGGCAGCGCTGTGCGCGGTGCCGGCCCTGGCACAAGCGCCCGCGCAGACCGCGCCGGCTTCAGATGTCCAGTCCGTGCAGCGCCCGCTCAAGAAGGTCGGCGTGACCCTGGGCTCGCTGGGCAACCCGTATTTTGTCGCACTGGCCCGCGGTGCCGAGGCCGCGGCCCTGCAGGCCAACCCGAAGGCAAAGGTCACCGTGCTGTCGGCGGACTACGACCTGAACAAGCAGTTCATGCACATCGACAGCTTTATCGTCGCCGGCGTCGACCTGATCCTGATCAACGCCGCCGACGCCCGCGCCATCGAGCCGGCGGTACGCAAGGCGCGCAAGGCCGGCATCGTGGTGGTGGCGGTCGATGTGGCCGCCGCCGGCGCCGATGCCACCGTGCAGACCGACAACACCCAGGCCGGCGAACTCGCCTGCGGCTTTATCGCCGACCGGCTCAAGGGCCGCGGCAACGTCATCATCCAGAACGGCCCGCCCGTATCGGCGGTGCTGGACCGGGTCAAGGGTTGCAAGACCGTGCTGGCGCGCCACCCCGATATCCGCATCCTGTCCGACGACCAGGATGCCAAGGGCTCCCGCGAAGGCGGGCTGAACGTAATGCAGCTGTACCTGACGCGCTTTCCCAAGGTGGATGCGGTCTTCACCATCAACGACCCGCAGGCCGTGGGCGCGGACCTGGCCGCGCGCCAGCTCAACCGCCGCGGCATCGTGATTGCCTCGGTCGACGGCGCGCCTGACATCGAGGCGGCACTGAAGGCCGACACGCTGGTGCAGGCCTCGGCCAGCCAGGACCCGTGGGCCATTGCCCGCACCGCTGTGCAACTGGGCGTGGGCATGATGAACGGCCAGCGCCCGCCCAACCCGACCGTGCTGCTGCCGTCCACGCTGGTGACGCGTGCCAATGTCGGCCAGTACAAGGGCTGGGCCGCGCCGCGGTAAGCGGCACGGCCGGTCCCTCCACCCTCCTTTCTATTTGCTGATCCATGATGGCTAGACCCCCTGCCGGCGCTCCGGCACCTGAACCTGCCCCGGAGTTCGATTTCGTACTGTTCGGCGCCACCGGCGACCTGGCGCGGCGCAAGCTGCTGCCGGCGCTGTTCGATGCCCACGCCGCCGGTTCGCTGCATCCGCGCGGGCGCATCCTGGCATTGGGCAGCCAGCCGCTGTCGCATGACGCCTACCTGGCGATGCTAAACGACGAAGTACTGCCAGCGCTGGCCGGCAACGCCGCGGCCGCAGCGTGGCAGGGTTTTCTCGACCGCATCGTGTACCTGCAGGTCGATGCCAACGCCGATGCCGGCTTCGATGCGCTGGCCGAGCTGGTCAATGCGCGCGCGGCGCCGGTGGTGGTGTTCTACCTGGCCACGGCCCCGCACCTGTTCGTCACCATCTGCGAGCAGCTGGCGCGCGTGGGCCTGACCGGCCAGTGCAGCCGCATCGTGCTGGAAAAACCGCTCGGGCACGACCTGGCCTCGTCCGAGGCCATCAACGCCGAAGTGGCGCGGCACTTTGCCGAGGACCAGATCTACCGGATCGACCACTACCTGGGCAAGGAGTCGGTGCAGAACCTGATGGCGGTGCGCTTTGGCAACGTACTGTTCGAGCCGCTGTGGCGGCGCGAATGGGTGCGCCAGGTGCAGATCACCATCGCCGAAGAGCTGGGCGTGGAGCGCCGCGGCAACTTCTACGACGGCATCGGCGCGCTGCGCGACATGGTGCAGAACCACCTGCTGCAGTTGCTGTGCATGGTCGCGATGGAGCCGCCCACGAGCCTGTCGGAAGACGCCATCCGCGACGAGAAGCTCAAGATCCTGAAGGCGCTGCGGCCGATCCTGCCGGAAGACGTTGCCGAGAAGGTGGTGCGTGGCCAGTACTCCCGTGGCGCCGCGGGCGGCGACCCGGTGCCCGGCTATGCCAGTGAACCCGGCATCGCGCCCGACAGCCGCACCGAGACCTTCGTTGCCATCCGCGCCGAGATCGCCAACTGGCGCTGGGCCGGGGTGCCGTTCTACCTGCGCACCGGCAAGCGCATGCAGTCGCGCGTGGCGGAGATCGTGATCCATTTCCACGACGTGCCCTACCCGCTGTTCCCGCACCCGCTGGGGATCATGTCCGGCAACCGGCTGGTGATCACGCTGCAGCCCGAGGAAAGCATCCGGCTGTATTTCCTGACCAAGCAGCCGGGCGACACGCAGGCGCTGATTCCCGCGTCCCTCGACCTGCAGCTGAACACTGCCGCCCCACGTGTACGGCGCGTGGGCGCGTACGAGCGCCTGCTGCTCGACGTGATCCGCGGCCGGCTGGGCCTGTTCGTGCGGCGCGATGAGCAGGTGCAGGCGTGGCGCTGGGTCGCGCCCATCCTGAAGACGTGGGAGAACTCGCCCACGCCGCCCAAGCCTTACACCGCCGGCACCTGGGGCCCGGCGGCCTCCAGTGCCCTGCTGTCGCGAGACGGCATGGCCTGGCATGAAGAGATGTAGCACACGTATCGCGGAGTATCCGACATGACCACTTCCCTACCCGCCTGGCAAGCCCTGCGCGCGCACGCCGACACCCTGCGCGGCACCCATATGCGCGACTGGTTCGACGGCCCGCGCGGCCCGCTGCGCGCCGAGCGCTTCAGCGCCGAAGCCTGCGGCCTGACACTGGACTACGCCAAGAACCGCATCACCGACGAAACGCTGGCGTTGCTGTTCACCCTGGCTGGCCAGGCACGCGTGGCCGAGCGGCGCGACGCCATGTTCGGCGGCGAACCGGTCAACACCACCGAGCACCGCGCCGCACTGCATATCGCGCTGCGTGCCTATCCGGAGGATGGCTATCGCGCGCTCGGCGTGCCCGTGGGCGCGGACGTCGCCGCGGTGTTGGCACAGATCGAGCGCTTTGCCGGCGCGGTGCGCAGTGGCGCCTGGACCGGCTTCGATGGCCGCGCGATCACCGACATCGTCAATATCGGCATCGGCGGCTCGGACCTGGGCCCGCGCATGGTCTGCCGCGCGCTGGGCGATGCGCAAACCACCGGTCCGCGCATGCACTTTGTCGCCAATGTCGACGGCAGCGATCTGGCACGCACGCTGTCCGGGCTGGATGCCGCCACCACACTGGTGATCGTCTGCTCCAAGACCTTCACCACGCTGGAGACCATGGCCAACGCCTGCACCGCGCGCGACTGGTTCCTGCAGCAAGGCGTGACCCGCGCCGGACTGGCGCGGCATTTCGTGGCGGTGTCGACCAACCGCGATGCGGTGGCCGAATTCGGCATCGACCCGGCCAATATGTTCCCGTTCTGGGACTGGGTGGGCGGGCGCTTCTCGCTGTGGTCGGCGGTGGGGTTGTCGATCGCCGTGGCCATCGGCTTCGGGCGCTTCCGCCAATTGCTGGACGGCGCGCGCGCGATGGACCTGCATTTCGCCAGCGCACCGCCCGAGCGCAACCTGCCGATGATCCTGGGCCTGCTCGATGTCTGGTACCGCAGCTTCCTCGGTGCCGGCAGCCGCTGCGTGGCGCCCTACTGCGAGCCGCTGGAACTGCTGCCGGCCTTCCTTCAGCAACTGGAAATGGAGAGCAACGGCAAGTCCGTGCGGCTTGACGGCGGCGCGCTCGATGCGGGCTCGGCCGCGGTGGTGTGGGGCACCACCGGCACCAACGGCCAGCACGCCTACTTCCAGATGATGCACCAGGGCTCGCAGCTGGTTCCAGTAGACTTCATCGCCACGCTGGAACCCGTGAGCGACTTGCCCGGCCACCATACCAAGCTGCTGGCCAACTGCTTTGCGCAGGGCGAAGCGCTGCTGCGCGGGCGCACCGCCGACGAAGTGCGCGCCGAAGGCGTGCGCGACGAAGCGCTGGTGCCGCACCTGGTATTCGAGGGCAACCGGCCCAGCAATACGCTGCTGCTGCAGCGGCTGGACCCGTACCACCTGGGTGCGCTGCTGGCGCTGTCGGAACACCGCACCTTCGTGCAGGGTGCGCTGTGGCAGATCAATTCGTTTGACCAGTGGGGCGTGGAACTCGGCAAGAAGCTGGCCGCGCCGATCCAGCGCGAACTGGAAGGCACGGCCGGCGCCGCCGCGCATGATGCCTCGACCGCCGCACTGATCCGCCGCGCCCAGGCAGTGCGGGCAACGGCCGCAAGCTAACGCGCGGCAGACAACACAGGAGACTCCGATGTCCACGCCCCTTCCCCGCTATGTCGTGTTCGGCGAAGCCCTGACCGACATGGTCCGACAGGCCGACGGCAGCTGGCTGGGCCTGCCCGGCGGCTCTTGCTGGAACGTGGCGCGCGTGGGCGCCCGGCTGGGCATTGCGACCGCCTTTGCCGGCGCCGTCAGCCAGGACCTGTTCGGCGATGACCTGGCGCAGGCCAGCGCTGACGCCGGCTTGGACAGCCGCTTCCTGCAGCGGGTGGCGCGCTCGCCGTTCCTGGCCTTTGTCGCGTCACGCCATCCGCCGCAGTATTTCTTTGTCGGGGACGACAGCGCGGACCTGCATTTCGATCCGGTCCGCTTGCCAGAGGGCTGGCGCCACGTGGCAGAGGTGATCCACTTCGGCTCCATCAGCCTGGTGCGCCAGCCGCTGGCGGCACGGCTGTGTGAAGAAGCCACGCTGGCCGCAACCGCGGGCAAGCGCATTGCCTTCGACCCCAACTTCCGGGACCTGATGCGCGCGCCGGGCTACGCCAACGTCCTCGCACACATGCTGCGGCTGGCCAGCTACGTCAAGATCTCGGACGAAGACCTGGCCGGGCTCTTTCCCGCGCTCGACACCAACGCAGCACTGGCGCAGGTACGCGCCATGGCGCCCGATGCAACCGTCATGCTGACGCGCGGCGCGCATGGCATGACGTTGCTCAAGGGCAGTGTTGTCGTCGAGCAGCCCGCGCTCGCAGTTGATGTGGCCGACACCGTCGGCTGTGGCGATGCGGCGATGGGCGGCTGGATGGCCGGCGTGCTGTCCGGCGCGGCGCGCGACCTTGCCGCACAGGCGCGGCTGGCTGCCGCGGCGGCGGCCATTGCCGCGACCCGGGCCGGCGCGTATCCGCCACGGCGCGAGGAAGTGGAAGAACTGCTGGCTGTTTGAAGGGCCAAGGAAAGCCGTTTGGGAAAGCTCTGAATATGCACCAGATTTCGAGAAAGTAACCTCCTCGCTACATTGTCGGTGGCAAAGTGCTGTGCTAGCCAGACGAGCCTTGGCCACAGGCAACGTTATTCTGCCGCCCTATGGGCATACGAAACTATGCAAAGCGGTCGGGCTCGCCATACTTATCACACTGTGATAGCATCGCTATGCGCGACCGTAGCCTCGACACACTGTTGGACCTGGATGGACTCCGCTTCGTCATAGATGACGAGAGCTTGCATTGGGTGAAAATCGTGGTGCGCACCTGCCCTGTCTCGCAGGAACGCCCTCACGGACTGAGGTATTCGCTGACACTGCATGACAGGATTGGCTGCCGTTTGCTTGGCTTTGACAATGCGCACGGCATCAATGAGGGATCCGGGCCAGGAGTGCGGACGCGCATTGAATACGACCACCAGCACATGGCGGCGGGCATTCGATTCTACGACTACCAGGATGCTTCCACGTTGCTGGAAGATTTCTGGACAGAGGTCGACAAGATCCTGCAGCAAAAGGAGTGAATGATGAGCGGCAACCTCAAGATTGGCATCGCCTCACTGGAAGACTTCAAGGCCCGCACCATGGCCATCGCCCGCGGCAAACTCAAGCCCGGAAAGGATGAGCCCAAGGTCTGGTTTCAATCGCTGGACGTGCTGGCAAAGGTCCTGTCCCCAGCCAATCGCCAATTGCTTGCGCTGATCGCGGAAACGAATCCCGAATCGCTCGAAGAGCTCTCGCAGAAAACCGGACGCGCCGTGTCGAACCTGTCGCGGACACTCCGCACGATGGAGGGCTACGGCCTGATTCACTTCGAACAAGGGCCGCGCCGCAGGCTTGCTCCGCGCGTTGACTACAGCGGCGTGGAGCTTGAGCTTGCTTTCCACTAACGTCCGCTGACATGGCCGGCACGCTTGCCGCTACGGCAGGAACGCCGGCGACAGCAGCCGCAGCCCGATCGTAAAGAAGCGCGCACCGGTACCGCCGCCGAACACGTTGCCGTAGGTGGTATCGACCTGCACGCGGTCCTGCACCACCCAGAAACGGAATCCCGCCTGGAACGACGGCTTGCCGCGGTTCTCGCCGAAGGCCTCGGCGATCAGGAACACGCGCGGATGCAGTTCCGTCTCCGTGCCTGCGCCCCATGTCATGCGCGTCTGGTTGTTCTCGGTGTCGCGGTTGGCGCCCACGTTCAGGTGCGCGACGAAGCGGTCGTCGGCAAACGAGACCGACACCGGCACGTTGAGATACAGGTTGCCGAACAGCTTGCGTTGCTCGGCATTGGGATGATGGATAAGGCCGCCGGACAGCGCAATGCCGTAACCGTTGGTCTCCAGCGGCTTCAGCAGCGTCTTGGCCTGGAACTGCACATTGGTGGCATCCAGCCCGCCATCGATCCGCTGCAGCGACCCGCCCAGCGTCAGCTCCAGATTGCCGGTGGGGTTGCAACCCGGCAGCGCCCACAGTTCATTGCCGCCGGACTGGAACTGCATCCACGATTCCAGCTGGCAGGACTTGGGATCGACAATGCGGGCATCGTCAGTGATCAGCGGCCGGGCCGCAAGCGCCGGCCGGCAGGCCGCGGCCACGATGGCCACAGCGGCCAGACGCACGAAGAACTGGTGCCACACCATGGCAACCCTCCTGGCAAATACCGCCACATGGCCGCCAACCATACGCGCAGGCCATGACAAGACATTGAAGGACAGGAAGGGAAGAACGGCACCGGCGGGCACAGGCTTGCACCTGGCCACGGGGGACGCTGCAGGGCGCGATGCCATCACTGCAGCGAAAGACTGCAGTGGCTCAGCGCACCCCGACGGCCTGAGAAACTTCCCTTCCGCGAGAATGACTGGGACAACTGTCCACGGATAACTCCGCTGATAAGAACGGGGCGCAGTGTAACGGCAGGCCGGCAACACGGTCAACCCGAGCCATGCGCCACGCGCATGCATTCATGCGGAGATATCGCTACCGTCTGCGCCCCGCCTTCTCCTAACATCGGCTGCACCATCTGCCAGGCCGGCTGAGACGACACCGGCTCTTGCCCCCGGCAGCTGCCACAGAGGAGGAAGCACCCATGCAAAACAGCGCTGCGCCAACGAGCGCACCCTACACACCGGCAGGCCCAGCGGCGCCCGCCATCCAGCCCAGCCAGCGCCGCCGCGCCATCATCGCCACGGTGATCGGCAATGGCCTGGAATGGTTCGATTTCACCGTCTACAGCTTCTTCGCGGTCATCATCGCGAAGCTGTTCTTCCCCACCGGCGACGACCTCAGCTCGCTGCTGCTGGCCGTGGCCACCTTCGGCGTGGGCTTCTTCATGCGCCCGGTGGGCGGCATCGTGCTGGGCATCTACGCCGACCGCGTGGGCCGCAAGGCGGCACTGTCGCTGACCATCCTGCTGATGGCGCTCGGCACCACGCTGATCGGCATTGCGCCCACATACGACCAGATCGGCATCTTCGCCCCGCTGCTGATCGTGGTGGCGCGCCTGATGCAGGGCTTCTCCGCCGGCGGCGAGATGGGCGGCGCCACCGCCTTCCTGACCGAGTATGCCCCGGCGCGCCAGCGTGCCTACTACTCCAGCTGGATCCAGGCCAGCATCGGCGTGGCCGTGCTGCTGGGCGCGGCGGTGGGCACCTACGTCACCAGTTCGCTGAGCACCGAGGCGCTCAACAGCTGGGGCTGGCGCCTGCCGTTCCTGCTGGGCATCGTGATCGGCCCGGTGGGCTACTACATCCGCCACCACCTCGATGAAACCCCGACCTTCCGCGACAACGCCGAGCGCGCCGATTCACCGCTCAAGGAAATCGTGCAGGCCTACCCGCGCGAAACCCTGGCCAGCTTCTCGATGGTAATCCTGTGGACGGTGTGCACCTACGTGCTGCTGTTCTACATGCCGACCTACGCCGTCAAGGTGCTGAAGGTGCCGCAGGCCGATGGCTTTATCGCCGGCATGGCGGGCGGCAGCGCCATCATGGTGTTCGCGCCGCTGGTGGGCCTGCTGGCAGACCGCATCGGCCGGCGCGTGCTGCTGAGCGGCTCGGCGCTGCTGATCCTGGTGCTGGCCTGGCCGATGTTCGCGTATATCAACCATGCGCCCGGCCTGGCTTCGCTGCTGGTATTCCAGCTGGTGTTCGGCGTGCTGATCGCCACCTATACCGGCCCGATCCTGGCGGCGTTCTCCGAACTGTTCCCGGCGCGCGTGCTGTCGACCGGCCTGTCGGTGGCCTACAACTTCGCGGTGACGATCTTCGGCGGCTTTGCCTCGTTCATCATCACCTGGCTGATCGCCACCACCGGCAGCAGCATGGCCCCGGCCATCTACGTGATGATCGCCGCCGCCATCAGCCTGGTCGGCACCCGCTTCGTGCGCGAACCTTCCTACCTGCAACAACGCTGACATGTCCCAGAGTCCCCAGATCCTTTTCCACGGCGGCGATGTGCTCGAACCCGGCACGGGCGAGCTGCTGCGCGGCCACGACGTGCTGGTTGAAGGCGAGCGCATTGCCGCGGTCGGCCCGGCCATCGATGCCCCCAACGCACAGCACATCGACGCGCGCGGCAAGACCGTGATGCCCGGCCTGATCGACTGCCACGTGCATGTGCTGGCCTCGCTGGCCAACCTCGGCCTGAATGCGGTGCAGCCCAACGTGCTGGTAGCGATCCGCGCGCTGCCGATCATGCAGCGCATGCTGGAGCGCGGCTTCACCACCGTGCGCGATGCCGGCGGCGCCGACTGGGGCCTGTCGCAGGCCGTTGCCACCGGGCTGGTGCCGGGACCGCGCATCTTTGCGTCGGGCAAGGCGCTGTCGCAGACCGGCGGCCATGGTGATTTCCGCCCGCGCTCTGACGTGCTGGAACCCTGTTCGTGCGCCTTCCGCGCCGGCGCCATCGCGCGCGTGGTGGACGGCGTCGACGCGGTGCGGCTGGCCGTGCGCGAAGAAATCCAGAAGGGCGCCAGCCAGATCAAGATCATGGCCTCGGGCGGCGTGGCCTCGCCCACCGACCCGATCGGCAACACCCAGTACAGCGAAGACGAGATCCGCGCAATCGTGGCCGAAGCCGAAGCCGCACAGACTTATGTGATGGCCCACGCCTACACCGGCCGCGCCATCACGCGCGCGGTGCGCTGCGGCGTGCGCACCATCGAGCACGGCAACCTGGTCGACCGCGCCGCCGCCGACGAGATGCGCAGACACGGCGCCTTCGTGGTGCCGACGCTGGTCACCTACGACGCGCTCGCGCGCGACGGCGCCCGCCTGGGCCTGCCGGCCGACTCCGTGGCCAAGATCGAGACCGTGCGCCAGGCCGGCCGCGACTCGCTGCGCATCTATGCCGATGCCGGCGTGCCGATGGGCTATGGCTCGGACCTGCTGGGCGAGATGCACGACCACCAGTCCGAAGAGTTCCGCATCCGCGCCGAGCTGCTCGGCAACCTGGAAGCGATCCGCTCGGCCACCTCGATCGCCGCCGCCATCCTGCAGCGCGAAGGCGAGCTTGGCACCGTGCGCGCCGGTGCGCTGGCCGACCTGCTGCTGGTCGACGGCAACCCGCTGGCCGATATCGGCCTGATCGCCGGCCAGGGCGAGCGCCTGAGCGTGGTGATGCAGGCCGGCCGCATCCACCGCCGCGCCGGCTGATCCGGGCGGCGCGCCCCACCCGCTGGCCCGCGCCCGCGGTCTATCATGGGGGCTTCTCTGACCGGAAGCCCCCATGCGCATTTCCCCGCTCCCGCCCCTGCCCAACCTGGTCGCGTTTGAAGCCGCGATGCGCCACGGCAGCTTCACCCGCGCCGCGGCCGAACTGCACCTGACCCAAAGCGCGATCAGCCGCCAGGTGGCCCAGCTGGAAGACTTTCTCGGGCGCAAGCTCTTTATCCGCGAACCGCGCGCGCTGCGCCTGACCGTCAGCGGCCAGCGCTATGCCGAGGTGGTGCAGCGCCTGCTGGTGGGCTGCGCCGAAGCGACCGAAGACGTGATGAAGGTGCGCAGCCATACCGCCCTGACGGTGGCGTGCTCCAGCGGCGTGGCGGTGCTGTGGCTGACGCCGCGGCTGGCCTCGTTTCGCGAGGCGCACCCCGAAATCCAGCTGCGCCTGACCGTCAACGACAGCCTGGCGTCACTGTCGCCGGCGGAGTTCGATATCGCCATGTACTACCTGCGCGAGGGCCCGCCGCCCGGACTGGCGGCGCGACGGCTGTATGGCGAGGAAGTGTTCCCGGTGTGCGCGCCGGGCTATCTGAACGGCCGCACGCTGGCCCCGGCCGCGCTGGCCAATGAAACGCTGCTGATGCTCGACGACGGCCAGCGCCAGTGGATGTCCTGGCAGACCTGGCTGGCCAACCAGGGCCTGCCCGATGCCACGCTGCGCAACGTGCTGACCTCCAACCAGTACCCGATCCTGCTGCAGCTGGCCATGGAAGGTCAGGGCATCGTGCTGGGCTGGCGCCATATGATCGACGCGTGCCTGCGCGAAGGCCTGCTGGTGCGCGCCAGCGAGGCCAGCGCCAGCCTGGGCGGCGGCTACTACGCGGTGTGGCCGCGCGACCGGATGGAACCGGCCGCGGCGCGCGCGTTCCGCAGCTGGCTGGTGCGGCAGGCGACGCCTGCACCAGCCTGATTGCTCAGGAACCCGCCTTGTAGTTCGTATCCTTGACGATCTTCGCCCACCTTGCCGCATCCTCGGCAATGGTCGCGGCGAACTGCTCCGGCGTGCCGCCCACCACCTCATAGTCGATCGCTGCCAGGCGCTGCTTGATCTCGGGCTGCGCCAGGATGCGGTTCACCTCCTGGTTCAGCCGCGTGACGATTTCCTTGGGCGTGCCAGCCGGTGCCAGCAGCCCCGCCCAGGAATTGAAGGCCATGCCGTCATAGCCGGCCTCATGCATGGTCGGCACGTCCGGCAGCGCGGGCGAGCGCTTGGACGCGAACACCGCCAGCGGGCGCAGCTTGCCGGCCTTGATCATCGCCATGCCGTTGAACGGGTCGATGGTCATGTCGACCTCGCCCGCCACCACCGCCTGCATCTGCGGCCCGGTGCCGCGGTAAGACACGCTGACGACGTCCGGCGTGCCCGCCGCGGACTTGAAGGTGGCACCGATCAGCTCAATCATGCTGCTGCCGGCCGACAGGCTCAGCGGCTTGGTCTTGGACTTGGCCAGCGCTACGAACTCCTGCACGGTCTTGGCCGGCACCGACGGATGGACCACCATCACGAAGCCGATATTGCTGATCTGCGAGATCGGCGCAAAGCTCTTCAGCGGCTCATAGCCCGCCTTGTACAGCACCGGGCTGAGGGTCTGCGCGCCGGCGCTGTTCAGCAGCAGCGTGTAGCCGTCCGGCGCCGCGCGCGCCACGATGTCCGTGCCGATGATGCCGTTGGCGCCCGGGCGGTTTTCCACCACCACCGACTGCTTGAGCGCTTCGCCCAGCTTCTGCGAAATCAGCCGCGCCACCACATCGGTGGCCCCGCCTGGCGCAAACGGCACCACCATGCGGATGGGCTTGCTGGGATAGGTGTCACTCCAGGCCAGCGCGGGCATCGCGCCCAGCATGGCGGCGCACAGCATCAGGCGGCGGCGCGAGTTCGGTTTCATCGGGTTGTCTCCTGGACGGCGGTTGTCGGAAGCCGGCACCGGCATGGCCAGCCATGGCTGGCACCTGCCTTTATTCATATTTGTGAATTGGATTTTACGCACATAAATTATCCCGTCAACCGAGGGTATGTGCGGACAGGCGAGTGCTGCCATGCGTTTACATGCTGCTCGGCCTGTCGCCTGAGGCTGGCGGCGTCTACACGCTATGCACTAGGGCGAGCCGCGGGGGGCGCCAGCGTTGGTGCATACGCCCGGCGCGATCGCCGCGGCGGCACTTATGCGGAAAGTCAGAGTCTTCTGCCGTTCAGGGAAGTCGGCCGGCGCCATTCCCTGTCAGAAATTGTTTCCACATTCACCTCTCGAACTGTGGGAGTTGGTGAACTGATATGGCATCGGACGGCAACAGCAACTTGCCTGCCGCCTCCCCGTGCGCGACTCAGCTATTGCAATCACACGCTGTTCCCAAAGCTTGGGACACCCCGCACGCTCATACCAGCTACCAACGAATCCGCATGCCAAGATTCCCCGTCCATGCCTGGCGGTAGTCGCCCGACACATCGGTCAGGTAATCCACCTCGGCATACAGGCTGACGCGCTCCTGCACGCGGGCCGCCACGCCCAGGCCGAACTGCAGCGAGGTCGAGCCGAAGCGCGTGGGCACGGCAGCCGCACCGTTGTACACGGTCTCGTCAGTACCGGAGAACTCGCGCCACAGGTTGACGCGCAGGTAGGGCTCCACCAGGCGGCCGCCGGAGTCGAAGGTGCGCTTCAGCCGCAGACCAAGCCGGCCCACGTAGGCGTTCGATTCATTGAAACTGACTTGCGCCGCGCCGTCGTTGAAGCCATTCATCGACACGAACTGGGCAATGAGCTGCGCCTGCGGCTCCAGCGTCAGCCCGCTGCCGAGCGCCAGCGGATAGCCGCCTTCCAGCGACAGCGTGGTAGCGGTGCCGCGGGTGCTGCTGTCCATGCCGTCGCGCGACTTCATGTCGGCGGACAGCCAGGTGACCATGGCCACGGCGTCGGTGTACCAGTTGGTGGGGCCCACGTGGGTCCAGTAAGCGCCCAGGCTGTAGCCGTCGATATCCAGCGAGCCGCTGAGCAGGCCGGACTGCGCCAGCGTAAAGCCGCGCACATCGCCCTTGGCCCGCGCATAGCTGGCGAGCACGCCGACGCGGTCCTGGTGCTGGCTGTCGCGCTGCCAGGTGTAGAGATCCTGCCCCAGTTGGAAGCCCGCGATGTGGCCGTCGAACTGCGGCGCGGCGTCACCGCTGTAGCGGTTGTCGGTGCTTTCGCCGAAGACCCGGCCCCAGGCACCGGTCCAGGCGCCCTTGCCGGTCAGCAACGACTGCTCGCCCTGGCGCTGGTGGAAGGTGTCAAGGGTGGTGATCGCCAGCTGACGCGACGTAGCCACCACTGCGCTTTGCACCGCCACCTCGGCGCGGTAGATCGGCACTTGCAACGGCGCGTCCTGCGGTTGCGCCAGCACGATCGCGGAGGGCAGCACCACCGGCGCGCCGGGGGCCTGCTGCGGTATCGGCTGCTGCGCGGTCACCACCGGGACGGTCGAGCGCAGGTACCAGTTGTCCTGCGATCCGCTGCTGACGCCGCCCTTGTACAGGAAGTACTGGTACGGGCCAGCCTTGACCGTCTGCGGCATGCTGAACGCGGCGGCATCACTGGTCGCGCCGTTGGTGGCCTGCACCACCATGATGCCGTCTGCAACAGTCTCCGCCCCGCCGCCGCCCACATTGTTGACCGACAGCAGCGACTGGCCGCCGATGCGCCCCTGCGACACGATCAGCCGGTCGGCCGCAGCGCCGTCGCCGGCCAGCACCGCATCCACCTTCAGCGTGCCGCCGTTGCCGGTGTAGTTGCCGGCGATAGTGAGCCGGTTGGCGGCGCTGCCGCCGGTGAGGTCGATGGTGCCGGCATTGGTCACGCTGGCAAGCTGCCCGGCGGTGATGGCGCGGATGGCCGCCGCCGTGCCCGGCACTGCCTTCAGCGAGCTGGTGGCATCGAGCGTCAGCGCGCCCGTACCGGTGCCGCTGTCGCCGAGCACCAGGTCGCCGTCCATCGACAGGCCGGAGCCGCGCTGCAGCGCCATCGATTCCCAGTTGACAAAGCGCGCCACGCCGCCGGCCTGCGCGTTGTCCAGCGTCAGCGCATCCGCGCCCAGGCCGCCGTCGAAGGTGGCCGTCGGCGCCAGCTTTGCAGCATCCAGATTGCGCAGCGTGGCGGTGTCGTTGTCCGGGCCCATGTCGATGCGGCCCAGCACGGTGCCGCCGCCGTCCCATGTCAGCGTGTCGCTGCCGAAGCTCAGCAGCGCCGAGCCTTCGAGCCGCCCGCCGGTGATGGTGAGGCTGTCGGTGCCGCCGCTGACGCTGATGTTGCCCCCGATCACGCCGCCGGACAGGAGGATGGTGTCGTTGCCAAAACCCGCCACCAGGTTGCCGCGGATGGTGCCGCCTGACATGTCGAAGATGTTGTTGTCCAGCTTCATGTCGACGCGGCCGATGGTGCCGCCGGTCATGGTCGCGACGTCGCCGTCTTCGAACGCGCCCACGATGGTGCCGCCCGACATGAAGAAGGTGTCGCGGGTATCGCCCTGCTGCAGCGAGCCGATCTGGCCGCCGGTCATGCGGAAATCGTCGGACATGGCGCCCTGTGCCACCGCACCCGTGATGACGCCATCGGAGATGACGGCGCGGTTGCGGCCATCGCCCTGGCTGACGGCACCCTCGATCCTGCCGCCCTCCATGGTGAAGCTGTCCGCGCCCGCACCGAACTGCACGGCATTAGCGCCGCTGCCCTGGATATTGCCGCTGTTGACCAGGCTGCTGTCGCCGCCGCTCAGCGACACGCCGGGGCCAGCCGTGCCGGTGACCTGGCCGCGGTTGACCACCGCGTTGCCGCTGCCGACGCCGAGCACGCCAGTGCCGCCGCTAATCGTGCCGGTATTGGCCAGCGTGTTGCCGTCGCCGGCCAGCGATACCCCGGCGAACCCGGCTGCGGCGGTGATCTGGCCGGCGTTGGACAGCGTACTGGCGTTGCGCAGGCGGACCGCATCGGCACCGGCGACGTTGAGCGCCGCACTCTGGTCCACGGCGACGTTCACGTTGCTGCTGCCTGCCACGGCGTCGATCCGCTGCGGGTCGGGGTTGGGCGCGCCGCTGTTGCAGGTCACGGTCTCGCCGGAGGCCGGGTTGTACGGGTCGCCGGTGCCTGTCGTCGTCACGCAGGCGGCGTGAACCTTGCAATTCAGGGCAGAAGCGGCAATCAGCGACGCGTAGACCAGATGTCTAGCCACGATGGTCCTCCCGGGGGCGTTTGTTTTTCGTTATTCGGGCAAGAGCAAGTGCAGCTCTCGTCTATGAGCCGCAAATATGCATTACCGGTGGCATCATCCGTATTGAATTATTTTGAGGAGTGATTTTCGAAAGATAAAAGGAACCCTCCATCTGTATGTTTTTCTACAAATGGGGATCTGGAGGTCTTGATGTGAAATTACGCCATTCTTGCTGGATGAGAACTCGGCTCATATATTCCCAATCAGATTTGTCGCTCAACAACTTGTTGCGACAATCTGAAAGCAACACTATGGCCGTACTCGCATCTCCTCCGGGTTTGAACGAAAGGACGCGACGGCAAGCATGAATAATGGCGCCAAAATGCCGGCCTCCACTTGGCGGTGAACAGCACCACGCCCACGCCGGTGGTGACGCGCAGCTGGTGGCGCATGGCCGAGCGCGTCGCAGCCCGGTCGTTGGCGGGCCGACGCGAGGCTGAGGGAAAGCAGGGCTATCGAGAGACGATGTCCTTCCTCATTGGCCCTAGCATGCCGAGCAGTTCTTTCTGTTCCTGAGGCGGAACCTTGAATTTGGTGAGCGACTTCACCAGGTCTTCCACCAGCGCATCGAACTCGGCATTGGTGATGCCCATGCCGGCGTGGGCGGTCCTCATGTCACGCCCGGAGTAAGTGCATGGCCCCCCTGCGCCAGCACAAATCTGTTCAACCAGTCTAGTCTTCAGGCGCGGAATATTGGCCGTGGCGAACTTCGCATTGATGCGCGTGTCGGCAGCAACATTTCCAACAAAATCGTCGACGACCGCGGTAATTGCCTGCATGCCACCAAGCCGTTCATATAGCGAAGACGTGGCTGGCTTCGGCTTGTCCGGCATGGCGCAACCGCCGAGTCCAATCAATGCGGCTAGCAGAACGCCGTACAGGGAAGGTGAAATGCGCATGGTCGTCTCCTCGTGCAGGATTCAGACTCCCCCGGACAGATTTGAAAACAGTTGCTGGCGCAATCGGCAATGATGAACTGCCGACGCCGGCTGATATGGGCAATTCCGCTGGTTCAGCATAGCAGATTGCGGGGCTTTCTCATGGCCCTTGCGAGCAGGGAAATCCGCCGCTATCCGGATGCTCGAAGGCGCGTCACAGCATTGATCGCTACCATGGAATCGGCTGGCGATCGCGGAAGAAGCCGCCGGTGGGACCATCGTCGGGCAGCGTTGCCAGCCAGATCACCGTGTCGATGCACTGCTCCGGCGAGCGCGGCGCATCGGGGCCGCCCAGGTCGGTGCGGCACCAGCCGGGGCACACCGAGTTGACCTTGATACCGCGATCGGCCATCTCGGCGGCCAGGATACGCGTGACGGCATTCAGCGCCGTTTTCGAGATCCGGTAAGCTGGCACGCCACGGCCCATCTCCGCCAGTTGTCCCATGCCCGAAGCCAGGTTGACCACCCGGGCGGCGCGGCTGGCGCGCAGCAGCGGTGCCAGCGCCTGGGTAGTCCGGAGCACGCCGAACAGATTGGTTTCCAGGGTGCGGCGCAGGGTCTCGAGCGGCAGTTCGAGCAGGCTGGTGTGATAGTGGTCGAGTGAAACACCAGCGTTGTTGATCAGCACGTCCACGCGCCCGAAGCGTTCGGTCAGCCAGTTGGCCAGCGCGGCCGCCGAGCCTTCTTCCGTGACGTCAAGGCGGTGGCATGCGATCGGATGCTCCGCTAGCCGGAGCTCTGCCTCAAGCCCCGCGAGGTCCGCCGGCGTGCGCGCCGTGGCGACGACCAGATGGCCTTCAACAGTGGCCAGACGACGCGTGGCTGCGCGGCCCAGGCCGCGGCTCGCGCCAGTGATGACGGTAATCGGTTGGTTGGCCATGCCTGAGGTCCTCCTCGCTGGCGCAGATAACCATCTATACACCGTCGACTGCGACTTTTGGCAGCGGCTTTCCGCATCCCGGCCTGATTTGAAACAGGGATGCCGGAACAAATCCGGACCGAATTGGTTCTAATTTAAGAAATACCGGTGGCGACAATGCTCAGACTTAGCAAGCTGACTGACTATGGCACGGTGATCATGACGCACCTGGCGCGAAACCCGGGCCGGATCTACAGTGCCGCCGAGGTCGCCGCCGCGATCGGTGTGGCGGCTCCGACGGCAAGCAAGATTCTGAAAATGCTGGCAAGGCACCACTTGCTGGAGTCGTTGCGCGGTGCCAATGGCGGCTACCTGCTGGCACGACCGCCGGAACAGATTTCGATCGCACAAGTGATTGACGCCATGGAAGGCCCGGCCGGCATGACCGAGTGCAGTGTCGCTGCCGGCCTGTGTGCGCAGGAAGGCCTGTGCGCCATTCGCGCCAACTGGCAATCGATCAATCGAGTCATCTTTAGCGCACTGAATGGCGTGACGCTGGCGGATATGGCGCAACCGGTATTACACCCGGTGGATATCGGCGCCTTGCATGCCCGACGCGCAAACGGGCCGCAAGCTGACATTTTGTGATTCAGGTGACAGTGGCAAGCGAAGGCAGACCATGGCAACCCCGGCACGCAAGCTCGATGAACTGATCAGCCAAGGCTATAAGCATGGCTTCTACACCGCCGTTGAGACGGACACGGTGCCGTGCGGGCTGGATGAGGACGTGATCCGCATGATCTCGGCCATCAAGGGCGAGCCGGAGTTCATGCTGGAGTGGCGTCTCAAGGCCTTCCGCCACTGGCTGACGATGTCCGAGCCGCACTGGGCGACGGTGACGCACCCGCCCATCGACTACCAGGCAATCGCCTACTATGCCGCGCCGCGCTCCCAGAAGGCCGGACCGAAGTCGCTGGCCGAGGTCGATCCGGAGTTGCTGCGCACCTACGAAAAGCTGGGCGTGCCGCTGCACGAGCGCGAGCTGCTTGCCGGCGTGGCCGTGGACGCGGTATTCGACAGTGTCTCGGTGGCCACCACCTTCAAGCAGAAACTGGGCGAACTCGGCATCATCTTCTGCTCGTTTTCCGAGGCGGTGCGGGACCATCCGGCGCTGGTGCAGCAGTATCTCGGCTCGGTCGTGCCCTATACCGACAACTTCTTCGCCACGCTCAACTCCGCCGTGTTCAGCGACGGCTCGTTCTGCTATATCCCGCCCGGGGTACGCTGCCCGATGGAGCTGTCGACCTACTTCCGCATCAATGCCAGCAACACCGGCCAGTTCGAGCGCACCCTGATCATCGCCGACCAGGGCGCTTACGTCAGCTACCTGGAAGGCTGCACCGCGCCGATGCGCGACGAGAACCAGCTGCATGCCGCGGTGGTGGAGCTGATCGCGCTGGAAGACGCACAGATCAAGTACGCGACCGTGCAGAACTGGTATCCGGGCGACAAGGATGGCAAGGGCGGCATCTATAACTTCGTCACCAAGCGCGGCGACTGCCGCGGCGCACGCTCGAAGATTTCGTGGACCCAGGTGGAGACCGGCTCCGCCATCACCTGGAAGTATCCGAGCGTGATCCTGCAGGGCGACGATTCGGTCGGCGAGTTCTATTCGGTCGCGCTGACCAACCACTACCAGCAGGCCGACACGGGAACCAAGATGACCCACCTCGGCAGGAACACCAGGAGCACCATCCTTTCCAAGGGCATCTCGGCCGGCCACGGCCAGAACGCGTATCGCGGGCTGGTGAAGATGGCCCGGAGCGCGGTCGGCGCGCGCAACTACTCGCAATGCGATTCGCTGCTGCTGGGCGACAAATGCGCCGCCCACACCTTCCCATACATCGAGGTGAAGAACGCCACCGGCCAGGTCGAGCACGAGGCCTCCACCTCGCGCATTGGCGAGGACCAGTTGTTCTACTGCCAGAGCCGCGGCGTCAGTGCGGAGGATGCAGTCTCGATGATCGTGAACGGCTTTTGCAAGGAAGTATTCAAGGAGCTGCCGATGGAATTCGCGGTGGAAGCCCAGAAGCTGCTGGGCGTGAGCCTGGAAGGCAGTATCGGATGAAAGAAGGCCGCCATGCTTGAGATTCGCAAGCTGCATGTCAGCGTAGACGACAAGCCCATCCTGCACGGCATCGACCTCAGCGTGAAGGCCGGCGAGGTGCACGCGATCATGGGCCCGAACGGTTCGGGCAAGAGCACCCTGGCCCACGTGCTGGCCGGGCGCGACCGCTTTACCGTGACAGAGGGCGAAGTCCTCTATGACGGCACCAACCTGCTTGGCATGCCGCCGGAGGAGCGCGCCCGCGCGGGCATCTTCCTCGCTTTCCAGTATCCGGTTGAAATTCCCGGCGTCTCCAATATCTACCTGCTCAAGGCGGGGCTCAACGCAATCCGCAAGCACCGCGGCGAGCCGGAGCTGGACGCTATGGATTTTCTCGCCCTGGTCAAGGACAAGCTCCAGCTCATGGAGATGGACCAGGACCTGCTTTACCGTTCGGTGAACGAGGGCTTCTCAGGCGGCGAGAAGAAGCGCAACGAGATCCTGCAGATGGCAGTGCTGGAGCCGCGGCTCGCCATTCTCGACGAGACCGACTCCGGCCTCGACATCGATGCGCTCAAGATCGTCGCCAGAGGCATCGAGGCCATGCGCAGCCCGCAACGCGCGATTGTGCTGGTCACGCACTACCAGCGCCTGCTCGACTACATCGTGCCGGACCAGGTCCACGTGCTTGCGCAAGGCCGCATCGCCAGGTCCGGCGGGCCGGAGCTGGCGCGCGAACTGGAGCGGCACGGCTATGCCGCGATGGAGTCTTCGACATGAGCGCAAGCGGACTGGAGCACTATCTCGCCGAGTTCGCCCGCGTCGAGGGCGCACTGCCCGGCCGCCGTCTGGGCTGGCTTGCGCACGCGCGGCGGCAGGCGCTGGATCATTTTGCCCAGGCCGGGTTCCCGACGCTGCGCCAGGAGGACTGGAAATACACCAGCGTGGCCGCACTCGAGCGAAGCCGCTTTGCCGTGGCACTGCCGCAGGCCGGCGACAGCCTGGACCCCGCGGTGGCAGCCCGGATCGAGACGCTTGCCCTGGCCGGCGCGCACCTGATGGTGTTCATCAATGGCGCGCACCAGCCGCAATGGTCGCGCATCGGCACCCTGCCTGCGGGCATGGAGCTGGCCAGCCTCGCCGCGATGCTGGAGCGCGCGCCGGACTGCCTGGAAGCGCTGCTGTTGCGTCGCGCAAGCGACTACCCGTCCGGCTTCGCCGCCTTGAACATGGCGTTCATGACCGACGGTGCCTATATCCGCGTGGCGGCCGGCATCGTCCCGGAACAGCCGATTCACTTGCTGTTCCTCGCCACGGCTGGCGAGGTGGCAATCCATGCGCGCAACCTCGTGGTGGCGCAAGCCGGCAGCCAGGTCTGCATCGTGGAGCACCACGCGGGCCTGGATGGCGTGGGCTATTGCACCAATACCATCACTGACATCGTTGCCGAGCGCGATGCTCTGGTCGAACATCACAAGCTGCAGCAGGAGAGCCTCAAGGCCTTCCATATCGCCGGCGTGAACCTGGACCAGCGGCAGGGTAGCCGCTGCGCCTCCAGTTCCTTTGCCCTGGGCGGCGCCCTGGCGCGGGTCGACATCGAAGTCGGGCTCAATGCCGAGCATACCGAGTGCTCGCTGGACGGGCTGTATATGACCGCGGGGCGGCAGCATGTCGACCACCATACCCGCGTCGACCACGCCAGCCCGCACAGCAAGAGCCGCGAGTTGTATAAGGGCGTACTGGCGGGCGCCTCGCGCGCCGTCTTCAACGGCAAGGTGGTGGTACATGCCGATGCCCAGCACAGCGATGCGCACCAGTCCAACCGCAACCTGCTGCTGTCCGACCAGGCCGAGGTCGACACCAAGCCGCAACTGGAGATCTATGCCGACGACGTCAAATGCGGCCACGGCGCCACCGTCGGCCAGCTCGACGCCGAGCAGATCTACTACCTGCGCTCGCGCGGGATGGACGATGCCGCGGCGCGTGCCCTGCTGACCTTTGCCTTCGCCGAAGAGGTCGTCAGGCGGCTCGGCCCGGCCCCATTGCGCACGCGGCTGGAAACGCTCTTGCGCGGCAAGCTGCCTGAGCCTGTGAAGGAGCTGCCATGAACACGGCAGCGCATGAACTGATGGCCGTGGAGCGCGCCTTGCCGGTCGCCAGCCTGGAGGTAGAGCGGCTGCGGCAGGATTTCCCGATCCTGCGCCAGACCATCAACGGCAAGCCGCTGGTCTACCTGGACAACGCCGCTACCACCCAGAAGCCGCAAAGCGTGATCGCTTGCGAGGCGCATTACTACGGCGCGCTCAACGCCAATATCCACCGCGGCGTGCATACCCTGAGCCAGCGCGCCACCGATGCCTACGAGGCCGCGCGCGACGCAGTGCGAGACCTGATCAGCGCCGCCGGGCGCGAGGAAATCGTGTTCGTGCGCGGCACCACCGAGGCCATCAACCTGGTGGCGGCAAGCTTCGGCCAGCGCCTGCGCCCGGGCGACGAGATCCTGATCAGCGCGATGGAGCACCACTCCAATATCGTGCCGTGGCAACTGGCGTGCCAGCGCACCGGCGCCTTGCTGCAGGTGGCGCCGATCAACGATGCCGGCGAGCTGATGCTGGAGGAGTTCGCGCGATTGCTCGGCCCGCGCACCAGGCTGGTCGCGCTGACGCACCTCTCCAACGCGCTGGGCACCGTCAACCCGGTGCGGCACATCATCGAGCTGGCGCATGACCATGGTATCCCGGTGCTGATCGATGGCGCCCAGGCCGTTCCGCACCTCAAGGTCGACGTGCAGGCCCTCGATTGCGATTTCTACGCGTTTTCCGGGCACAAGCTTTACGGCCCCACCGGCGTCGGCGTGCTCTACGGCAAGGCCGCGCTGCTCGATGCCATGCCGCCTTACCAGGGCGGCGGGGACATGATTCGCGAGGTCACGTTCCGCAAGACCACATACAACGAGCTGCCTTACAAGTTCGAGGCCGGCACCCCCAATATCGCCGGCGTCATCGCACTTGGCGCCGCCATCGGCTATGTACGCGCGCTCGGCCTGGAAGCCATCGCCGCCCACGAGCACGCGCTGCTCGCCTACGCCAGCGCACAGGCAGCGAAGATCGCCGGCCTGCGCATGATCGGCACGGCAGCCGACAGGGCGAGCATCCTCTCGTTCACGCTGCACGGCATCCATCCCCACGATGTCGGCACCATCCTCGATCAGCACGGCGTGGCGGTCCGTGCCGGCCACCATTGCGCCATGCCGGTGATGGAGCGCTTCGGCGTGCCGGCCACGGTGCGCGCATCCTTCGCGCTGTACAACACGCGTGAAGAAGTGGATGCACTGTTTGCTGCCGTGCGCGCGGCACAGGAGGCATTCGCCTGATGCCTGACCTGCGCAACCTCTACCAGGAAGTGGTCGTCGACCACAGCCGCTCCCCGCGCAATTTCGGACGGCTGGCGGCAGCGAACCGCAGCGCCGAGGGCTTCAACCCGCTGTGCGGCGACCGGCTGACGCTGTACCTGAGAATCCGCGACGGGGTGATCGAGGACGCCAGCTTCGAGGGCTCGGGCTGCGCCATCTCCACTGCCTCTGCGTCGCTGATGACGGAAGCGCTCAAAGGCAAGACCGAGGCCCAGGCGCGAGTCCTGTTCTACAGCTTCCACGCGCTGGTGACCGGAGAGCCGGGGCAGTCCGAAGTGCCGATGGGAAAGCTGGAGGTCCTGGCCGGCGTGCGCGAGTTCCCGGCACGCGTGAAGTGCGCCACCCTGGCCTGGCATACCATGCAAGCCGCTTTGGAGAACAGCGCCAGGCCGGTCTCAACGGAGTAAAACCATGAGCATGATCGATTGGCTGCACAAGGCCAGGGACCACGAAGACAGGTTCGAGGCTGAGCCGGACAGCCTCGAGGGGCGGGTGATAGCGGCCTTGCGCACAGTGTACGATCCCGAAATCCCGGTCAATATCTACGACCTTGGCCTGATCTACCAGCTATCGGTGGACGAAGCCAGCGGCAAGGTGGGGATCCGCATGACGCTGACCGCGCCGGGCTGCCCGGTGGCGCAGACCTTCCCCGGCGTGGTGGAGAGCGCCGTGATGGAAGCCAGCGGGGTGGACGAGGTCGAGGTGGAACTGGTGTGGGACCCGCCCTGGTCGAGGGAACGGATGAGCGAGGCGGCACGCCTGGAACTGGGGCTGCTCTGAGATGAGCGAGTGGATCGATGTCGCCCGAGCCGAGGACTTCGCGCCCGGCACTTGCCGCAGCGTCGATGTCGATGGCGTCCAGGTCGCGGTATTCAATGTGGATGGCACTTACTACGCCATCGAGGACCTCTGCTCGCATGAGGCCGAGCCGCTCTGCGGCGGCGACGTGGAAGGCCAGGAAGTCGTCTGCCCGCGCCACGGCTCGCACTTTTCCCTGCTGACGGGCGAGGCGCTGTCCCCGCCCGCCTACGAGCCGGTGGCGACGTTCCCGGTCCGGGTGGCGGACGGCAAGGTGCAGGTCAGGGACGAGCGCGGGGAATAAGCGCACGCCCCGATCAGTCACCTGGCCTGGGGCGGCCTGGACGCGCTGTCACCAGGCGGCACCGCCTTGCCATCCCCGCCGATCCCGCCTCTAATAGTCTTGAGTACCGTCCAGGCGACCAACGACGGCCAGGAGGCGAAATGCGCTGCACCAGTTGCGGTTTCGCGAACCTTGCGGGAGCCAACTTCTGTGAGGCGTGCGGGGCGAAGCTTGGCCGAGCCTGCCCTCAGTGTGGCGAGGAGGCCACTGCAGCCGCGAAGTTCTGCCGCGCTTGCGGCTTTGCGCTGTCCGACACACCGGCCGGCACCGTTTCCATGCCAATGCCGGCCGCGGCCACGGCCCCGGTCCTCTACACCCCGCCCCACCTTGCCGGGCGCATCCTGGCCGAGCAGGCGGCAATGGAGGCCAGGGGCGAGACTGCCGGCGAGCGCAAGACCATCACCGCGCTGTTTGCCGACATGGCGGGCTCGACCGCGCTGACGCAGGACCTCGACCCCGAAGACGCGCGCCGGCTGATCGACCCCGTGGTGACGCTGATGATGGAAGCCGTCCACCACTATGAGGGCTATGTGGCCAAGTTCCTCGGCGACGGCATCCTGGCGCTGTTCGGCGCCCCGATTGCCCACGAGGACCATGCCTTGCGCGCGCTCTACGCGGCGCTGCGCATGCAGGACGCGATGCATCGCCACAGCGACCGGGTGCGGCTGGAGCAAGGCATCCCGCTGCAGATCCGGATCGGCGTCCATACCGGCGAAGTCGTGGTGCGCTCGATCCGCAAGGATGACCTGCACACCGACTACGATCCGGTCGGGCACACCATCCATATCGCCTCGCGCATGGAGGGGATTGCCACGCCGGCGTCGATCCTGGTCAGTGAATCGACCCACAAGCTCACCGAAGGCTATTTCGAGTTCACCGCGCTGGGGACCACCCATGTCAAGGGCGTGCGGGATCCGCTCGCGGTATATGAAGTCGTCGGCCTGGGCGCCTTGCGCACGCGCCTGCAGGTGGCGGCGCACCGCGGCCTGGCCAGGTTTGTCGGGCGCCAGGATGAGCTGGCGCACTTGCACGCGGCGCTGGGGCAGGCCAAGGCGGGGCACGGGCGCATTGTTGCAGTGGTCGGCGAAGCGGGGGTCGGCAAGTCCCGGCTGTTCCATGAATTCAAGGTCAGGTCGCAGCAGGGCTGCCTGGCGCTGGAGACCTTCTCGGTCTCGCACGGCAAGGCGTTTGCCTACCTGCCGCTGATCGAGATGCTGAAGAGCTATTTCCAGATCACGGCGCAGGACGGCGACCGCAGCTGCCGCGAAAAGATGACCGGCAGGCTGCTGACGCTGGACCGTTCGCTGGAAGAACACCTGCCCTACCTGCTCTACCTGCTCGGCACCATCGAGCCCGACTCGCCGTTGCCGACCATGGACCCGACCATCCGGCGCCAGCGCACCTTCGAGGCGATTGCGCGGCTGCTGGTCCGGGAAAGCCTAAACCAGCCGCTGGAAGTCATTTTCGAAGACCTGCAATGGCTGGACGGTGAGACCGAGGCCTTCCTCAACATGCTGATCGACCATGTGCCCGGCGCGCGGATCCTGCTGCTGGTGAACTACCGGCCGGAGTACAGCCATCGCTGGAATGCGGACGGGCATTATTCGCAGCTGCAGCTGCAGCCGCTGGGGCAGGCGGAGGCGCAGGAACTGCTGACGGCCCTGCTCGGGGACGACCGCAGCCTGGTGCCGCTGAAGCGGCTGATCCTCGACAAGACCGAAGGCAACCCCTTCTTCATGGAGGAAGTGGTCCAGACCCTGGCCGAGGAAGGCGCGCTGCTCGGCCAGCCCGGCTGCTACCGCATCGAGACCGCGCCGGCCCTGCTCCATATCCCCACCACCGTGCAAGGCGTGCTGGCCGCCCGTATCGACCGGCTGCCGCTGGCCCAGAAGGAGCTGTTGCAGACCCTGGCCGTGATCGGCAAGGAGTTCCCGCTGAGCCTGGTCCTGCGCGTGACCGGCTTGCCAGAAGACCACTTGCATCCGCTGCTGTCCGACCTGCAGGCTGCGGATTTCATCTACGAACGGCCGGCATTCCCTGAGGTCGAGTACGCCTTCAAGCACGCGCTGACCCAGGAGGTGGCCGGCAGCTCGCTGCTCACCGAGCGGCGCAGCGCCTTGCATGAAAGCTCCGCCCAGGCCATCGAGGCGCTCTTCCATGGCCGGCTCAAGGACTACTGCAGCGAACTGGCGCACCACTATAGCAACAGCGGCAACATCCCGAAGGCGGTCGAGTACCTGCACTGCGCCGGCCAGCAGGCCCTGCTGCGCTCGGCGCAGGCCGAAGCGATCCGGCACCTGAGCACCGCCATCGACCTGCTCAAGCGGCAACCCGACAGTGCCGAACGCGCGCGCCAGGAACTGACGCTGCTGCTTGCGCTCGGGCCCGCCCTGATTGCGGCCAGGGGCCAGGCATCGCCCGAAGTCGAGGGCAATTACCGGCGGGCGCTGGCCTTGTGCGAGCAAGGCCAGCAGACGCCCTACCTGTTCTCGGCACAACTGGGGCTATGGGCCTTCTATCAGCTGCGTGCGCAATACCAGGTCTCGCTGCCTTTGGGCAAGCGGCTGCTTGCGCTGGCCATGAAGTCGCAGAAGCCCAAGCAGCTGGCGGAGGGCCATCGCGCGATCGGCGCCACGCTGTTCCGCCTTGGCATGCTGGACGCCGCGCGCAAGCATGTTGAGGCGGTGCTCGCGGTGCCGCATCCTGAGCAACCGGCGTACGACTTCCTGACGGGCTACGGGCGCGACCCGGCCGTCCACGCCACCAGTACGCTGGGCTGGATCCTGTGGTACCAGGGGTTGGCGGACCAGGCACTGGCGCGCTGCCAGGAGGCGCTGGCCATGGCCCGCTCCCGCCCGGATGCGTACAACCTTGCGCTGTGCCTGGTGTTTGCCGCGGAACAGCATCGCTGCCGGCACGAAGTCCGGCTGACACAGGAATACGCCGAAGCCGCCATCGCCATCTCGGGCGAACAGGGTTTTCCGATCTACCTGGCGTGGGGCACCGTGCTGCAGGGCTGGGCCATGGCGGAGCTGGGCAGTCACCAGGAAGGCATCGCGCTGATGCGCCAGGGCGTGGCCGCCTATGAGGCCACCGGCGGCAGGCTGGGCATGCCGAACCTGCTGGCCCTGGTTGCCGATGCCTGCGGCAAGGCCGGCCAGATCACCGCCGCGCTGGACGTGCTAACGCAGGCACAAGCGCTGGTGGAAGAGACCGGAGAGCGGCTCGACGAGGCAACCGTGTACCGGCTGCGCGCCGAGATTCTGCTGCAGCTGTCGGCAGAGCGCCCTCCGTCGCCGGCCGCGCAGGAGGAAGCCGAGGCCTGCTTCCAGCGGGCCATCACGGTCGCCCAGGAACAAGGTGCAAAGCCGCTGGAGCTGCAGGCCACCCTGAGCCTGGCCCGGCTGTGGCGGCAACAAGGCAAGGTCGACGCGGCGCGTGAAGTGCTGGCGCGGGTCCACGGCAGCTTCAGCGAGGGCACCGACACCGCGGACTGGCAGGAGGCCCAGGCGCTGCTTGCAGCGCTGGCGGCCGACCTGGCCAATACCCCGGAGCGCCCCCACGCATGACCTCGACGCCAGGCCTCCCCCTGCAAGACCGCTTCATCGCGCTGTGGACACGTGCGGGCGGCACGCACGCGGCCGACGCCTATGCAGATCTCGCCCGTTGCTACGGTGAGCCGACGCGGCACTACCACACCCTCGACCATGTCCGCCGCTGCCTGCAAGACCTGGACTGGGCGCGCAGCGCGATACCGGATACCGACGAGGTGGAACTGGCGCTCTGGTGCCACGACGTCATCTACGTGCCCGGCGCCACGGACAACGAGCAACGCAGCGCCGCATGGTTGCGCCATTGGTCGGCTGGCAGCATCGCCGCCGCCGCGCGCGTGGCCGCCCTGATCCTGGAAACCACCCACGCCGAAGTGCCGGCTAGCCTGGCCGGCCGCTTCACCGCCGACATCGACCTGGCGGCGCTGGGCTGCAGCCGCGCGCGCTTCCAGGAAAATGGCGCCAACCTGCGCGCCGAACGCACCGACCTGGACGACGCCGCCTATGACGCCGCCGAGCGCGCCTTCCTGGGTGCGCTGCTGGCCAGCCCGCGCATCTACACCACCGACCTGTTCCAGGCGCGCTACGAGGCGCAGGCACGGGCCAACCTGACGTGGCGACTGGCGCAGCCGGCCTGGCCTACAGGAACTCTCCGCTGATATCGATGCTGGAGCGCTGGCCCACGCTGTCGTAGTGCTGCTCCAGCCACCGGCTCGCTTCTGCGCGGCCCTTGTCGCGCAGCGAGCACAGGAAATCCCAGTCGGCGTTGTACTTGGTGGAGACCCCCAGCGCGGCCATGGTCTGGTCCGAGCGGATCGAATGGATCCACACCTCCTTCATTTCAGTGCCGTCGAGCTTGCCCTGCTGGATCAGCGACGTGACGAAGGCAATGGCGCGCATCTCGCGCATCAGCGACGAGTTGAAGCTGACCTCATTGACGCGGTTCAGGATATCCGCGGCCGTGGTCGGCACGCCGTGGCGCACGATCGGGTTGATATGGACGATCACCACATCGTGGGTCTGGCAGTGATAGATCAGCGGGAAGATCGCCGGGTTGCCGACATAGCCGCCATCCCAGTAGTGCTGGCCGTCGATGCTGACCGCCTGGAACAGCGTGGGCACGCAGGCCGAGGCCAGCACGGCGTCGATGCTGAGTTCCTCGGGCGGGAAGATGCGTATCCGGCTGGTCTCGATATTGGTCGCACACAGGTACAGCCGGATCGGGCAATGCTCGCGCAGTGCCGCAAAGTCGACCTGGCTGCCGAGCACGTCGCGCAGCGGATTGAGGTTGTTGGGATTGAACTGGTACGGCGACAGCAGGCGCAGCGCGATGTCGGCCATCGCATACATCGGCGAATGGTTCAGGCCCAGCGTATGGCTGCTCTTGAACCAAGGCAGCCACCGGAACGGGTTGTAGCGCTGCGCCGAGTGCGCGATCGCCTCCCAGAAATCATGCAAGGCCAGGCGTGCGCCGTCACTGCCGCCCTGCAGCAGCCCGTAGGCCAGCACGGTGGCGTTCATGGCCCCGGCACTGGTGGCGCTGACGCCTTCGATCGCCAGCCTGCCGTCCTCCAGCAGCCGGTCGAGCACGCCCCAGGTAAAGGCGCCATGCATGCCGCCGCCCTGCAGGGCGAGCGCCACAGGCTTGGGTTGTGCAGGCTCTGGCTGCATGCGTTCTTCCCTTCAGCGGCGGCAACCCGCCATGCTCAAGTGTAGGGAAGAACTGTGCGTGCAGCGTAGTGCCGGACGCGCGCAGTGGCACACAGCAGGTATGCCCTGGCCAGATGGGAGCCAGGGCCGCATGCTCCGGCGCTGGCGCATAACGCAACTGAGCCAGGCTGCGGCCAGGTACTACAATGGCCGCATAAAAGCAGAACAGCTTTCCTTCGTGCGTCAAATACCTCACTTTCCGGCCCGCAAAGCCACTTTCCGCCCGGCCTCCCTGATCGTTGCCGCCAGCCTTGTCCTGGTCTGCATGATCGCGGCCCTTGGCGCGCTCGCCCTGGTGCAGATGCGCAGGGATGCACTGGACAATGCCGGCGAGGCCTCGGCCAACCTGGCGCTGACGCTGGAACGCAGCATCACGCGCAACCTGCAGATCCACGAGCTGGCGATCGGGGGCGTGGTGGAAGCCATGCACGACCCCGCACTGCTGGCGCAGCCGCCGGCGCTGCGCCAGCGGCTGCTGTTCGACCGCTCGATCAATGCCGAAGACATGGGCTCGCTGCTGGTCACCGACGCCAACGGCACGCTGGTGTTCGACTCGCACCAGTGGCCGCCGCGCCCGGTCAACGTCTCCGACCGCGACTACTTCCAGGCCCACCGCAGCGGCGATCACAGCGGCCTGTTCCTGAGCCGGCCGTTCCAGCCGCGCCTGACGCCGGAGAACAAGTCCATCGGCATCAGCCGGCGGCTCTCCGGGGCGGACGGCAGCTTTGCCGGCATCGTGGTCGGCACCTTGCGCCTGAACTACTTCCGCAAGCTGTTCGATGGCGTAAGCCTTGGCGCGGGCGGCACCCTGACGCTGCTGCGCACGGACGGCACCATCATCATGCGGCGGCCCTATGAAGCCGAATCGATCGGGCGCGACATCTCCGGCAGCCCGTCGTTTGCACCGCTGCTGCAAGGCACGCAAGGCACGTTTATCGGCGTCGCGGCAGTCGACGGAGTGCAGCGGCTCTACAGCTTCAGGCGCATTCCGGGCTTTCCGCTGCTGGTCGTGGTGGGACGCGCCACCCACGACGTGCTGGCACCGTGGTACAAGCGCGCCTGGGTGTTCGGGGCGCTGATCATCGCGCTGGACGCCGCCATCATCGCGCTCTCGGTATTGCTGTCGCGCCAATGGCGGCGCCGCGCCGAGATGGAAGAGCACCTGCGCTGGATGGTCAACACCGATGGCCTGACCGGTCTTGGCAGCCGCCGTGCGCTGGACGACGCCGCCGACGTGGAATGGCGGCGCGCGCGCCGCCACAGCCAGCCTTTGTCGCTGCTGATGCTGGACGTCGACCACTTCAAGGAATTCAATGACCGCTACGGCCACCAGGCCGGTGACGATGCGCTGGCCGCGGTGGGCGCCTGCATCCAGCGCCAGGTGCGGCGGCCGGGCGACTATGCGGGGCGCTATGGCGGCGAAGAGTTTGCCATCCTGCTGCCGCACACCAACGCTGCCGGCGCGGCCGCCATGGCGGAGGCCATCCGCGCCGCCATCGAGGCCTTGCAGATTCCGAACTCGGCCGGCGCCGACGGGCACTTGACGGTCAGCATCGGTGCGGTGACCGATGCCAACAGCCCCGGCAACGAAAAGGATTTCGCGGAGCTGCGCGCCTTCCTCCGTGCCGGCGACGAAGCGCTTTACCTGGCCAAGCGCTCCGGGCGCAATTGCGTTGCAACCTTCGGCACGACGATGGCAGTGGCAACGGCGCCTTGAACTACGCAGGATGCCTTCCGTCAACGATCAAGGGAACCGCTTGCGCATTCAGATCGAAGGTCATTATGGTTCCCGAGATGGTCTGCATGCCAGGCATGATGGCCGAATTCCGGGACCCGAAAAACTTCGCGTGACGCAAGCAGGCATTACAAAGGCTCATGCGCGAATGCCGCCGCGGCGCGCTGCATCCGGGATTTGCCGGAGCGGCAGCTTACCCGCCGGCGGTGTCCCATAAGCCAAAGGCCGGCAGCCGCTTGATCGCATCGAGCCGGCGGGGCGGCGCCTTTCAGGTGCCCTTTCCGGCCGCCGCAGCCGCGCGGCCTGCCGCTTCGAGCGGCGGCTTGACGCTCTCCAAGGCGCCGCCGCCGTCGCAGGGAATCAGCGCACCGGAGATATAGCCCGCGTAGGGTGACGCAAGAAACAGCGCAAGGTTGGCGATATCGTCTACCGTGCCGAACCGCTGCAGCGGCACGCATGCCTGCGCGGCAGCACGGTCCTGATCGGTGGGTGCCATCAGCCTCCGGAAGCCCTCGGTGCCCTCGATAGGCCCTGGCGAGATCGAGTTGATGCGAATGCCATCCCCGCCCCATTCGAGCGCAAGCACGCGCGTCAGCTGGTCAACCCCGGCCTTGGCCGCGCTGGCATGTGCCTGGTAGCGCATCGGCACGAAGGACTGTGGCGCGGTGATATTGATCACCGCTGCGCCAGGCTTGCGCAGGTAGCTGTAGGCCTGGCGCAGCACGTGGAAGGTGCCGACCAGGTCGATGTCGACCACCACGCGAAAGCCGTTCGACGACATGTGCCTGGCCTCGCACAGAAAGTTTCCGGCGGCGCCGGAGACCAGCACATCGACAGGGCCCAGGCGCTCGACCGCTTCGGCGAACGCGCGGCCGACCGCGTCGAAGTCGCGCACGTCGGCGCAGACACCATGGACCGGTGCGCCGGATTGCGCCAGCTGCTTGCACGCGGCATCGACATTTTCCTGCTTGCGGCTGGCCACCGTCACGCTGGCACCCTGCCTGGCAAAGGCCTCGGCGATCCCAAAGTTGATGCCGGTGGTACCGCCGAACACGAAGACGTGGCGGCCCGTGAAATCGAGATTGACTTGCATGACTATCCTCGTGAAGGACGCTGCCCGGCTGGAGCCGCCTGGCGTCCGGTTGTCAGTCGAACCTGGGCACACGCCTTTCGGCAAAGGCGGCAATGCCTTCGGCGGCATGGGCACTGGCAGCGGACTCGACCATCAGTCGGTGCTCCAGTCCGAGCTGCGCCTGCAGGGTTCTCTCGTGCGCGCCGTCGACCAGGTGCTTGATCCGCCCCAGCGCCGCGGTGGCGCCGCGCGCCAGCGCTTCAGCCAGCGCCTCCGTACGCGCCGGAAGCTCAGCGTCCGGGACCACCTCGCATACGATTCCCATCTCAAGGCACTGCTGCGCGGAAAGCGCCACATTGGTGAAGAAGATGTGCTTGGCACGCATGGCGC
Source organism: Cupriavidus sp. CPT47-8839-RL05A (assembly GCF_058792255.1). Taxonomy (NCBI): domain Bacteria; kingdom Pseudomonadati; phylum Pseudomonadota; class Betaproteobacteria; order Burkholderiales; family Burkholderiaceae; genus Cupriavidus; species Cupriavidus sp. CPT47-8839-RL05A. The sequence continues at coordinate 181,687 of NZ_JBYTEG010000001.1, read as the reverse complement.
CGGCACGGCGCGTCAGGAACCATGACGACCCGGCATCGGGTGTGAGGCCAATCGCGGAATAGCCGCCGCGCAGCTTCATCGACTCGGCGGCCAGCACGACGTCCGCGCACAGGGCCAGGCCGATGCCGCCACCGCCAACCGGCCCGTTGACTGCGCTGATCACTGGTACCGGCAGCGTGGCGAGCTGGTACAGGGCGGCATGCAGCGGGCCAAGCAGCGCGTCGAGCATGGACGGCAGTCCGGCACCGGCGTGGAGGAAGGCGTCAATGTTGCCCCCGGCGCAGAATTGCCGCCCGGCGGCACGCAGCACGACCACGCGTACCGCGGTATCCGCGGCGACCTCGTCGATGCACCCGATCAGCGCGCGCACCGCATCCGCGTCGATCGCATTGCCCCGCTCGGGCCGGTTCAGCGTGATGGTGGCAATGGCGTCTTGCCGCGTCAGCAGGACGGACTGGGTCATGATGGGGTTCCCGTTGATAGTGTCCGGTCGTTGAGCGAAGGCCGGCTCAGCTTTGCCGCCGCAGGATCGCGACCGATACCGCGGTGCCCAATCCGCCGTTGTGCTGCAGCGCCATACGGGCGCCCTCGACTTGCCGATGGCCAGCGTTGCCGCGCAACTGGGTGGTGAGCTCAGTGATCTGCGCCAGCCCGGTTGCGCCCAGCGGATGCCCCTTGGACAGCAGGCCGCCTGATGGACACACCACCACCTGGCCGCCGTAGGTGTTACGCCCCTCGACAACGAAGCGCTCGAGGTCTTCCTCGTCGCAGAAGCCCAGGCACACGTACGTGAGCAATTCGTTGCTGACGAAGCAGTCGTGCACTTCGGCCACGTCGATGTCGTGCGGCTCCACGCCGGCTGTGGCGTAGGCGCGGTCTGCCGTGCGCCGTGCCGCGCCCCGGCTCAGCGCATCGGGCACGTTGGGTGGGTCGAGGTCCGCCGCGATATCGCTGCCCATCTCATGCGCCAAAATCGCCACATCCGTGCGCAGTCCGTGGCGCCGTGCGAACCGGTCACTGCACACGATCACCGCGGCAGCGCCGCAGCTTGGCGGGCACGCATAAAGCTTGCGCAGGCGCCCCCAGACCGTGGGCGCGGCCAGCACTTCCTCGACCGTGAGCGGGTCGCGGAAGATCGCATAAGGATTGTGCCTGGCATGCGCGCGCGCCTTGACGGCGATCCGCGCAAACACCTCGTCCGGAATATGCAGCTCGCGCGCGGTCCATTCAAGCTGCGAGCCAAACATCATCAGCGCCGGCGGCAGCGCGCGTTCGTTTTCGCCAAAGCCCATCGCCGCCGCCACGCTCTCGCGGTGGCGTTCCAGCGGATCGGCATAGCCTGGAAACACCCGGTCCAGCGCGCCGGGCTGCATTTCCTCGAAGCCGACCGCGAGCGCGCATTCGGCCGCGCCCGCCAGCACCGCCTGGCGCGCCAGGTAAAGCGCCGAAGAGCCGGAAGCACAGTTGTTGTTGACGTTGGTAATCGGGATGCCGGTCATGCCCACCCGGTAGAGCGCACGTTCGCCCGAGCACGAGTCGCCATACACGAAGCTGGCGAAGGCCTGCTCCACCAGGCTGTAGGCGATGCCGGCATCGGCCAGCGCCGTGCGCACCGCCGTCTCGGCCATCACGTCATAGGGTTCGCTCTGGCCGGGGCGCTTGAACGGCACCATGCCGACGCCGGCGATCAATACATTGCTGCGCATGGATAGTCTCGCGTCTGTATTCAGATGCTGCGGTGCTGCGCGGCCCAGTATGGCGTGCGCAGGTCCTTCTTCAGCACTTTGCCGTTCGGGCTGCGCGGCAGGGAATCGACGAAGTCCACCGATTTCGGCGCCTTCACGCTGCCCAGCTTTTCCTTGCACAGCGCGATCAGTTCCGCGCCGCTCACGTCCATGCCCGGGTTCAGCTCGACCACCGCCTTGACGGCCTCGCCCCAGTTGGCGTCCGGCACGCCGATGACCGCGCAGTCCTGCACCGCGGGGTGGGTCCAGATCACCTGCTCGACTTCGCTGGGATAGACATTGAAGCCACCCGTGATGACCATGTCCTTCTTGCGGTCGGTGATGCGCAGATAACCGTCGCCGTCGATGTGCCCGATGTCGCCGGTATGCAACCAGCCGTCGACGATCGCCTCGTCGGTCTTCTCCGGTGCGTTGTAGTAGCCTTTCATGACCAGGTCGCCGCGCACGCAGATCTCGCCGCTCTCGCCGGTGCCGAGCGGCTCGTTGCACTCGTTCATGATCGCCACGCGTACCAGCGGACTGGGACGGCCGCACGAAAGCAGCCGCGCATCGTCGGCAACGCTGCCCCCAACAAAGTTCTCCTCCGGCCGCTTGATCGCGATCGATCCGGGCGCTTCGGTCTGCCCATAGGCTTCCATCATGACCGGCCCGAACACCGCCAGCGCGCGGCGCAGCTTCTCGGCCGACATCGGTGCCGCGCCGCAGATGAAGTACTTCAGCGAAGCGTAGTCGTGCTGCGCGATGCCAGGCGTATCGAGCAACCGGTAGATCACTGTCGGCGGCAGGAAGAACTCGGTTACCCGGTGCTTTTCGATCGCCTCGACCAGCGCGGCGGGATCCGGCCTGGTCAGCACCACCACCGTGCCGCCGCGCGCGGTGCACGGCAGCGACAGCACGCCCGCGGTGTGCGTCATTGGCGCGGCGGCCAGGTTCACGATCTTCTCGTCCGCACGGTAGCTGCAGGCAATCATGAACTGCGCGCAGAACGCCTGGAAGCTGCGATGGGTGTTCATCACCCCCTTGGGCAGCCCCGTCGTGCCGCCGGTCGGCATCACGGCAACGGTGTCGTCCGGCTCGTACGGAACCTGCGGCCGGCGCGCCGGCTGCCCCGTTATCCAGTCGGGCAAGCCCGTCGCGCCGGGCACGGCCTCCTCGATGCAGACATAGAGCCGGACCTTGGGCAGGTTCGGGCGCATCGCCCCAACCACGGAAGCGAACGCCTTCTGGAAGAACAGCACTTCGCAATCGAAGCCGTCCAGCAGTTGCTGATTCTCTTCCACCGAGCCGCGCGGATTGACCGGCATCCACGCCATGCCTGCGCGCCACAGGCCCAGTGTGCAGGTCCACGCGGTGGGATGGTTGGCGCCCAGCACCGCCCCGATTTTCCCGCGTCCCATGCCCGCAGCGAGCAGCGCGTGCGCGATGCGACATGAAAGTGTCCCCACCTCGTCGAAGGTGAACGCCTCGTCATCCATCACATAGGCCACGGCATCGGGAGCGATCTGCCAGCCGCGGTCGAAGAAATCAATGATCGCCATGTCTTGTCTCCTGAGGTCCGGCTTACGCGCCTCCGAGGGCGCGCCGGATCTCGATCAGGCGTTGTCGCCGACCGGTTTGAAATAGCGGATGTCCCAGATGTTGCCCATGCGCTCGTCCGCCAGGACGGCGCGCACGCGCATGCCGGGCTTCACGGCTGCAGGATCGATCTCGCCGAGATAGTGCGCCAGCGCGGTGTCGGCGCCATCGAGGCGGATCAACCCCAGGACGTAGGGGCGGGCCACCGGCTGCAACATCCCGGGCTCGCGCACAATGGTGTAGGACACCAGCGTGCCGGTGTCGCTGACGTCGACCCAGTCGCGCAGCTCGGCAAAGCACTCGGGGCAGGACAGCCGTGGCGGCACGTAGGTGCGCGCGCAGGCGGCGCAATGCGTCGCGGTGATCTTGCCGTGGTCGCGCAGCGCGGCGAAGAAGCGGCCGTTGGTTTCGCCCACGTCGTAGTTGATGTCGGCATACAGCACCGGCTGGCGCAGGATGGCCGGCTCCGCGTCTTCCAGGTAAGCGGGATACATGGTCCTAGTCTCCTTGTGTCGTGCCCGGGTCCCGCACGGGCTCCCAGTAGAGGATGTCAGTCATCAACCCCTTGCGCTCGGCCTCGGGCCGGAACACGGCACGCACACGCATGCCGTTGTGCACCTTGTCCAGGTCGGTTTCGCCGATGTAGTGCCACAGGAAGCCGGCGGTGCGGCCGGGCGAATCGACCATCAGCACGCCGACCGGGTAGGCGCTCGACTGCACCGACAGGTCGTTGGTATCGATGAACGGCATGTTGAACGACATGAAGCCGGCCACGGTGGCCTCGGGCCCCATTTCCACCCATTGCGGGTCGTCGAAGTTCTCGCCATGGCACACGCTGCATACGGCCTGCGGCGGCAGCATGGTGAAGCCGCAATGGCGGCAGACCATGCCCATGAGGCGGCCGTGGTCGCGCATCTCGCGCGAGAACCTGCCGTTGAACAGGCCCAGCGGGTATTCCATGAAGCAGGGCGTGCGCAGGCGCGTCGGCGGCACGGGAAGGGTTTCGGGTTGCTCGGTGCTCATTGCCATTCCTCCTTACTTGTCCTTGGACAGCAGCATCAGCGGCGTCCAGCCGGTGCCGCCGAAGCCGGTGGCGAGGCCCAGCCTGACATCGCGCGGCACCTGGTGTTCGCCGGCATCGCCGCGGATCTGCAGGGCCAGCTCGCCGTAACGCAGCAGGGTCGAGGGAACGCCGGGGTTGGTGCAGGTGACCCCGCCGGAAGGGTTGATGGGCAGTTCACCGTCGATATCGGTGGCGCCGCTGCCCATCAGCTTCCAAGCCTGGTTCGGTTCGCACAGGCCCATGGTTTCCATCCACACCAGTTCGGCCCAGGTGCAGGGCTCGTACATCTCGATCACGTCGAGCTCCTTGGCTGGATGCGTGATGCCATTGCGCTTGTAGAGCACCTCGCACGCCTTGGCCAGGCTTGGCAGCACGCAACGCTCTTTGGGCGCGATGAAGTCCTGCAGGGCAGCCCAGTGCTGGGCCGAGTGGATGGTGACCATGTCCTTCACCCACACCGGCTTTTTGGTGAGCTTGTGCGCCACCTCCTCGCTGGCAAAGATCATCGCCGCCGAGCCTTCGGTGATCGGGCACATGTGGAGTTGGCGCATCGGTGCCGTCAGCATGGGTGACTTGAGCACGTCCTCCACGGTCAGGTGCTCGCGCAGATGTGCATAGGGGTTCTTCAAGGCGTTGTTGGCGGCCTTGACCCGGGCGATGGCAACAGCTTCTTCGGTGCAGCCGGACAGCTTCACATAGGAGCTTGCCATCAGGGAGAAGGTCCCCACGGCGCCCACGCTGCACCATTTCTCGGTGAGCGCGTGCAGGCCCGAGTTGATCGCCGCCTGCAGGAACGGCCCGCGCGGCAGCGTGCCCGGGGGCGGGCCCACGAACTTCGCCGTTGCCGAAACCAGCGCAACGTCACAGGCGCCGGCTGCGATGTGATGCACCGCCGACAGCGCCGCCGACCCGCCCACGGTGCCGCCGGTCTCGATCTTGACCACGGGCTTGCGGCAGTGCCCCACCCAGTCGGCCAGCTCCATCTCCGACTCCGCCGTGCCCGACACGTAGTCGATGTCGGCCAGCACGATCTCTTCGACCTGCTTCATCGTGATCTGCGCATCTTCCAGCGCCCGGCGCACGGCCTGGTTGGCCAGCTCCGCCTTGGTCAGCGGACTGCGCGCCATCATTTCCGTCTGGCCGAAGCCGACGATTGCCACTCTGCGATTCATACTGTTTCTCCGTTGCGGCGCCGCCTGGCGTCACCAGGCCAACATCAAGGCGTGGTGCCCAGGACCATGACCTGCTGCAGTTGCCCGCACGGCCCCGAAGCCAGATGGGCCAGCCCGGTGCGGGCGCCATCCACCTGGCGCGCGCCCGCCTCGCCACGCAGTTGCAGCACGATCTCGGCAATGCGGCCCATGCCGATGGTGGTATGGGAACAGCCGGACAGCGCGCCGCCAGACAGGTTGACCGGCTGATGGCCGCCGCGGCTGCTGGTGCCGGACTCCAGCCAGCGACCGCCCTGCCCGGCTTCGCACAGGCCCAGCCCTTCATAGGCCATCAGCTCCTGGTAGGAGAACTCATCGGTCACCTCGAGCAGATCGATTTCCTTGCGCGGATCGCGGATGCCGGCCATGCGATAGGCCTTGTTCGCGGCGATCTGCAGCACCTCTGAGTCCGCAAGGTCGCGGTCCCCCAGGTTGTAGCCGTCGCAGCAGTTGGCCTGGCCCTTGATCCACACCGGCTTGCTGGTCAGCTGCCGCGCCCTTTCCTCGCTGGCCAGCAGCATGACGATGGCGCTGTCGCCAAAGGCACGCGTCTGCAGCGCCGTGATCGGATCCGACAGTGCCTTCGAGCCGAGTACGTCGGCGACGCTATAGTCCCCCGCGCGCAGGGCCCACGGGTTGTCCTTCGCATGGCGCAGGTTCTTCACCGACACCGCGGCGCATTGTCCGGGCGTGATGCCGTACTTCTCCATGTAGCGGTTGGCCTGCAGCCCGGCGGCCTGCACGTTGTCAAGGCCGAGCGGACGGCAGAAGAAGGGATCGAAAACCTTGTTCTCGATCGCATTGCCCGCACTGCTGCTGGTGGAGTCGTGGCATACGGCGACCACAAGCACGGTTTCGAACTCGCCGGAGGCAATCTGCCAGGCCGCTTCGAGCACGCCGACGGCACCGTCCTGGTCGATCTTCTCATCGGGGCGCAGGTTGGCGCCGGCCACGTCGACCACCAGCGATGCCGAGAAGGGCCGCGCGATGCGCGAGTGCTCGTGGCAGATCAGGCTGGCGTCAATCCCGCCCTTCTCATATGCCGGCAGGAAGCGCAGGCCGGTTTCCTGAAGCACGGGACGGATGGCCTGGTAGGCCAGTTCCTCGGGCGAGTACGCGCGCTTCTCGCTGTAGTTGACTTGCGCCATGGAGACGATGGCGACACGGTTTGACATGCTCATCCTGGTGTCCTCGGGCGGTTGACTAGTGCACCTTGCGCTGCTGGTCGGTCCAGTATTTGTCGCGCACTTGCCTGCGCAACACCTTGCCGATCACCGTCATCGGGAGCTGGTCGACGATGGTCACTGTCTTCGGCGCCTTGTAGCCGATGCGCTCCTTGCAGAAGGCGATGATCTCGGCGGGATCGGCGCAGTGCCCTTCCTTGAGCACCACTTCGGCGTGCACGGACTCGCCCCATTCGGCATGGGGCACGCCCACCGCCGCCGACATCAGTACGGCGGGGTGCGCGTTAAGCGCCGCCTCTACCTCGATGGCGTAGACGTTGAAGCCGCCGCTGATGATCATGTCCTTCTTGCGATCGACGATGTACACGTAGCGGTCTTCGTCGATGTAGCCCAGGTCGCCGGACTTCCAGAAGCCGTCCTGGAATTCGGCAGCAGTTGCCTCGGGATTCTTGTAGTAGCCCTTGATCACGCCCGGCCCGCGGATCCAGAGTTCGCCGGTCTCGCCGGCCGGCAGCTCGTGGCCTTCGTCGTCCATCACAACGATTTCGGTTTCCGGCAGCGCGATGCCGGTGGAGCTCAGGTGGCGGGTGCTCTCGCCAGGGGCGCGCAGGTGCTCGGCCTTGCTCAGCACGGCCACCGGTGCCAGCGCTTCGCTGCTGCCATAGGCCTGGATGAAGATGTTGCCGAACTTCTCCTGCAGCAGCGCAAGCTTGGCCGGACTCATCGGCGCCGCGGCATAGAGGATCGTGCGCAGGCTCGACAGGTCGAATTGCTCGTTCAGGCCGAACTCCAGGAAGCGGTAGAGGATGGTCGGCACGAGATGGCTGGACGTGATCCGCTCGTTCTGGATATTGGCGCAGAACTGTCTGAGGTCGGATGCGTTCATGGTGACGTGGCAGCCGCCCTTGAACGCAAGGGTCGTCGCGTACGCCGCGGCCCCGTGACTCAGCGGGGTAATGCTCAGGTGGCGGGCGTCATAGCCGAACATGTCGTCCGGCATCGAGTAGAAGTAGCGGTGCAAGGCCAGCCAGTTGTTCAGGCTGTACATGCAGCATTTGCCCCGGCCGGTGGTGCCGCCGGTGAAGCGCAGGAGCAGCGGTTCGTCCGCGTCGATTTCGATATGCGGCTCCGTGTCCGGCACGCCCTCCAGCAGGTCCCAGAAACAGGACACGCCATCGCGCGGCGTGGCGGGCGGATCCATGCACACGATGCGGATGCCGCGCTGGTGCAGCATGTCGTAGTACTTGTCCAGCAACGCGGTTTCCAGGAACACCACCCTGGGCTCGACCCAGTCGATCTGCCAGAGGTGCTCGTCGAAGGTGTCCCGGAAGTTGCACCATGCCGCCTTCACGTCCGCCTTGGCCAGCGTGCAGAAGGTCAGCAGGCTCATGTTGTCGTTGTCGAGAATGGTCAGGTAGATGTCGCCCGACATAAGGTTGAGCCGCTCCTTGATCATGCGGGCGATCCGGTTGGTAAGCCGGTGCAGCTCCAGGTGCGTATAGCGGCGGTTGCGCTCGACATTGACCAGGGCTTCGCGCTGCCCGAACCGCGAGGCGGCATCGAGCAACCATCTCGAGAAATCGATCTTCATCCTTGTCTCCTTTGTGTGCTGTGCTTGCCTGGGTTGACCCAGGTCGTCAGATGCCGCGGAACGCCGGCGGTCGCTTTTCGCTGTAGGCAGCGAGTCCCTCGCGAAAGTCATGGGAGCGCGTGTGCTGCTGGCAGGCCAACAGCTCGTCACGCAGTGCTGCCTCCTGCGAGAGGTCGACCGACCGGCCGGCCACCGCCTTCATGCGGCGCAGCACAAGGCTGCTCTTGGCCGCCATCCGCTCCGCCAAGGCCGCCACGGCCGCCAGCAATTCCTCGTCGGCGACCACCTCGTTGAGCAGCCCCCAGGCCTGCATCCGGGCCGCGTCGGCAAGGTCACCGGTAAACAACAGCTGCTTGGCGCGGCCGAGGCCGACGCGGCGCGGCAGCACCGCAGCGCCGCCGCCGCCAGGAAACACGCCGAAGTTGGCATGGCCGTCGCCGATCCTGGCGCCCGCCGCTCCGATCAGGATGTCGCAGCACATTGCCAGCTCCAGGCCGCCCGCGACGGTCAGCCCGTTGATCGCCGCGATGACCGGCTTGGGCATGTTGCGCAGCAGCGAAAGTGTGGCAAGGGTGCGATCGGCGAAATTGGGCTCGCCCGGAGCCACTTCGAGGCCGGCGAGCAGCGCCTTGAGATCGGCGCCGGCGCAGAACGCCCGGCCGGCCCCGGTCAGCACCAGTACGGCCTGGCCGGCATCGGTCTGCACTGCGGTGAGCGCATCCTGAAGCTCTTCAAGCATGCGCAGGTTCACCGCATTGAGTTCGGCCGGGCGATTCAGCGTGATCCACGCGACCGGGCCTCGCCGTTCGTAGATAATGGTTTCGTATTGCACTGTGCTGTCTCCTTGCGGGCTGGCAAGCTGGCGGCAATGCTGCGCGCCCGGGCTGCCCGGCCAGTGGCGGGCTCAGGCGCTCGCCGCCCGTCCGCTGGGCATGGCTCAATGATGGGTCGCGCGCCGGGCGGGCGCACCACACTTATCGGGTGCTGGCCGGGTGTTTTACCGGGTGGCATGGCGTCTGAGCCGCGCGCATGAGGTCCGCCCGGCGGCGGCCGCTTAGACGTGCCAGAGCACTTCCGATAAGATGCCGTTCGCATATCAGCAGGAGACCCTGGCTTGGCCCCTGATCGCCTTCTCATCCCCACCAAGTTCGCGCCGCCGCGCATCAGCCCGCAGTCCACAGTGCGGGCCAAACTGCTGGCGCGGCTGCGGGATGCGCGCGACAGCCGGCTGACGCTGGTGTGCGGCAGCGCCGGCTTCGGCAAGACGACCTTGCTGGCCCAGTGGCGCCAGCAGCTGCTGAAGGACGGCGAACTGGTCTGCTGGCTGTCCCTGTCGCCGGACGAACGGCACCTGCCCCAGTTCCGCGCCTACCTGACCGGCGCACTGCAGCAGGCAGGGCTGCCCGTCGATGACGGCACCGCCTTTGCCTCGGAGGTGCGGGCCGATCTGCCGGTTGCAGGACTGGTCGCCACCATCGTTGACGCGGTGTGCCAGCAGGGCCAGGACGTGTTCCTGTTCATCGACGGCTACCATCACGTTGATGACAGCGACACGCACGCACTGATCCAGGGTCTCGTGGACCACGGGCCCGAGACCCTGCACCTGATCCTGGCCTCACGAACCCACCCGCCGCTTGCCGTCCACCGCCAGCGCCTGACCGGCGAGCTGGCGGAGATCGCCTTCCCCGACCTGCCTTTCGATTTCGCGGAGACACAGGACTTCCTGGCCAAGCACCTCGGCGAAGTGGTGCCTGACGATGCGCGCCTGATCCACGACATCACCGACGGCTGGCCGGTCTGCCTGCAGATGATCTGCATCCGGCTCAAGCGCAGCCCGGCCAACCGGGCCGTGCTGTCCCAGTTGCTGCATCGCCGCACCGATCTGCAGCGCTATCTCTCGGAAGACGTGGTGCGCCATCTGGCGCCAGACGTGGCCGATTTCATCGAGAAGCTCTCGTTCTGCCGCCGCTTCAATGCCGAACTGGCGCGGCGCGTCACGGGCAATGCACAGGCTCCGGTGCTGCTTGAGCAGATCGAGCGCGACAACCTCTTCCTGCTGCCGGTCGAGCTGGACAGCCCGCAGCCGTGGTACCGCCTGCATCCCCTGTTCGCCAGCTTCCTCCAGGACCGGCTGCAGCAGCGCGACCCTGGCTTGGTACAAGAGATCCATGCAAGGGCCAGCCAGTGGTTCGAGCAACAGGGCCTGCTGATTGAAGCGCTGCGGCACGCCTATCACGCGCACGACACCGAGGCGGCCGTGCACCTGATCGAGCGGGCTGACCTGCCGATCCGCAGCATGAGTTTCATCAGCACGCTGCAACACTGGACGGATGAACTTCCGGCCGAGGTGCTGCTGGGCCATCCCCGGCTGCTGCTCCTCGGTTGCTGGGCGCTGGTGGCCGCGGGCCGCTGGCGCGACGCGCAGGGCTGGCTCGAGCGGCTGGAGCGGTCGCACGGCACACTGGCGCCTGAGCACGCCTTGCACGCGCTCTACCTGCGGGCCAGCATCGCGCTGCAGCGCGACGACACCGAAGCCGCATTGGCCCTGGTGGCGCCGTCAGACTTCGAGAGCCTGACCGACCGCTTCCTGCGCCAGGCCCATCTGGCGGTGCTCAGTTTTTCCTATTGCGCGGCCGGGCGCTACGAGGACGCGCGGGCGCTCCATGGGCACATCGCGCGGCTGCCACGCTCCGAGCTTCAGGACGACATGGCCCTGGTGGCCGAATCCACCCTGCTGCTCAGCCACCTGCTGGCGGGCAACAATCGCGACGCCATCCGCACCGGCAGCGCCCTGGTGGCGCGCGCCGAGGCGGCACATGGCCGGCGTTCGGTATCTGCCGTCAATAGCGCGGCATTCCTCGCCAACGCCTATTACGAGGCAGACTTGCTGGCCGAGGCCAACGAGGTGCTGGCCAACCGCCTGGATTTGCTGCGCCTCTCCTCGCCTGAGCCGATGACGCTGGCCATCATCGTGCGCAGCCGCCTGATGGCAGCCCAGGCCTCCCCGGAAGAAGGGCTGCGCGCGCTGGACGAGGAGGAAACCCGCTGCCGCGAGCTGGGGCTGGACCGGCCGTTGGCCTACGTCCTTGCCGGCAAAGCCCGCTTGCAGCTCCAGCTGAACCGCCAGGACGAAGCCCGGCAGCTGCAGGCCGCACTCGACCAGCTGGCCGTACGCCACCGGAATGCCGCCGGTTTTCTCGCCGAGATCGAGGCGATCGCAGCCCTGGCCGGCGCCCGGCTGGCGCTGGCAGGCATGGACTGGACCCATGCCATGGCGCGGGCCGAAACGCTGCGCGGCTACGGCATTGCGTTCGGGCGGCAAAAGAACGTAGCGCAGGCCGACCTCCTGTCGGGCACCGCCCTCGCCGAGATGGGCGAAACCACCAAAGCCATGCATCGCCTGAAGGCCGCGGCCGAGTCAGCGCAGGAGCTGGGACTGGTGCGCACGCTGCTCGACGAAGGCGAGCGCGTGCGGCAGGCCCTGCTGCAACTGCAGCCCACGCTCGGCCCCGGCGGCACTGGGGACTATCTGGCCGAGGTCCTGCGCCGCAGCCTCGCGGCGCATGTGCCGCCCCAGCAGTCCGACGCCGCGGGTGAGCAGGCCAACGGCCCGGCGCTCAAGCCACGTGAGGTCGAAATCCTGCGCCTGGCCGCGCAGTCGATGTCGAACAAGCGCATCGCCCTGACCCTCAACCTCACGCTGGACACGGTGAAGTGGAACATGAAGAACGTGTTCGAGAAACTGGGGGTGCCAAGCCGCTATGACGCGGTAATCGCCGCCCGCAAGCGCGGCCTGATCGACTGACGGCGCAATCACGCGCACGCCTGCCCGCCACCGGGAAAGTGTGGTGATCTCACCGTGGCGGCATCCCAGAATCTCCTGACCAGGCGCGCCCGCTACCATCGCATCGCGGGCACTGCCGCACAGGAGACATCATGGCCCAGGACTGGGCGGTTCGCACCTTCCAGGTGCTCGCCATCGCGCTCGTTGCCCTCCGGAATGCGGCCCATCACCGCCTCGGTCGCGGCATGGATAACGTCGATCAGGCCCGCGCCGTGCGGGGCCACCCACTTGCCACTGATGAAGAGTTTGTCTCGTTGTTGCATGGCTTACCGCTTCCGTTGTGAAAATCCGGGTGCGTGGGAACGCGTGACGCGTGGCATCGCCGCATCGGGGCGAGGCCAGCCTGAGCTCGGGAGGACAGGTGCGCCTGGGGCGCTCAGGAAGTGCTCGCGTCCTGCAGGCGCGACAGAACCTGCTGCGAGACGGGAGCCATCAATGCGCCAATCACCATGTCGATCAGGTTCTCGACGGCGCGGGCCATGTCGAAGCCGCGGTTCTGGCGTCCGCGCCGCGCCTTGACGCGCTCGAAGTCGGCCAGGCTGAACATGATGAACGCCAGGCTAGACAGGTAGCGCTGCCTCACGATGCTGGGCGGCAGGTCCGACAGGATCGATTCCAGCAACGCCTGCGCCCGGCGGAAGCCACGATTGCTCTCGTCACTGGTGAACGCGACGATGTCGACGTCAGGATGCATCTGGGCAGCCGCGAGGAAGCGATTGTAGTAATTGGCCTTGCCGGGCTCGAGCAGACCGGTCGCCATGGGCCTGACCAGGGCTTCGACCGCGGTGCGCAGGCTGGGCAACTCGCCACCGGTCAATGCCTGATCCAGGAAGGCGTTGCGCACCTCGTCGAACTCGCACATGCGCCGCTGCAGGATGGCACGGATCAGCGCCTCCTTCGAGCCGAAGTGGTAGTGCAGCGCAGATGTATTCCTCTGCGCCGCCTCGCGCGAGATCTCGCGCATGGACACCGCATCGATCCCCTTCTCCGCGTAGAGACGCTCCGCCGTGAAGAGCAGCAGGTCGGAACTGCTGGCCGCATCGTCCTGCCCGTCGGCAGGCTCGGCCTTCTGGCGCAAACGTGCAGTCGCTTGTTTCATCGATTTCCCTTGCATACAGGCCGCACTTGCGCCCTCGTCCACTAGTCAGCCGAAGCTTAGACATCCGCCAAATTTAAATCAAGTGCTTTACTTGAATTAAATCACGTGCTTTACTTTCAGGCATCGTGCTTCGCGGCATGCTGGCCGGGCGCGGTCCTGACCCGACCACCCATCCAACAAGGGAAGAGGAAACCACATGCAGAACACAGCATCCGGTCCGACGCGGGCCGCCCAGCGCAAGGCCCTGACCGAATTGCCCGTCGAAGACGGCATCGACGAAGAGGAAGCGCGGCGCGGCTTCATCGCCACGCTGCCCGACGCGGAGATCCGCGATGACCATGGCCGGCTGGTGTGGAGCCTTGCCGACTATGGCTTTCTGCAGGAGGAGACGGCACCCGACACGGCCCATCCAAGCCTGTGGCGGCAGGCGCGCCTCAATCTTCATCACGGCCTGTTCAAGGTCTGCGACCGCATTTACCAGGTGCGCGGCTTCGACCTTGCCAATATGACGATCATCGAGGGCGACAGCGGCCTGATCATCATCGATCCGCTGACCTGCTCCGAGAGTGCGGCCGCGGGCCTGGCGCTATACCTGGAGCATCGTCCGCGCAAGCCGGTGGTGGCCGTGATCTACAGCCACAGCCACTCCGACCATTTCGGCGGGGTCAAGGGCGTCATCAGCGAAGCTGACGTGCGGGCGGGCAAGGTGCACGTGATTGCCCCGTCCGGCTTCATGGAGCATGCCGTCTCGGAAAACGTGATCGCCGGCCCGGCGATGGGGCGGCGCGCGCAGTTCCAGTTCGGCCATACCCTGGCACGCAGCGCGTGCTGCCAGATCGACAGCGGCCTGGGCAAGAACCTGGGGCGCGGCACCATGACGCTGATTCCGCCCACCTGGCTGATCTCACAGGAAGCGGAAACACACACCATCGACGGCATCGAGATTGTGTTCCAGCTCACGCCCGAGAGCGAGGCGCCGGCGGAAATGCATTTCTTCTTTCCGCAGCTGCGCGCGCTGAACCTTGCGGAGAACGCCACGCGCACCCTGCACAATCTCTGCCCGCTGCGCGGCGCGCAGGTCCGCAATGCGCGCCTGTGGGCACGCTATCTCGACCAGGCGCTCGAACGCTATGCGCCGCACGCGGACGTGGCCTTCGCCCAGCATCACTGGCCGGCCTGGGGCCGCGAACGGCTGTCGCAATACCTCGCCCAGCAGCGCGACCTGTACAAATACATCCATGACCAGACCGTCAGGCTGATGAATCACGGCCTGACGGCGAGCGAGATCGCCGAGACCCTGCGGCTTCCCGACAGCCTGCACCGCGAATGGCATGCACGCGGCTACTACGGCACGTTGTCGCACAACGTCAAGGCGGTCTACCAGCATTACCTGAGCTGGTACGACGGCAACCCCGCCAACCTGCATGCCCTGCCGCCCGAGGCGGCCGGCAGGAAGTACATCGAATACATGGGCGGCGCGGCCGCGGTCATCGAGCGCGCCAGGGCCGACTTCGACAAAGGCGAGTACCGCTGGGTCGCGCAGGTCATGAACCACGTGGTATTCGCCGACCCGGGCCAGCGCGAGGCCCGCGAGATCGGGGCCGCCGCCATGGAACAGATGGGATTCCAGGCAGAGTCGGCCACCTGGCGCAACGCCTTCCTGCTCGGCGCTCGCGATTTGCGCCTCGGTGCAAAGGGTGTGGAGATCAAGACGGCCCGTGGCGGCGACATGGTCCGTGCCATGACCGACGAGATGTTCTTCGACTACCTCGCGGTGCGCGTCAACAGTGAGCGTGCGGAAGGCCTGAAGCTGCGGCTGAACTGGGTCATGACGGATACCGGACGCCACTACGCGCTCAACCTGGAGAACAGCGCGCTGACCGTGCGCAGCGGCAAGCGCGCGGACGATGCGCGTGCCACCGTGAGCATGGAGCGCGCCACGCTCGACGCCATCCTGCTGCGCCAGACCGATTTCGCAACGGCCATCGCCGACGGCCGGATTCGCGTCGAAGGCGACGCGCAGCAGTTTTCCGCCCTGCTCGGCACGCTCGACACCTTCGATCACCTGTTCAACGTCGTCGAGCCTTGAGTGATGGCATAGCCGTCACCAATGTACCCGTCACACCACCAGAGGAAACACTCATGAAAGCCGCAGTCCTGCATGCGCCGAAGACACCTTTGCTGATCGAGGATATCGCGATCGCGAAGCCCGGCCCGCGCGAGGTGCTGGTTCGCACTTCGGCGGTAGGCGTTTGCCATTCCGACCTGCATTTCGTCGATGGCGCCTACCCGCACCCCTTGCCGGTGGTGCTCGGGCACGAAGCCGCCGGCGTGGTCGAACAGGTCGGCTCGGAAGTGCGTACCGTCAAGCCGGGCGATCACGTCATCACTTGCCTCTCGGCGTACTGCGGCCACTGCGAGCATTGCCTGACCGGCCACCTGTCGCTTTGCATCGCGCCCGATACGCGCCGCACGGACGACGAGGAGCCGCGCTTGACGGCGCCCAGCGGCGTGATGCGCCAGTTCGCCAATCTCTCCGCCTTCGCCGAGCAGATGCTGATCCACGAGCACGCCCTGGTTGCCATCCGGCGCGACATGCCGCTCGACCGCGCCGCACTGATCGGCTGTGCAGTCACGACGGGCTTCGGCGCGGTTGCCCATACGGCGAAGGTCAGGCCAGGCGAAACGGTAGCCGTGATCGGCTGCGGCGGCATCGGGCTGGCAACGATCAACGCAGCGCTGATCGCCGGCGCCGGACGGATCATCGCGATCGACCGGGTGCCGGGAAAACTGGCGCTCGCACGCGAATTCGGCGCCACCGACGTGATCGATGCCAGCGAAGTGGACGCCGTCGAGGGCGTACGCACGCTGACCCGCGGCGGCGTACAGCACGCCTTCGAGGCGATCGGCCTGAAGCAGACCACCGAGCAGGCGTTCGCAATGCTGCGCCGGGGCGGCACCGCCACCGTGATTGGCATGATCCCGCCGGGCGTCAAGGTTGAGCTCAAGGGAACGGACTTCCTGGCGGAAAAGCGCATCCAGGGCTCGATGATGGGATCGAACCGTTTTCCGGTCGACATGCCGCGGCTGGTGGATTTCTACCTGGCCGGCAAGCTGAAGCTGGACGAACTGATCGCACAGCGCATGCCGCTCGCCCGGATCAACGAAGCCTTCGACGAGCTTCGCCGTGGGGAACTGGCACGGTCGGTTATCGAGTTCGAGCAATAGCACCGGCCGGCATTAGCCATGCGCCGGTCCTGCATCGACCAAACGGCCGGCCCCATCATCCGCTTGGAAATGAGGAGACAACAGTATGAACATGCGGAGCCTATTCGGACGACAGCGCCAGGCGCTGTGTGCAGCCATCGCGCTCACCCTGCTTCCCGTCACCAGTCAGGCTGAAGGAACATACCCGGACAAACCGGTCCGGCTGGTGGTGGCCTATGCCGCCGGCGGATTGACCGACATCCTCGCACGCGCCCTTGCGCAAGGCTTGAGCCAGCGCCTCGGCCAGCCGGTCGTGGTGGAGAACAAGAGCGGCGCGGGCGGCATCATCGGCACGAGCACGGTGGCCAAGGCCGCACCCGACGGCTACACGCTACTGCTGTCCACGCCCGCCCCGATCACGGCCAACATTGCCCTCTACAAGAGGCTGCCTTACGATCCCCGCACCGAGCTGCGCCCGGTTTCCGACATCGCCATGGCGCGCACCGTGCTTGCGGTCAACCCGTCCGTGCCGGCAAAAACGGTGGCCGAGCTGATCGCCTATGGCAAGCACAACCCCGGCAAGCTGCGTATGGGTTCATGGGGACCCGGCACCGTCCCCCACACCATCCAGACGTATATGGCGAAGACTTATGGCGTCGACATGCTGCACGTGCCTTACAAGGGCGAGAGCCCCATGACCACCGACCTGCTCGCCGGCCAGATCAATGTGACCGTGGGCACGGTCACCACGCTGCAGCCCTACCTTGCCAGCGGAAAGCTGCGCGCCCTCGCCGTGACGGGCCCGCAGCGTGCGAAGCGTTTGCCGGGTGTTTCCACTTTCGCCGAGGCGGGATACGCGGATGCTGCATACCAGTACGCTACGCCGATGACGCTATTGGCCCCGGCCAAGACACCCCAGGCAATCATCGACCGACTGGGCAAGGAAGTCTCGGCGCTGGTCAAAGGCGAGCCTTTGAACCGGCAGATCGAGGCGATGAGCGCCGAACCGATCGGCAATCTCCCGGCCCAGGCGGAAGCGGGCTACAAGGCGATGTTGCCGGTGATCCTGAAGTTGACCGCCGATACCGGCGTCACGCTGGACTGAGCACGCCACCATGGCGGCGGCGCGAAGGTGCTGTCTCTCATCGCGCGAGCTGGCGAAGACCACCGGCGCGGTGCGGCAAGCTCGCCGCCGGGCTCAGGGCGGCGCAATCTGGCGTTTTCCGCCTGTGAATTTGTCGTTCGCTGTCCAACCCGATTGGACATGATTCGACAAGCGGTACACGGAAAAGCACGCACCCTGCGTACCGGTGTGGAGACGTCATGTGTGGAACGCTGGCTCAGAACTTGTGCCGCACGCCCGCAGCGAGACCCGAGCATACTGCTCTTGCCGCTGCCAGGGAAATAGCCGTTTGAAAAGCCATTGGCCGAAGTATCAAAGTTCAGGCCGGCGTTCTTCGCGTAGGCGGGCTGCCTTCATAGGTCTCCTCCTTATAGTTTTCTTTCAATCCCAGTCATGCACGGCCAAGCTGCGACTCACGATACCTGGCGACCTTGCCCTTCCCAGAAGCGCGTGCGAAGTGCTTTCTTATCTATCTTTCCGACACTGGTAAGCGGGAGCCTTTCGACAAATTCGATTTGCTTCGGTGCATAGATGGCCCCCTTGCGCGACTTCACCAGTTGCATCAACTCCTCCGCCTGGACCTGCTCGCCAGGGCGGCGCACCACCAGGGCCGCAACTGCCTCTCCCCACTTCGGATCGGGAACCCCAATGACAGCCACCATCGATACCGCCGGGTGAGTGCTGATAATGTCCTCGACATCTCGTGGGTAGACATTGAATCCACCTGATATGACCATGTCCTTCTTCCGGTCAACGATGTAGAGATAGCCGCGATCATCGAATCGCCCGATATCGCCGGTGTGCAACCAGCCATTCTTCAGTGCACTGTCGGACAACTCGGGCAAGTTGAGATACTCGCGCATGACGTGTATGCCTCGCACGCAGATCTCCCCGGCTTCACCCATGGGGACTTCCTGATCCTGGTCGTCCAGCACCTTCAGAAGGGTGCCAAGCGTCGGACGGCCGCAGGACGCAAAGCGCTCCGGGCTGGCGGGATCATGGTCAGCCCGGCCAAGATAGGCCAGGGGGTAAGCCTCTGTCTGGCCATATAGCTGGGCGAAGACCGGGCCCATGCGCTCCAGACCTTCATGCAGGCGAGCCGCGGACATGGGTGACGCGCCATAGAGCAGCAGTTCCAGCGATGACAGATCCGCCTTGTCGAGCGAGGGATGGTCCAGCAGGCTGTAGATCATGGTGGGAACCATCAGCGCCATGTTGATGCGCTCACGACGGATGACATCCAGCACGCGGTCGGGCGCGAAGCCGTCCTGCAGATGGACGGTGCCACCGCGTACGAGCGTCGGCATGATCTTTGTACCCGTCACATGGGTGATCGGCGCCACGGCAAGATAGCGCGGGACGGCCGGAATCTCAAAATCAGCCAGACCGTTCAGGAGCATCGCGGCAAATGCCGCGTGGTCCCGTACCACCCCCTTGGCCCGACCGGTTGATCCGCCGGTATAGTGGACATACGGAACGTCTTCCCGATGCGTCAGATCGCGTGGCGAGCAACTTCCGGCCTTCTCCGCTTGTGCCAGCAAATCACTGCCGAAATCCGACTGCCCAAGGCTGAACACCGAACGCAAGCCGGGTGCAGCCGCGAGAATCTCTTCGCCGCGCGCCAGGTGCGTTGAGACATCCACCACCAGCACGTCTGCATTGAAATCCTGGATCTGCAGCAGATGGTCTTCAAGGGAGCCAAGAGGATGAAGCGGTGTGCTGATCATTCCGCTGCAAAGTGCCGCCATGCCAGCGCACCAGCCGAAGGCCGAATTGCCGGTCAGCAGGCAGACCCGATGGCTGCGGATCAGGCCCGCGCTCGCATAGACGGCCTGCATGCGCCCAAGCAGGTCGCCCATGGCGCGATAGCTCAACGATCCGCCCTCCCAGCTGAAAGCAGTCCGATCACCGTACTGCCAAACAGAGCGCAGCAGCAGCGTACCAATGGTTGGGGCCATTTGAATCGACTGGTCCATGTTGATGTCTCCTCCTTTGAATAGTCTTGTTCCGACGTCACTTGCCAAGGGCTGACCGATACTCCGTCAAGGTCTGGTCAACGAGCTCTGCAACGGACTGGACCGCGCGTACGCCCGACACGCTGTGCCCGGCGCTGCAAATATCCACCCATCGCCGCGGCCCGGCCTTACCGGATCCGGCACCGAACAGTTCGCCAGCGCGCGGGCGGGAAACCTGCTCGTCGAGGCGGTCCGGGTCCAGGCCCGCCGCGCGAATGGAAGGCCGAAGCATGCTGGTATCCAACCCTGTGAACGCCCTGGTCAGCATCACATCGTCCATGGTGCTGTCCACCAGCAGCTGCCTGTATCCTGGCGCCGCCATGCTCTCAGCCGTAGCGATGAAGCGAGTCCCCATATAGGCAAGGTCGCAACCCAGGACTTCTGCGGCGCGAAGCGCAATGCCATCGGATATGCCGCCGGCAAGGACGATGGGGCCGTCAAACAGGCTGCGCACGGCACGCACAAAGGCGAAGGGATTGAGCCAGCCGGTTTGCCCGCCGGCCCCGGCTGAAAGCAGCACCAGTCCATCGGCACCCGCCTCGATGGCCTTGTGCGCGTGCTTCAGTGTGGCCACGTCCGCCCACACCTGCGCGCCAATGCCATGCAAGGCAGGTATCACAGCCGCCGGCGATCCAACGCTGGTGATGACCAGTTCCACCCGATGCCGCACCAGGCACGCCAGATCGTCCCTGAGCCGGGATTGCTGCATGATGAGATTCGGGCAAATCGGCGCAGGCGGGCTGTCACAGGTGGCAAGCGACCTCTTCATGCCGGCAAGCCAGTGGTCGAGCTCATCCGTCGAGCGGGCATTGGCGGTCGGAAACGCACCGATCACACCCTGTCGGCAAGCGGCGATCACCATCTCGGGCCCTGACACGCGCAGCATTGGCGCCGCAATCAGCGGCAGGCCAACTCGTTCTGCAATGTGTTTTGGAAGCCTGCCGCCAGACGCTATTGATGGCGATGCGTGCATCAAGTCATCTCCATCGTGGCGCGTCCCGTTCGAACGACCCCCGCCGCATGGGCAGCGCGGCTCGGCCAATGCCAGCTCATGCCGACCGCCGCTGGGCCACCTGCCACCCGACCTCGGCGAACTGGCGTGCCCGCCGACCGAACTCCGATGCGTCGGCGCCGACTGCATTCCCCTGCAATGCGCGATGGTAGACACCCTGCGCGATGGCGGCCGAGCGGAACAGCGAGAACGCAACGAAGAACGGCCAATGTTCGAGGTCCGCATCCCCCGCTCTCCTGACGTAGGCTGACACCAGGCTGTCCATGCCGGGAAGGCCCGCGGCTTCCAGATCAAGCCCATGGAGACCGTTGGGAAAGACGTCTGCAGGCAGCACATAAGGCATGCAGCAATAGGCAAGGTCCGCGAGCGGATGCCCGATTGTCGCCAGTTCCCAGTCAAGGATGCCGACGACCTCGGCGCGTTCGGCATGAAAGATCAGGTTGCCAAGCCGGAAGTCCCCATGCGCAATGGCATCACGGTTCAGCACGGGAACTTGCGTGGCCAACCATGCCATCAGCGCATGCATTGCCGGCATCTCGTCGGTCTGGCTCGCCAGGTACTGCGCGCTCCAACGCGCGATCTGGCGTTCCACATAACCCTCAGGACGACCGAAGTCGCCCAGACCCGCCGCACGCCAGTCGACCTGATGCAGTCTTGCCATCGCGTCCACCATCGCCTCGTAGATGGTCTTGCGGCTTGCCGTCGGCACACCCGCAAGGTCCACCCGACTGAGAATCCTGCCGGGAAGATGCTCCATGACATAGAACGGCGTACCAATCACGCTTGCGTCCTCGCAAAGGACTCTCGCTCGTGGAATGGGCACGTCGGTATCGGCCAGTGCCGCCAGAACGCGGTATTCGCGCTCGATCTGATGTGCGGAGGGAAGCAGCTTGCCCGGTGGCTTCTTGCGCAGCACATAGTTGTGCCCGTTCGCCTGCAGCAGGTAAGTGGGGTTCGACTGCCCGCCCTGGAACTGCGACACGGCAAGGCTTTCATCAACGCCATCCAGGCGTCCGCGCAGGTGCGCGACCAGTGCCTCGACATTGAAGCGATGGGATGGAAGTACATCCACGGTCAGAATGTCCGCACTCATTCCCGGATCTCCAACGGCTCGACCACGGGACAGAAATACCACTTTGACCGGGCTTCAAACGGATTGACCGCACATGGTGGTCCAGGCAGGATGTCGTTCAGGTTCATAGCTATTCTCGAGTGAATCTGCGTACCTGCGTGTGACCGATAGCGGTCAAGCTCGCGGGGATATCACGAGGCTTCGACGCCGACCGCAGTCCGTATCGGAACAGAGCCGACCAGAAGTGGCCACAGCAGGTCCGCGCGGCCATCCCACCGGATACTGGCGGGAAACCAGTGACGTGCGCCCAGTATGGCCAACTCTTTCGCGCTGGCACATCGTCAGAATTGACGATCAGAGGCGTCGCCATCCGAATCCAGTTTTCACATCACCGGCCAACACGCCGCTCACAAGCGTGACCAGCACGCGTCGCTTCGAACATGGTTGTGCTATGCAAGCCAAATATTTGATAATCGCAGGAAGGCCTGGGCAATGACCCATCCTCCACGGAGTTGACGGCCACCTGCGAGCACGCGCCGTGCCTCGCTCAGGAGACAACGAGATGATCGGCAGTAGAGAGCGGCACGGATCTTCGCCGCCAGTTGCGATAAAGCTGAATCCCCCCAATGCTTTGCCAAACCAGGTCCAGCGTCAGTCGATCTGTGACGCGGCCTGTGACTCCCACGCCGCCAAGGTGGTTCTCATCAGCGCGCCCGCCGGTTCTGGCAAGACGACGTCCATGACCCAGATTCGTTCCCGACTCGAAGGCAATGGCGTTGCTACCGCCTGGCTGACCTGCGACGCGGCGGACAACGATACTTCGCGCTTTCTTGGCAATCTTGCGATGGCGGTCTCCCGGCTCGCTCCTCGACAGCACGATCGGGACAATCGGGAGCCGCGGCAATCCATGACCGTGTTGGAGACGATCCAAGAGCTAGGCAGAAGTCCGTCGCCGTTCGCGCTCTTTCTGGACGAGCTGGAGCATCTTCACGAACCGGCCGTGCTGGGCTTGCTCAGAGAAATCCTGAGCCAGCTTCCGCGCCGCGGGCTGATCGTGATCGGTACGAGAAGCACCCCGGATCTTGGGCTGGCCCGGCTTCGCGTGCATGGCGAACTGCTGGAGATCGATGCTTCATGGCTCAGGCTGTCGCTCGAGGAGACTGTGGACTTCTTCAACAAGAAGCGTCACCTGTCGATACCGCACGACGAGGTGCGTCAACTTCACCAGACTACGGAAGGCTGGGTCGCTGCGATATCGCTCGCCTCCGTCGCATTGGAGCGCCATGTCAGGCATAGTGATTTCATCACCCGCTTCTCGGCGTCGAACCGGGAGATAGCCGAGTACCTGAGCGAGGATGTCCTGAACCGGCAGCCAGCCGCGACCAGGAATTTTCTGCTGCGGACCAGCGTCCTGAAGCACCTTTCCCCCGCGCTTTGCGATGCCATCCTGCGACGCACCGACAGCACGCAGATGCTGGAGCGGCTGGAAAGATCCAACCTGTTCCTCACCTCCATCGCAGGTCCGGAGCCGACATATCGCTATCACAGCCTGTTCGCCAGCTTCCTGCGCAATCAGCTGGCGCACGAGATGCCGGACGAGGCTCCCCGGCTCACGATGGCGGCCTCGCGCTGGCATGAAGAGCAAGGCCGACCTGTGCCGGCAATCGACTATGCCATCGACGCGCAGGACTACGGGCGTGCCCTGGATCTCATCGCCGCCCATGCCGACAGCTTTCTTTCCAGCGGCCGCTGGCGACTTCTCAGCCGCTGGTTCGGGGCGATACCGTCGGCCCTGCTGGGCAACTACCCCATTCTCCGGGTGGTCCATATTCTTGCCGTCTATTTCACCCGCGGCGCACACGAGGCAAACCGGCACCTGGAGCAACCGGAACTAAAAGAGGCGACGAATCCCGAGGTCGTCACCCACCTTCGCGCCCTGCGTCCGCTGCTGCTGGCAAGCGTGGATCGCCATGAAGCAGCCTATGAGGTAGGCGTGACAGCGTTATCGTCGTTTCCGACCGGAAACGCGTTTGCCGACGGTATCCTGGCCAATGCAATGGCCGTCGCCTTTGCCGTCAGGGGCGAACATGAGCAAGCCCGCAAGCTCCTCGACGAGGCCAGGATCACGCAATCTGACCATCCGAACCCATTCGGCCTGATGTATACGGAGTCAGTCGAAGGCATGATCGACATGCAGGAAAACCGGCTGCGGCAGGCGACTGCCCGCTTCCGCATGGCCGTGGCCGCAACCGGCGCTCCCTCCTACTGCTACACGACCGGCAACGCATGGGCCGGTGTCTTCTACGCCCATGCACTGTACGAAGCCAATGAACTGGAGCGGGCTGCGCGCTTGCTCGATGTCTATGTGCCGATCACGAAGGAACTCGGCCTGCCCGATCATATGGTCACGGGACACGTCACCCTGGCGCGGATTGCTGTCGCCAACGGCAATGTCGCCCAGGCCTTCCAGCTGCTCAGCGAGCTCGAGTACCTGGGCCATCACCGGCATGCGGCCCGTGCCGTGGCCAACGCAAAGCTCGAGCGCGCGCGCCTGCTGGTCATGCAAGGCGATCTGATGGCAGCCCGGACGGAGCTCGAGCGCGCCAATTTCCCTGATATCTGGAAACGCTGCCAGGACCTGCGCCTTCCCGCCAATGATGTCGACTATCTCGAACTGGGCCAGCTGCGTTGGCAGATCGCTGCAGGCCAAGCCAGCGAGGCACTGCCGGCCATCGAGCGTGCCATTGCAATGGCGACGTCCCAGCGCCGGCTGCGGCGCGCCATGAAGCTCTGCGTGCTGAGGAGCCTGGCACTGGACAGCATGGGCAACATGGCCGCGGCGAACGCTCAGATGCGGGACCTCCTCAAGGCGGCGTGCCATGAGGGCATCATGCGCCTGGTGCTGGATGAAGGCAGACCTGCGCGCAACATTGTCTTGCGATTAGAGCGGTCAAGCCAGGCCGAACCGCCGACTCAGCGCGACCCCATCTTTGCCGATTTCCTGCAGCGCATGCTGCAGGGGTTCGGGCCGTTTCTGGATGCCCCCGGGGCACGGACGCCCGGCGACAGCGGTGAATCGACGCCACCGCTGTCAGCTGCCGAGCTCAAGGTGCTGCGCCTGCTCGCCGAAGGCTGTTCCAACAAGGCCATGAGCGAGAAGCTGTTCGTCTCCGACAGCACGGTCCGCACCCACGTCCGCAATATCAGCCAGAAACTCGGAACGCATAGCCGAACCCAGGCAGTGGCGAAGGCGCGTCTGCTGGGACTGATCAGCTAGGCATGGCGTCGCGGGTTGATCACCATCCAGACGGGATGGCCGCGCTTATTCCGCTTTGGCGCCCGACATCCTGATCAGCCGCCTGACGGTCGGCTCGATCGCCTCGAAATCCCGTCTGAACTCGGCACCGGTGTTGCCAATCGGCTCGCTGTTGGACATGCCGAGGCGCGCTGCCATCGGCTTCGATCTGGCGGCCGTGCTCGCCTCTTGCTCCAGCCGGGCGACGATGGCCGGCGGCGTGCCGGCACGCGCCAGCAACCCGGCCCAGGCAGCTGACCCGAGCTCCGGGTCTGCCAGGCCGGCTTCTGCCATGGTCGGCACATTCGGCAAGCTCCTGGCCCGATGGTCGCCGAACACCGCAAGCGGGCGCACCTTGCCGCTCTGGATGTAAGGCGCCATCGAGGTAAGCGTGCTGATTGCCAGAGAGATCTGCCCCGCGCCCAGATCCTGAACCATCGGTCCTTCTCCCTTGTAGGCAACGTGTACCATGTCAAGGCCCCTCGACTGGTTCAGGTAAGCGCCCGCCAGGTGCGCGAAGCTGCCGACCCCGTACGAGCCAAAGGACACCTTGTCCTTGTTCTGTGCCGCCCAGGCAAGGAACGCCTTCATGTCGGTGGCCGGCACGCGCTGATTGACAGCCAGTACGAACTGGCCCGTGGCAACCTGTGAGATGAACGCCAGGTCGCGCCGCACGTCATAGGGCACTTTCGAGAACAGATAGGGGGTGCTGATGATTGGGGCGGAATGCGTCAGCAGCAAGGTGTAGCCATCGGGCGCCGCACGCGTCACCGTCTGCACGGCCAGTATTCCGCCTGCCCCTGGCTTATTGTCCACGATGACCGGCTGGCCCATCTGCCTGGCCATCTCCTGTGCCAGGGTGCGGGCGATGGTATCCAGGGTGCCACCGGCAGGCGCGGGCACCACGAGGGTGATGGGCCGCGACGGATAGGTTTGCGCATGGCACAGGGAGAAAACTGTTTGCAGGATGAAGATTGCGACAACGAGCAGCGATCTTGCGATCATAGGAAGTCACCTCGAAGTTGGGAAATCGAACATGTCGCTTGCATGGCAAGCATGCCGGCAGCGCCTTTCCACTGCCTATCCGGCGTTTGGCCATTTGAAGCGCGGTTCGCGCTTTTCCAGGAACCGGCTCACGGCCTCGCGGTGGTAATCGGAAGAGAAGGCGATGCCTTGCGCGGCAGCCTCAAGTTCGAGCATCAGGTGCAGGCTCGACGACTGCGACTGGTTCAGCGCGGCCTTTGCCATGCCCACGGCGGCGGCCGACGCGGTAGTCATCGCGACCGCCATCGCCCGCGCGCGGGACATCAGCTCCGGCGCGGCCACGATCTCCATGACGATGCCGTATTCCCTGGCGGTGGTGGCGTCGAGCTCCCGGCCCGTCAGGATCAGCTCCTTGGCACGTTGCAACCCGACAATGCGAGGCAGCGTATAGAGGGACGCGCAATCCGGCATCAGTCCGATCTTCATGAACGACATGCAGAAGCGCGCGGCTGGCGTGGCGATGATGATGTCCGCCAGCAATGCCGTGCCGAAGCCGCCCCCATAGGCGCATCCGTCCACTGCCGCCACTACCGGCTTGTCGCAGTGATAGAGACGTTCAGCTTTTTCCACGACAGGACGCATGCGCTTGCGTCCGGCCTCGGCCGACAGTTCCCTGGCCCCCTCCATGCCGCGGATATCGCCCCCGGCGCAGAAATGGCCGCCGTTGCCACTTAGCAGGATGGTCCGTACTTCGTCGTCCTGCATGGCACGGTCGAGCAATTCAGCCTGTAGCGCGCGCGCCTCTGCATCCAGCGCGTTGCGGTATCTTGGGCGGTTGGCGATGATTTCGGCGACACCGTCCCTCACCGTATAGAGAACCGGGGCGTCCTGACTGTCTGTCATGATGGTGTTCCTGGTGAACAGTTATCGGGCGACAGGGCGAGCGTCCCCCTGCCATGCCATGGCATTGCGGATGCGCGCGCGTTGTCCTGACTACAGTCTTTCGATGACGGTGGCGTTGGCCATGCCGCCGGCTTCACACATCGTCTGCAGTCCGTATCGGCCGCCGCTGCGCTCCAGCGCATGCAGCATTGTGGTCATGAGACGGGCTCCGGAGGCGCCGAGCGGATGGCCGAGCGCGATGGCGCCGCCGCACGGGTTCAACCGCTCCGGATCCACCTTGAACTCCCGCTGCCAGGCAAGAGGAACCGGGGCGAAAGCCTCGTTGACCTCAAAGTGATCGATGTCGCCGACATCGAGGCCAGCCTTCTGCAGCGCCCGCCGTGTCGCCGTGATCGGGGCGGTCAGCATCAGCAGGGGATCATCGCCGCGCACGTCGAAGGACACGAAGCGGGCCCTGGGCCTCAGACCCAGCTTCCGTGCCATCGCTTCGCTCATGACCAGGACCGCGGAAGCGCCGTCGGTGATCTGGGAAGAGTTTCCCGGCGTGATGCTCCATTCGATCTCCGGAAAACGCTCGATATAGGCTTCCGAGCGGAAGGAGGGCTTGAGCTGGGCAAGACCTGCAACCGTCGTTTCCGCTCGGATGGTCTGATCCTCCGTGACGATGCCCTCGTCGGTATGGATCGGCAGGATCTCGGCCGCGAACCCGCCGCTGTCCCGCACCCTGGCGGCGCGACGATGCGACCTCGCCGAGTACTCGTCCAGTTCCTGCCTGCTGAGCCCCCATTTCCGTGTCACCAGCTCCGCGGAAATGCCCTGGCCCACCAGGCCCGGCGCATAGCGGGCGCGGACGGATGGTCCGTCCCCATCAGCACCGCCACGCGAGCTTCCCATCGGGACGCGGCTCATCGACTCGACACCGCCGGCGATCACGATGTCATAGGCGCCGGCCATGATCCCCTGCGCGGCGAAATGCACCGCCTGCTGACTCGATCCGCAGCGGCGGTCGATCATCGCCGCCGGCACATGCTCCGGAAAGCCGGCAGCCAGCCACGCGTTCCGGCCGGGCAAGGCGGATTGCTCCGCAACCTGGCTGACGCAACCGATCAGCACATCGTCAACCAGCGCCGGGTCAAGATCGTTCCGGTGCACCAGTCCCTGAAGCACCTGCGCCAGCATCTCCACGGGATGGAGGGTGGCAAACGCCCCGCCGGCCTTCCCTCGGGCCATGGGCGAGCGAACCGCGTCCACAATGACAGCTTCCGTTCTCATAGTTTCCTCTGCAAATCCTGCCTTGTTTCAAATAATTCCGGTGTCTTCCAGGCTCCGGATTGCCGCATCGGTGTATCCAAGGCTGGAAAGAATCCGGGCGGTGTGTTCGCCAAGGCGCGGCGGACGGACCCGGATCTCGCCGGGCGTCTCCGACAGGAACACGGGCGCACGCGCAATCGGCACAGCTCGATCGATGCCCGGATAGGCAACAGGCTGGAAAAGAGCCGTCGCAACGGCCTGAGGATGGTCGACCACCTCCGCCGGCCTCAACACCGGGCCCGCGGGGATCTTCGCCTCGGCAAGAAGAGCCAATGCTGCCTCGCTCGACAACGTCTCACACCACTGCTGCATGCGCTCCGATATCAAGTGGCCGTTCTCGCCGCGCGCGGTATCGCTGGCAAAGCGATCGTCGTCCAGCCACGCGGTGTTTCCGGTCAGCCTGGCCCATCGCTTGAAGAGCGGCTGGCCCACCACGGCACACGTGATCCAGCCGTCGCGCGTCCGATACAGATCGGACGGCGCGGCCACGAAACTCCGGTTCCCCACCGGCGTCCGGTTGATTCCGGTCAGGGCCTGCTCGGCAATCAGTCCGCTGCCGAACATCGCCGCCGTGGCGAATAGCGAAGCTTCGACGACCTGACCTTTCCCCGTCTTCATTCTGGCAAGCAAGGCAGCCAGCGTCCCGTAAGCACAGTGCAGAGCGGTGCCAAAATCGGCCCAGACAATCTGCGATTTCTGCGGCGAGCCGGGCGGGCCGCTGAGAAAGACACCACCCGACATGGCCTGCGCCACGCCATCAAAGCCAAGGTGATCGCGCAGGGGCCCCTGCGAGCCGAAGGCCGACACATGCGTGAGAATGATGCGCGGATTGATCGCGGCGAGCGAAGGGTAGTCCAGCCCCATTTTCTCCAGCGTGTAGGCCGGCAGATTCACCACCACGACATCCGCCGACGCCACCAGGCGATTGACCACCCGCCTGCCCTCCCGGGTTGCGGGATCCAGCGTCATGGACAGCTTGTTGCGGTTCATCTGCATGAACAGGGCACCATCCCCTGTGGGCGCCACCGGCATCAGGTACCGGTCTTCGCTGCCGCCCGGCTTCTCGATGCGAATGACCTCGGCACCAAACTCGGCCAGCAGGGCCGCGCAATACGGCGCCGCGACGTATCTGCCGAAATCGAGGACCCGGATTCCATTCAGTACGCCATCCCCAGACATGTCCCCTCCTTGATTCCCTTGACTGCCGCTACCAGCCATCGCACACATCCGATGTCCTCTTACTGTTTAGGAATGCCCGCCGCCTTGACAATCCTGCTCGCCTGCTCGATCTCGGCCAACTGAAAGCGGCGCAGCTCTGCCGGTCCGGCAAGGAAGATGTCCCCATCCATCTGCCTGGAGAACCGGGCGGACTCCGGGAGCGCATAGATGGCGAGCAGATCCTCGCTGAGCTTCTTGACAATGTCCGGCGGCGTCTTTGCTGGAACATAGGCGGCCATCCACGTTGCAAAGACGAAGTCGCGATAGCCACTTTCCTGCATGGTGGGCACCGAAGGCTCCATGGAAAGCCGCTTGTCGCCTGTCACCGCCAGGATGCGTAGCTTTCCGGACTGGACATGAGGCCGGACGATGGAGTAGTCGGCGAATGCAAAGTCGATCTGCCCGCCAGCCAGGTCACTGAGCGCCTGCACCGCACCCTTGTACGGCACGTGCGCCGCGGAAACCCCCGCTGCAACCAGGAACTTCTCCGTCGCGAGCTGGTACAGCGGACTACCGCTACCGTAGTTCAGCTTGCCGGGAGCGGCCTTTGCCCGCGCCACCAGATCCGCCACGGTACGGAAAGGCGACCCGCCTGGGACCACGACCGTCATCACCGACTTCGTCAGCCTGGCAACCGGTGCAAGGTCTTTGATGGGGTCATAGGGCAAGGCATTGAACATGGCGACATTGGTCGCCACGGGCGAGTTGCTGGTAAAGAAGACGGTGTACCCATCCGCCGGCGCATGCACCACCGCCTGTGCGGCAATGATGCCGTTGCCCCCCGGCCGGTTCTCGACGACGACCGCCTGCCCGTTCCGTTCCTGCAGTTTCATCGCGGCATATCGCGCCTGCCGGTCCGGTCCGCTGCCGGCGGGGAAGGACACAATCAGCCGGATCGGCTTGTCCGGATACGCAGCGCCCACATTCCTTGCGCCGCATAGTACGAGCGCAATACCCAGCATGGCGCCGGCCAGGCGATGCTTTCTCATTTCCTTGTCTCCATCCATTGTCTTGTGCCACGTGAAGATTCTGTGGACCAGGTACCGCAAGACCTGAGCGGTCTAAGCCTTGCGCCCGGTCATGCCGAGCTCGGCCAGCAGGTCATCGCTGTGCTGCCCTAGGCGAGGTGCGGGTCCAATCCTTGGCTCCGGCCTGGCGGAGAACTTGACGGGTGGCTGTACCTCGACGTACTTGCCTTCGCTGGGATGATGCCGGTCCTGGAAGAAGCCGACTGCCTTCAGGTGTGGATCGTCGAACAGGTCTTCCACATCATTGACACGCATGGCCGGAATGCCAGCCTGCTTGAGGAAGGCTAGCCACTCATCCGTGGTCCGCTCAGGGGTAACCTCCGCAAGCAGTTCGTACATGACGTCAAGGTGCCTGGTTCGCTGCGCCTTCGAGTTGAGCCGGGGGTCCTCCAGCACGCCGCTCCTGCCGATGGCGTGGAACAGGGCAACCCAGCGCTCATCGGAATAAGGCGTGATGCCGATGTAGCCATCCTTGGTTCGCGCAGGCTTGCGCTTCGGATTCATGACCCGGGGAGACAGCATATTGCCGAGCGGCGGTACGAAAGTGCGCTCGCCCAGGTGCTCCAGCAGCGTGAAGCTCGTGAGGGCTTCCAGCATCGGCACCTCCACATGCTGGCCTTCGCCGGTGCGAAGCTTGTGGACCAGCGCTGCAAGCGTGGCGTAGGCGCCGTGCAGGCCGGACACCTTGTCCGCGACGATCATCGGAAAATAGCGGGGATTGGGGTCCCCATCCACCCTGGGCAAGAGCGAAGCCATGCCGGAGGCGGCCTGGATGACGTCGTCGTAGGCTGGCATCGATGCATAGGGTCCCGACATGCCAAAGCCGACGCAGTGGACATAAATGATGTCAGGCCGAATCTGGCGCACGGCGTCATAGTCAAGGCCAAGCCGGGCGATACCGTCGGCACGCACGTTGTGGACGAAGATGTCACTCGACGCCAATAGCCGGCGCATTGCCTCCCGGCCTGAATCACTGCGCAGGTCCCACGTGACGGAGCGCTTCCCGCGATTGATCGTCATATGCGTGCCGCTCATGCCAGGCGTCTCGACGACGCGGCTGGTATGGCGCATCGAGTCCCCTTCGGCCGGCTCGACCTTGATAACGTCCGCGCCCATGTCGGCCAGAATCTGCGTGCAATAGGGCCCGAAGATCACGGTCGACATGTCGACGACGCGAATCCCCTCCAGCATGGGGCCGTTTTCTTTCTTCATAGTCAAATGCTCCTTGGGCAAGACGATCAGATCACGCCGTCGTTCACCAGGCATGTGAGCTGCTCTTTTGACAGGCTGAGCCAGTCGGAAAGGATGTGGCGCGCAAGCTGCCCGGGCGGTGCCTGCGGCGCGTCGGCGCGGCCGGCCGCGAGCGAGGGCTTGCCTGGCAGTAGCGATCGGGCAGCAGGGTCGAAGTCCACCAGCGCAAGGTCGATGGCTTGCCCGGGACCGCCCTGCACCTCGCGATGGCGCAGGGCGCCGAGCACGGCGATCGCACCACGGAGCCCGCGCTCGCATGACCCTGCGTGTACAGGGTCCTGATCCTGCCCGCACTCCGACTGCAGGAGATAGATGATGCGGCGATTGACTTGCCACACCGCGTCATAGCCCAGGCCGCAACGCGCCATCTGCCCGGCGTCGAGGCTGCCGAGAAACACATCGCACTCCTTGGCGAGCTGGAGAACGAGTTCACATCCTGCCGGCCCGGCAAAGTCGATCGCCAGCGAATGCGGCTGTCCTGACGACGATCCGCGCAAGTTCGCCCCCTCGCCTGCCGCCGCGGAAGCGGCAGGCGTGGAAGTCGGCGGCACGAGCTGCAAGACTTCGGCGCCAAGGTGCGACAGTATCCGGGCACAGGACGACACCGCAGCATCCCGGGCGAGTTCAAGCACGCGGATGCCGGCAAGCGGTCCGCCGTGCGCGGAGCTCCCGGATGGAGCAACGCCGTGCAACATGCCGTTCACCTTTGCTGGGTTAGCTCTCATGTTCGATCGATGGTGCGTGGCTAGCGGTTCTTCCACACCGGGCTGCGCTTCTCGGCAAACGCGGCAAGACCTTCCCGCTTGTCCTCAGACTCCGCGTTGCGGCCCGCCGGTCCTCGCTGCTTCGACCAACTCTCCTCCTCGGTCCAGCCTTCCGCCTGCGAGCGCGACACGATTTCCTTGGACGCGCGCACAGCGATCGGCGCGTTGACCATTACCTTGCGCGCCAGTTCGAGCGCCGCTTCGAACGTCTTGCCTGGCGCGGTGACCTTCGCCAGCAGGCCATGCGCATGCATTTCGGCCGCGCTGCGTGGCTCTCCGGTCAGGATCATCTCCATGGCCAGGTGATACGGAATCCGCTGGCGCAGGCGGAAGCATCCCCCGCCTGTGGCAACCAGGCCGCGCTTCACCTCGGTCAAGGCGAACCGGGTATCGTCCGAGGCGACGATCATGTCGCAGGACAGGGCAAGCTCCAGGCCGCCCGCGTAGGCATGGCCTTCGATCGCCGCGATCACGGGCTTCAGAGGCGGGCGCGTCATCATGCCAAAGCCGCCGCGCTTCGGTGCACGGGCAATCTCGCCGATTGCCGCGGCCCTCAAGTCGTGGCCTGCGCAGAAGGTCGTGCCCTCCCCCCGCAGGACAGCCACCCACAAGTCATCGTCTTCGTCAAACCGGTCCACGATCGCCTCCAGCTGGAGAGCCATGGCGAGGTTGAATGCATTGCGCGCTTCCGGCCTGTCGATGGTAATGACCAGCACATGATCTTCAATGACTTCCGTACGGAAATAGCTGCGCTTTTCAGTGTTATCCATGATCCTTCCGTGAGCGATGAGTTGTCCCTCAGCCGAGCCGGGTGACATTGGAACTTGTGTTCGCCAGTGGATGCCTGGAGTCACCAGGCACCCTGGGCACACTAAGCCGGCCTGAATTTCGGCAATGCGATGTCCTCGGTAACGTGATCGAACACAACCTGGACTGGCATGTCGATACCAATCGCGTCCAATGGGCAGTCCACGATATTCGTGGTCATGCGCACGCCCTCCTCGAGCTCGACAATGGCGACGATGTACGGATCGTCGTTCACGAACTCCGGCGTGGTCGACCGATAGGCGATGGTGTACGAATAGACGGCCCCCCTGCCGGTACAGGTGTGCCAATCCAGTTCGGCACCCCAGCACGCCGTGCACGTGGCACGCGGGTAGTGCTGGACATGGCCGCAATGCCTGCACTTCTGGATCTTGAGTTCGTTCTGCCTGGCTGCCTGCCAGAACGCACGGGTATGCGGCTGCGGGATCGGTAGCGGCTTGCGATATTCATTGGCTGCCATGGGTCTTCCTTTTCAGTTTGCGAGGACGAGCGTGACTTCGTCTGACATGACGCCACCATTGCCGTGGACCACGCCGACCGTCGCCCCTTTGACCTGCCGGGCCTCGGCGCGCCCCATCAGCTGCCGCACGCCCTCCACGACGTGGGTCATGCCGCCTGCGGCGCCTGCCTGTCCGAAGGACAGTTGGCCGCCGTTGGTGTTGCACGGGAAATCGCCCGCAAATGTGAGGCCACGCTCCGCTACAAAGGGCCCGCCGTGTCCCTTGGGGCAGAAGCCAAGGTCCTCGATCGCCATCAGGACCGCGATCGTGTAGCAGTCATAGAGCTGGGCAACATCGACGCGTGCCGGAGAAACGCCAGCCATGGCGAAGGCCGCTTCGGCGGACTGCTTCGACCAGGATGTGGTGATGTCCTGGCGATGGGTGATCGAAAGATGGGACCCCGCCTCGCCTGCGCCCAATAGCCTGACTGGCGGATTCGGCCCTCGGTTCGCCAGGGACTGCCGCGTTACCAGAACCGCGGAACCGCCCACGCAAGGCGAAACGATCTCCAGCAGGTGCAGCGGGTCGAAGATTACTTTTGAGTTCAGCACATCATCGATCGTGAGCGCGCTCTGATTGAAGAGCGCAAGCGGATTCGACAAGGCACTGGTGCGCTGATCCACGGCGATCTTTGCCAGCTGCTCCGGCTTCGTGCCGAATTCATGCATGTGCCGCCGCGCCACCATCGCGTAGCCGGCATTCGGCGGCGAAGCACCAAACGGAATCTCGAATTCGGTAACGGCTTCCGAGCGCAGCATGCCCTTGCGGTTGTTGTTCCGGTCTGCACTCGGCACTTCGACGGTCAGGCAGAGCACGCGATCGCACAGCCCTGCCTGGATCGCCGCGGCCGCGCGCCACACCATGCCAGCGGCAGATGCTCCACCCAGCTCCACCGTATCGAAGTACTTCAGCTTCAGGCCCAGATGCTCGGCCACGGCAGACGGCCAGAACATGCTGTATGCAGCCACCGGCGTGGTGACGAGCAGGCCGTCGATTTCACCGGGAGACACGCCCGCGTCCAGCGCCGTCCCGCGCGCGATTTCCGCGGTCAATGCCATGGGCGTCAGCCCGTCCGCGGTCTTCTGAGATTTGAATTCCGCATACCCTGTGATCGCCGCAACATTTCTTAGAGACATCGCTATCGTTCCTATCCTTGATGTGCGCGTTCGGTCAGCACTGCGTGGCCACACACGGCGCGGCGCTGAAGCATGCGAGTGCCGATGTTTCGCGCGCTACCCAGTGTCACCGTGCGATCCCGTTGCCCTCACGTCTGGAAGCAGTCTAGCGACGCCCCCCACGGCTGTCCGTCGTCAAAACTGACGATTTGATGCCGGGTGCCGCGACAGGCCGGCAAACGTCGGCATCCAGCGGGAGACCTTCTTGTGCTGGTGTCTTCCATCCAACTTCCACCCCTTCATGTGGCAGTCATTGAAGGGATTGGGCCGGCAGGTCGCCGCGCGCCGTACGTTGAAGATGACGTGATGTGAGAATCCGTCAAGTGTCACGTCGGCATCCCCCGCTCGCACTGCCGCCCCCCGCTCGCTGCCCGAGGCGGCCAGTACGCCGCACGCGATCATCCAGCGGCAAAGTGCCGCGATTGAGCATGCCCTGACTTTGCCCAACATCAGAGAGCACTTTGCCCGCTGGGGGAGCAAGCCAGCATATATGCCTCCGCAGCAAGCCACGGAGTTCATACGGGCTCGGCTGGAACTATGGACGGCGAAAATTCGTGACGCAGGCATCGAGCCGCAATAGCGGGTCCGGGCAGATCGCTGCCCTCGCCACCGTTGAGCCCTCGCCGACGTTGCTGAATCCGGACATGCACTGTCGGCCACTTCTTCGTGATGCCTGCAATCTGCGGTGTCCAAGCGGGTGCAGGAGTTTGGATCCCTGTTCGGCACGCCGCTGTTCAACAGATCCCTGCGCACGGGATTTGTAGGGCGCTTGCACGCCAGCCATCGGCCCGTCGCCCTATCAGGAGTCTGGCAGACTCGGGCGCTGAGGCGCTGGCCAGTTTGATCCTGCGGCAAAAAGGAATGCCGATGATCCGCTTCGGGCTTTTGCCGGCCGACGAAGCGCTGGTTGTCTGGACGTGGATGGACGAGGCCAGCACGTGAGCCCCTGCCGCATCATCTTAGGCCCGCCAGACCTGCAGCAGATCCCACGCCGGCTCCGGCCCTTCGGACTGTGGCAACGCCTGTGCCTCAACCAACATCGAGCCGGCCTGCGCCTGCAGCTTGTCCAGGCAGCGCGACAGCACGCGCGCCTCTTCCGCCGTCAGGCATGCAGCCAGCCGCGTATTGAAATCCCGCGCCTGCGCGAACGCCGCACGGTAAACGGCTTCGCCTTGCTCGGTCAGCGTGAAGGCTGCGGCGCGCCGGTCCTGGGTGCGCGTTTCGCGCCGGACCAGGCCGCGTTCCACCAGGGCGTGGACGGCGCGGCTGGCCAGCACCTTGTCAAGGCCGGCGCTTTCGGCCAGTTCGGTCAGCCGGGTTCCGGGCTGCTCGCCAAGGAAGGAGATCATGCGCCATTCGCGCCGCGTGACGCCCGCCCTGGCGCGCAGGTGCAGCGCCGCGGCGCCCAGCGCGACGCGGTTCAGGTGGTAGACCCGGTAGTTGATGAAATCTGCCAGCCGCTGCGGACGCTGCAGGCGGGTGCCGCTGTTGTCGTGTGCCATGCCACATCTGCCAGTTAGTTGACTTTGTCAATTATATCGACGGGTGTTAGCTTGCATCGACGCCGCTCGCCGGCGGACAACAAACTGGAGACATCGTGAGCCCTCGCACCCTACTTCCCCGCTTCGCCGCGTGCCTGCTGGCCGTTGCCGCGGCATGGTCCGCACCCGCCAGCGCGCAGTCGGACCGACCGCTGCGCATCCTGGTGGGCTACCCGGCCGGCGGCACCGTCGACCTCGCCGCACGCCTGGTCGGCGACAAGCTGCGCGAGACCCTGAACCAGACCGTGGTCATCGAGAACAAGCCCGGCGCCGGCGGGCGGCTGGTGATGGACTACGCGCGTACGCAGCCGGCCGACGGCAATACCCTGGTGGTGGCCAACTCGGCGGTGATGACGATTGCGCCGCTGGTCTACCGCAAGCTCAACTACGATATCCAGCGCGATTTCACGCCCGTGGCGCAGGCCGCCAACTTCCAGCTGGCGCTCGCCACCGGGCCGGGCAGCCCGGCGCGCACGCTGAAGGACTATGTGGCATGGCTCAAGGCCAGCCCCCAGAACAACTCCTACGCCTCGCCGGCGCTGGGCAGCATCCCGCATTTCTTCGGGCTGATGGTCGGCAAGCAGGTTGGCATCGACATGCTGCACGTCCCCTTCAACGGCTCGGCGCCGCTGATGAGCGCGCTGGTCGGCGGCCAGGTGCCGGCTTCGGTCGATACCCTTGCCGACCTGACCGAAATGCACCGCGCCGGCAAGATCCGCGTGCTGGCGACTTCCGGCACGCAGCGCTCGGTGGCGCTGCCCGATGTGCCGACCTTCACCGAGCTTGGCTACAAGGGCATTGAAGGTGAAGGCCGCTACGGCCTGCTGGCGCCCGCGGGCACGCCGCGCCCGGTGCTCGACAAGCTCAACGCCGCCATCGTCAAGGCCGTGCAGTCGCCGGACGTGCGCGAGAAATTCCTCAAGCTGGGGCTGGAACCCGCAACCGGCCCGGCCGACGCCTTTGCCGGCGTGCTCAAGGCTGACGCCGGCAAGTGGGCACCGGTGGTCAAGGCGTCCGGCTATACCGGCGACTGAAGCGCGGCAAACCGACCATGACGATCCGCAATACCCTCTTCATCATGTGCGACCAGCTGCGGCGCGACCACCTGGGCTGCTACGGGCATCCGGCGCTGCGCACGCGCAATATCGATGCGCTGGCCGCGCGCGGCGTTCGCTTCGACCGCGCCTTCGTCGCGTCCGGGGTCTGCGGCCCCAGCCGCATGAGCTTCTATACCGGCCGCCATGTCAGCAGCCACGGCGCCACCTGGAACCGCGTGCCGCTGTCGGTGGGCGAAGTCACGCTGGGCGAATACCTGAAGCACAGCGGCCGCGCGCTGGCGCTGGCGGGCAAGACCCATGTGATGCCCGACAACGCCAACCTGAAGCGGCTCCACCTGGATGGCGGCACCGAGCTGGAAACGCTGCTGCGCAGCGGCCACTTCACCGAAGTCGACCGCCATGACGGCCACCACGCCGAGCCGCACAGCGCCTACGCCGACTGGCTGCGCCAGCAAGGCTACGACAGCGCGGATCCGTGGACCGACTACGTGATCAGCGCCGAGAACGAACGCGGCGAGATCGTCTCCGGCTGGCACATGCGCAACGCCGGCCTGCCCGCGCGCGTGGCCGAGCCGCACTCCGAGACCGCGTACACGGTCGACCAGGCGATGCGGTACATCGCCACGCGCGGCGACGATCCGTGGGTGCTGCACCTGTCGCTGGTCAAGCCGCACTGGCCCTACCTGGCGCCCGCGCCCTACCACGCCGCGTATTCGCTCGATAACTGCCTGCCGCTGCAGCGCCACGACGCCGAGCTGGAAGACCCGCACCCGGTGCTGTCGGCCTACCGCACGCAGGAAGAATGCGCCAACTTCATGCGCCAGGAAGTCTCGGACACGGTGCGCCCCGCCTACCAGGGCCTGATCCAGCAGATCGACGACCGGCTCGGCCAGCTCTGGGAACAGCTCGAACGCCTGGGCCGCTGGCAGGACACGCTGATCGTCTTCACCGCCGACCACGGCGATTTCCTGGGCGACCACTGGCTGGGCGAGAAGGAGCAGTTCTACGACACCGTGCAGAACATCCCGCTGATCGTCTACGATCCCTCGCCGGCAGCGGATGCCACGCGCGGCACCGCGCAGGCCAGCATGGTCAGCGCGGTCGACGTGGTGCCGACGGTGCTGGACGCACTGGGCCTGCCGCCGGCCGACCACCGCATCGAGGGCCGCTCGTTGCTGGACCTGACGCGCGCGGGCGAGCGCGCCGATGCCGGCAGCTGGCGCGATTTCGTCATATCCGAGCTGGACTACGCCTATCGCGGCGCTCGCGTTGCGCTGGGCCGCCACCCCGGCGAGTGCCGCGCCTGGATGGTGCGTGACGCGCGCTGGAAATACGTGCACTGGCAAGGGTTCCGGCCACAGCTGTTCGACCTGCAGAACGATCCGCAGGAGTATTTCGACCTGGGCAGCGACCCCGGCCACGAAGCCGTGCGCAGCGCCATGCGGTTGCGGTTGCTGGAATGGTTCTGCACGCTCAAGCCGCGCGTGACGGTAACCAACGAAGAGGTGGCGGCCAAGACCAATGTGTACAAGCAGGCCGGCGTGTTCTTTGGCGTATGGTGACAGATCGGCATGCCGGGGCCTGAAAAAGTTGCACAGCATCCCTGTCGATACTGCAACGGCATGGCCCTTGCGGCATCTGATGCTTGGCCCGGCGCCATCTGCGGCCCCGCCTTGTGCCCCTGCCCCGATGGCGTACCCCTTGCATCGAGGGCATGAGGCCCCGTGTTCGGGCCCGCAACCGGAGCGATCATGAAGAACATCTGGATCCTTGTGGCGGACGAATCCCTCGCCCGCATCTTTGCCTCGCACGCCGATAGCGCACCGCTCGAAGTGGTCGAGGAGATCACCGACGCGGCCGCGCATGCCGACCGCGCCGACCTGCGCCGCGACGCCTATGGCCGGCGTGGCCACGCTTCCGCGCAGGGAGACGTCGGCCACCCCGGTGCCCACCAGGTCGGACCTTCCACGGTCACCTCCTCGGCCGGGGAAGATGAACTGCACCAGGAAGCGCAGTTGTTTGCCCGCCGCGTGGCGGACTACCTTGCCGATGCGCGCAACAAGCAGCGCTTTGACTCACTGGCGCTGATTGCCGCGCCGCGTTTTCTCGGCCTGCTGCGCAAAGCCCTTCCCGCCGGGGTCACCGACGTCATCACGAAGGAAATTGGCAAGGACTTCACCCACGTGCCCAACAACGACCTGCAACAACGGCTCGCGGACGAAGACATCGTTCCCGCGCGCCGCGACGCGCGCGTCGTTACCGGCCGGGACCGATAGCGAAGCCGCGCAGCCGCCGGTGCCAGGCCACCGGCGGCTGTGCGCCGGCGTCAGCGGGCAGTGCCCGAGCCGCTGGCTGCACCGCTGCTGCCGCTCGAGGTGCCGCTCGGGCTGGTAGTGCTGGTGGCGCCGGACGTGCCGGTAGAAGTGCTTGTGCCAGGGGTGGTGCTGCGGCTGCGGCTCTGTTCGGTGACCGAACCGGAGCCGGACAGCGAGCCGGAGCCGGTGGTGCTGCCGGTGGCGGTGCAACCCGCCAGGATGCCAAGTGCGAGCAGGGCTGTGCCGATGCGTAGGGTTGTTTTCATGTCGTCCTCCATCTAGCAGGTTGGCGGCAAGCCTAGCTGCACGGCGCAGGCTGCCGGCGAGCGCGCTGGAACGCAGCTCTGCTGCGGAAGACGCAACTGACGTACCAGCGGCGCCATGTGACGATCGGCGCGAGTCCGTTGACCACGCGGCACCCGGCAATGCAGGAAAGGACATGACTGCGGCCCGGCCGCAGTAAGAAGTGCGCGCCGCGGGTAAAAGTTACCACGCCGGCGCAGTTCAGTTTCGACTGAAGATGGCAGACATCCGCGCTATCGCGTCAGTGTCCACTTATAGGCATAGCGGTCCGGACGGAACAGCAGTTCGCCGCACAACAACGGTGTGTCCTCGATGTCATGCGGCGTGCTGCGCAGGCGCAACAGCGGATCGCCCACGCCAACACCGAGCCGGCGCGCCACGTCCGCGGGCGCGGCGACGGCGGTGGCTTCCATCGCCACTTCCTTGAACCGGTATCCCAGCCGGCTCTCAAACAGCGCCATGGCATCGTTGGTTTCCAGGTCCTCCTGCACCAGGCGGCGCATCAGCGGCTCAGGACCCATCAGGGTGAAATGCGCCACGGCCGCGTCGTCCCAGTACCGCACGGTAGCCACGCTCAGCACCTTCTCGCCAGGCTGCAGACGCAGCGCCGCCGCCACATGGGCCGGCGCCCGCACCAGCCGTACCGACACCAGCTTGCCGTAGGCAAGCTGGCCACGGGCGCGTCCGGTTTCATAGAAGCCGGTCAGCGCGCCTAGGCTGGGCGTGTCCGAGGGGCGGGTCACGAAGCTGCCCTTGCCGTTGACCTTCTCGATCAGGCCGGCGTTGTGCAGCCCGGACAGGGCCTGGCGCACGGTGATCCGGCTGACCGCGAATTCCGTCACCAGCTCGGCCTCGGAAGGCAGCTTGGCGCCGGGCGCCCATGTGTTGCTGGCAATCCGCTGGCGAATCTCGTTTTCTATCTCTTTGAACCTGGGCAGCGCCACGTGTGTTCCGCCCTGGGCGGCTCCGAATGCTGGGTGGAACGGATTATACCTATCATGACAGGTCGAGGCGAAACCCTATTGACCTGTCATAACAGGTAATGGCAGTATCGCCCATCGGCAGCTACCTGCACCCACAGGAAAGCACCGTCAAAAGCCGCTCAGGAGACACAGAAATTGAAGACCAACGCATCGCAGGGCGCCGCCACTCCGGCGGCTGAATTCGACTACATCGTGATCGGCGCCGGGTCAGCCGGTTGCGCCGTGGCTGGGCGCCTGGCCGAAGACACGGACGCAACCGTGGCGCTGCTCGAGGCGGGGCCGCATGACCATCACTTCTCGGTCTGGGCGCCGGTGGGCATTGCCGCGGTCGTCCCCAAGGCCGGGCCACGCAACTACGCCTACTACACCGAACCGCAACCGGGCCTGAATGGCCGCCGCTCCTACCAGCCGCGCGGGCGCGGCCTGGGCGGCAGTTCCTCGATCAACGGCATGGTCTATATCCGCGGCCATCGGCACGATTACGACGGCTGGGCCGCGCTCGGTTGCCGGGGCTGGGGCTTCGACGACGTCCTGCCCTACTTCCGCCGCAGCGAGCGCAATCCGCGCCTGGCCAGCCAGGAACATGCGCTGCACGGCAACGACGGGCCGCTGCACGTGAGCGACCTGCGCTCGCCCAATCCGTTTGCGCAACGCTTTGTCCAGGCAGCGATCCAGGCCGGCCTGCCTCACAACGGCGACTTCAATGGCCACAGCCAGGAAGGCGCCGGCCTGTACCAGGTAACGCAGCGCAACGGCGAACGCTGGAACTCGGCGCGGGCCTACCTGCACAGCGGCAATGCCGCGGACACGGCGCTGAATGGCGGCCGTCGCGGCCTGGCGGTGCTGACCGATACGCAAGCGCTGCGGATCGTGTTCGAAGGCAAGCGCGCTGTCGGGGTGGAAGTCGTGCGCGGTGGGGCGGTGCAGATCCTGCGCGCACGGCGCGAGATCGTGGTCAGCGGCGGCACCTTCAACTCGCCGCAGTTGCTGCTGGCATCCGGCATCGGCCCGGCCGCGCAACTGCGCAGCTTCGGCATCGACGTGGTCCATGACCTTCCGGGCGTGGGCGAGAACCTGCAGGACCACCTCGACATCATCATCAACAAGCAGCTGCAAACGACCGAGCTGTTCGGCAAGACTGGCCGCGGCATGCTGCGCCTGGCGCGCGAGGTGATGCGCTACCGGCGCAACCGCACCGGCATGGTCTCGTCCAATATCGCCGAGGCCGGTGCCTTCCTGCGCAGCCGCCCCGAGCTGGACATCCCGGATGTGCAGCTGCACTTTGCCGTGGCGCTGCTCGGCAACCGCAACCTGGGCAAGCTGGGCCACGGCTACTCCTGCCACGCCTGCGTGCTGCGCCCGAAGAGCCGCGGCCATGTGCGCCTGCGCAGTGCCGACATGCGCGAGACGCCGGTGATCGATCCGCGCTTCCTGTCGGCCGAGGAAGACATGGCGGGCATGGTCGCAGGCGTGCGGGCGATCCGCCGCATCTTTGCGCAGCCCGCGCTGGCGCAGCACGGCGGGCGCGAAGTCCTGACCGACGCTTTCGGCCCCGACAGCAGCAATGAAGCCGCCATCCGCGACTTCGTGCGCACGCACGCGGACACGGTCTACCACCCGGTCGGCACCTGCAAGATGGGCGTCGACAACATGGCGGTAGTCGACCCGGAACTGCGCGTGCACGGCGTCGAGGGCCTGCGCGTCGCTGACGCATCGATCATGCCGACGCTGATCGGCGGCAACACCAACGCCCCCGCCATCATGATCGGCGAAAAGGCTGCGGACCTGATCAGGGCCTCGCACCGCTGAGCCGGTCATTCCCCCCTGCATTGGCAACACAACACCGAGGAGACACCCCATGCAAGCCACTGCCGCAACCACCATCAGCCCGGAAGCCTACCGGGCGCAGGACAACGAAGACTTTCCCTTTACCGTGCGCCGCTGCACGCCGACGATCGGCGCCGAAGTCGAAGGCATCGATTTCCGCGAGACGCTGGACCACGAAACCTACCTCTCGCTGCGCCGCGCACTGCTGAAGTACAAGGTGCTGTTCTTCCGCAAGCAGGCGATCACGCCGGCCCAGCACGTAGCCGTGGCGCGCCGCTTCGGCGAGCTGGAAGTGCATCCGATGCTCACCAACCACCCGGAACATCCCGAACTGGTTGTATTCGGGCGCGATGGCACGACGCGCGGACGCGAGAACCTTTACCACTCGGACGTTACCTGGCG
Organism: Cupriavidus sp. CPT47-8839-RL05A; assembly: GCF_058792255.1. NCBI lineage: Bacteria > Pseudomonadati > Pseudomonadota > Betaproteobacteria > Burkholderiales > Burkholderiaceae > Cupriavidus > Cupriavidus sp. CPT47-8839-RL05A. The sequence goes on along the minus strand of NZ_JBYTEG010000001.1, from coordinate 138,263 downwards.
CATGGCCCCGTCGATGGGTTCGATGCTGCGCTGCCTGGAATGCCCGGAGGTCGGCGGCGATACCATCTGGATCAATATGGTCGCGGCCTATGAAAACCTGCCGCAGGACATGAAGGCCCGCATCGCCAACCTGAAGGCCGTGCACGACGCGATGCCGACCTTCGGCTCGGCGCTGAACGAAGAAAAATACGCGGAGATGCGCGCCAAGTTTCCGCCGATGGTGCACCCGGTGGTACGCACGCACCCGGAAACCGGCGAGAAGATCCTGTTCGTCAACGAAGCCTTCACCACGCATTTCGCCAACTTCGCCAAGGAACAGCCGTACCGCATCGGCTCCGACTACCGGCCCGCGGAACTGGACCTGCTGCAGTACCTGTACCGCCAGGCCGCCGCGCCGGAGTACCAGGTGCGGCTGCGCTGGCAGCCGGACACCATCGCGCTCTGGGACAACCGCTCCACGCAACATTACGCGGTGCAGGATTACTTCCCGGCCGTGCGCCATATGAACCGCGCCACCATCATCGGCGACCGTCCGGTCTGACCCTATCCACCCACAAACTTCCGAGGCAACCGGCATGAACATCGTCGACAAGTTCTATATCAACGGCAAGTGGGTGCAGCCCGCAGCGGGCGCGACCCAGGCCGACATCATAGACCCAACCACCGAAGCGGTCGCCGGCAAGCTCGCCATGGGCACCACGGCGGACGTGGACCAGGCCGTGGCCGCAGCGCGCGCGGCATTCCCGGCCTGGTCGGTGTCCACGCGTGAAACCCGCATCGCCCTGCTCGAGCGCATCATCGCCGCCTACCAGGCGCGCATCGGCGACCTGGCGCAGGCGGTGCGCCAGGAGATCGGCGCACCGATCACGCTGGCCACCAACGTGCAGGCCGCGATCGGCCTGGCACAGTTGCAGGCAACGCTGCAGACGCTGCGCGGCTTCGAGTTCGAAACCACGCGCGGCAAGAGCTGCATCCTGCGCGAGGCCATCGGCGTAGCGGCGCTGATCACGCCGTGGAACTGGCCGCTGAACCAGATCGCGGCCAAGGTGGCGCCGGCGCTGGCGGCGGGCTGCACCGTGGTGCTCAAGCCGTCCGAGATCGCGCCGCTGGACGCCCGCATCTTTGCCGAGATCATGGATGCCGCGGATACGCCACCGGGTGTCTTCAACATGATCTATGGCGAGGGCCGCACCGTGGGCGCGGCGCTATCGTCGCATCGCGACGTCGACATGGTGTCGATCACCGGCTCGACCCGCGCCGGCGTGGAAGTGGCCATCAGCGCCGCGCCCACGGTCAAGCGCGTGGCGCAGGAGCTGGGCGGCAAGTCGCCGATGATCATCCTGGACGATGCCGACCTGCAGGCGGCGGTGACCAGCGGCGTGGCGCAGTGCATGCTCAACACCGGACAGACCTGCATCGCGCCGACGCGCATGCTGGTGCCGCGCTCGCGCTATGAGCAGGCCGTGCAGATTGCCGCCGCCGTCGCCAGCGCGGTCAAGGTGGGCGACCCGTCCGACCCCGAGACCAAGATGGGCCCGATCTCCAACCGCGGCCAGTACGACAAGGTGCAGCGCCTGATCGGGGTGGGCATCGAGGAAGGCGCGCGCGTGGCCGCAGGCGGCCCCGGCCGCCCCGACGGGCTGCAGCGCGGCTTCTATGCGCGCCCGACCATCTTTGCCGACGTGCGCAATGACATGACCATCGCGCGCGAAGAGATCTTCGGGCCGGTGATATGCCTGCTGCCGTACGACTCAGAAGAAGAGGCGGTGGCAATCGCCAATGACACCGAGTTCGGCCTGGCCGCCTACATCGCGTCGTCCGACGCGGCGCGGGCACGCAAGCTGGCCGCCCGCCTGCGCGCCGGCAGCGTGCGCATCAACGGCGCGACGATGGACCTCACCGCGCCGTTCGGCGGCTACAAGACGTCCGGCAACGGGCGTGAATACGGCCCCGAAGGCATTGCCGAGTTCCTTGAAACCAAGACGGTGACAGGTTGAGCCTGCGCGCTCCCGCCTGCAGTCACCGTACCGCCCGGTCGTGCAGCGCCATGCTGCCGGCCGGGCGGTGTCGCTTGTAAGGCGCCTCGCTGCCGCGCTTGTCTGACATGCGCAGGCGGCGGCGTCCGACAGCCGCAGCCTGCCGGCCAGCTATCTTCATAGCAGCGCCAGGCCTTTTGCCAGGGCGCCCGACTATGTCGACCATCCCCGATTCCGCGCCTTCTTCGCTGCCCCCTGCCCCGCCCGTTCCGTTGCCCGCCGACGGCAACCCGCATGCGGGCGCCGACAACGAGGGCGCCGCCGGGCCGCGCACGGTGGCGGAGATGCCTGACACAGTCGCGCCAGCCGATGCCGTCAACGCCTCGCTGCACCGTGCCAGTGTGGCGCTGGTGGTGCTGGCCACGCTCTTTTCGCTGTACGCCGTGCATATCGCACGCGAATTCCTCATTCCGGTGGTGCTCGCGATCGTCCTGGCCTACCTGCTGGACCCGCTGGTCTGCGCGTTGCAGCGGCTGGGCCTGCCGCGCGCGCTGGCGGGCACCGTGGTGTTGCTGGCCGTGCTGAGCGCCCTGCTCAGCGGCGCCTACCTGCTGCAGGGGCAGGTGGAGTCGATCGTCAACAGCCTGCCCGAGACCGCCAGCAAGCTGTCGCGCTCGGTCGGCGCGCTGATGAGCGGCGACGATTCCATGTGGCAGAAGGTACGTCGCGCCGCCACTGTCCTCAGCGGCACCGGCCAGCCCCCGCCCGCACGCGGCACGCAGGTGGTGGTGGAGCAAGCGCCCGCCCAGATCCACAACATGCTGCTGGCCGGCTCGGTCAGCATCTTCACCATGGCCGGACAGGCGGTGGTGGTGGTCTTCCTGCTGTACTTCCTGCTGCTGGCCGGCGATACGTTCAAGCGCAAGTTCATCAAGATGGTCGGGCATACCATTTCCGAGAAGAAGATCAGCGTGCACATGCTGGACGAGGTCAACCGCTCCATCCGCCGCTATATGGGCATGCTGCTGGTGACCAATACGGCCCTGGGCGCCTGTACCTGGCTGCTGCTCAAGTGGCTGGGCGTGCACAACGCCGGCAGCTGGGCAATTGCGGCCGCGGCGCTGCACCTGGTGCCCTACTTCGGCGCCCTGGCAATCGCGGTCTGCCTGGGGGTGGTGACCTTCATGCAGTTCGGCACGCTCGGCATGGCAGCCGCGGCAACGGTCGGATCGCTGCTGATCGCCACGCTGATCGGGTCGGTCGTCACCACCTGGATGACCGGCCGCATGGCGCGCATGAACGCGGTGGCCGTATTTGTTGCACTGCTCCTGTTCACCTGGCTCTGGGGCGTATGGGGCATGTTGCTCGCCATCCCGCTGATCACCATCGCAAAGGTGGTTGCCGATCACATTGAGGGACTCGAAGTGGTGGCTGAGTTCCTTGGCGAATAGCCGCGCGCCGTCGCCCAACGGCACTATCGATCCGCCGCTATACTGGAAAAGCGAATGCTGCACCACAGCATTCTTGCTACGCCGGGGATCGTGCGGAGGAAAACAATGATGTCTATATGCGACCTGTGCGAGTCGCAGCTGGACCGGCCGGGCCACGTGCCGCCGCATCCCAGGCTGGTGATGTCGGCGACCTTGCGCACCGCCAGCGGCCAGAATGCGTTTGTGTACCGTTGCGCGCAATGCGGCCAGACACTGCTGCTGGCCTCGCCCGATGGCGAGGCGCCCGACCGCTGGACCCGGCTGGATGCCGACGGATGGGACTGAGCGGGATGGCTCCCGGCTGACTTGCGCTTGCGATTGCGCAAATCGACGGCTTGCGGGTGTGGGCATAATCGTCTCAGCAGTTTCCCAACCGCAAGCCATGGCCAAGAAATTTCCCCTGCATCCCCGCCACCCCGAGCGCATCTGCTGGGGCTGCGACAAGTACTGCGCCGTAGACGACATGGGCTGCGGCAATGGCTCCAGCCGCACGCAGCACCCGGTTGAACTGCTCGGCGACGACTGGCTGGAGTACGGCGACTGGGGTATCGAGGCACCGTCAGCGGCCTCGCCTGCGGCGCCACCCAAGACCTCAACCTAGGCCGCCGGATTACAATCGTTGTCTCAGGCTTCCACAAGACGCCCGGCACCGCCGGCATCCACCGAGACAACCATGCTGAAACTCCAGGACTCCTCGCTGCTGCGGCAGCAGTGCTATATCGACGGCCGCTGGATCGACGGCGAGCGCCGCATCGACGTCACCAACCCGGCCACCGGCGAGCGCGTGGGACAGGTCCCGCAACTGGGTGCCGATGAAACCCGCCAGGCCATCGAAGCCGCCAACCGCGCGCTGCCGGCATGGCGCGCCCGCACCGCCAAGGAGCGCTCGGCGCTGCTGCGCAAATGGTTCGAACTGATCCTGGCCAGCCAGGAAGACCTGGCGCGCATCATGACCGCCGAACAGGGCAAGCCGATCGCAGAAGCGCGCGGCGAAATCGCCTACGCAGCCTCGTTTATCGAATGGTTTGCCGAGGAAGGCAAGCGCGTCTATGGCGACACCATCCCGGCGCCGGTCAGCAACCAGCGCATTGTGGTGACCAAGGAGCCGGTGGGGGTATGCGCGGCCATCACGCCGTGGAACTTCCCCGCTGCCATGATCACGCGCAAGGCCGGGCCGGCCCTGGCAGTGGGTTGCACCATGGTGCTCAAGCCGGCATCGCAAACCCCGCTGACAGCGCTGGCGCTGGTGGCCCTGGCCGAGCGCGCGGGCATTCCGGCCGGGGTGTTGTCGGTGGTGACCGGCTCGGCCGGCGCCATCGGCGGCGAGATGAGCAGCAACCCGCTGGTGCGCAAGCTCACCTTCACCGGGTCGACCGAGGTTGGCCGCGTGCTGATGGCCCAGACCGCGTCGACCATCAAGAAGGTGTCGATGGAGCTGGGCGGCAATGCGCCCTTTATCGTGTTCGACGATGCCGACCTGGACGCGGCGGTTGAAGGCGCGATCGTGTCCAAGTACCGCAATGCCGGCCAGACCTGCGTCTGCGCCAACCGCATCTACGTGCAGGCGGGCGTGTACGAGGCGTTTGCGCAGAAGCTGGTGGCGGCGGTGGCTGCCCTGAAGGTCGGCAACGGCATGGACGACGGCGTGCGCATCGGCCCGCTGATCGACGACAAGGCCGTGGCCAAGGTGGAAGAGCATATCGCCGACGCGCTCGGCAAGGGCGCGCGCCTGCTGCAGGGCGGCCAGCGCCATGTGCTGGGGCATTCTTTCTTCCAGCCGACCGTGCTGGCCGACGTCGGCCCCGGCATGCTGGTCGCGCGCGAGGAAACCTTCGGCCCGCTGGCGCCGCTGTTCCGCTTCGAAACCGAGGATGACGTGGTCGCCATGGCCAACGACACCGAGTTCGGCCTGGCCAGCTACTTCTATGCCCGCGACCTGGGCCGGGTCTGGCGCGTCTCCGAACGCCTGGAATACGGCATGGTGGGCGTCAATACCGGCCTGATTTCCAACGAGGTGGCGCCGTTCGGCGGCGTCAAGCAGTCTGGCGTGGGCCGCGAGGGCTCGCACTACGGCATCGAGGATTACCTGGTCATCAAGTACACCTGCATGGCCGGTATCTGACCTTGCCGCGCCTCAGCACGCCGTGTCCGCGCACACGGCGTGCCGGGGCTCGGGGCAGCGCCCGCCGTGCCGGCAGGTGTCGCGAAAGCGCGCGATCCGGTCATGGACACGCTGCATCTGCTCCAGCTGATAGCTGGCGCGCGCAGCGCTGTAACTGGCGCCGAACTCATACAGGGCACCATCCGCGGCGCGGGATAGTCCTTCCAATGCCTGCGCCAGCTCCCGCCCTTCCACGCTGCGGTGCCGGCGCAGGCGCCAGGACAAGGCCTCCTGGCCCTGCGCGAGCAGGCTCTGCTCAAGGTAGCCAAGCTGCTCGGCAACGGCCTGCGCGCCATGCAGCGCCGACAGGTAGGCACACACCACCGCCAGGCGCTGGTTCATCTCCCCGCCGCGGCCCAGCAGTTCGCTGGCACAGGTGCGCAAGGTATCCGCGTCAAACGCTTTGCCTTCGTCGGTGGCTTCCTGTGCATAGGCGGCCAGCGGCAGCACCGTGACTGCCAGCCCCGGCGGCAGCACGCTGGTGAAACGGCTGGCGATCGCGTGCTGCAAGGTGCTGTCCAGTTCGCAGCAGGTCGGCACAGCGGCATCGACATAGAATTCCAGCGCCGGCGGCCGCCCGTGGTCCATCGACACCACGGCACGCGCAGGCGGGTGCCCGGCCATCGCAAGCACCTCGAGGCCGGCCTCGACACAGCGCTGCTCATCGGGCTCCGCCCCCAGCGCCTGGACAATATCCTGCATCTGCAGCGTGCAGGTGATTTCCATGCGGGTTGGCCCGGGCGGGTGGTCGCCCCTGCGGCCGCGGTCGAGCGCCATCCGCTTCCATTCGACTTGCGTCATCGCATTGCCCGTCATACAGCCTCCGATTTTGGTTCCACTAGCCGCGCTGCGCGGCCATCACGATGGCCGCGTGCATGTTCTGCAGGGCATGCAGCGGCTCGGCGCCGGTCAGCGCGGCCACCAGCATGCTGTCTTCCAGCCGGAAACGGCACAGCACCAGGTTGGAGCGCGCCAGTGCCACCATCTGCAGCGGCGTGAGCGCGGCCAGCACACGGCCCACTTCGCGCTCGATGCCGAGCCGGAACAGGGCCTCGGCCTCGTTCTCGCGCATCAGCCGCTGCACCAGCAGCAGGTAGGAGAGGTTCAGGTCCGTGATTTCCCGCAGGCTCTCGCCGACCAGGTCGCTGGCCGTCCCTTCAGCCGCGGTGCCGGCCGGTGTTGCATGTTCCATTCGGTCCTCGCGCTGGCCGGGCTTGGTCATTCGACTGCCACAGCCTGGCCACCGGCCGCGCGCGGTGCCAGCCGGCGGGCATCGTGCGGGCCGCGCCGGGGCACCTGCTGATCGCACGCAGGCGCGTGCGCGGAGATCATCGGGCGCTCGGCGATGGCCCGCAAGGCGGGCTTGTCGAGCAGCGAGATGGTGCGGTGCCTCACCCGGATCAGCCCGCAGTCCGCCAGCCGCGAGAACTGCCGGCTGACTGTTTCCAGTGTCAGGCCGATATAGCTGCCGATTTCCTCCCGGCTCATGCGCAGCACGAACTCCGAGGACGAGAAGCCGCGCGCCGCAAGGCCTTCAGCCATCCATAGCAGGAAGGTCACCAGCCGCTCTTCGGCGGTCATCAGCGCCAGCATGGTCTGCAGCGCGCGTGCGCGCTGCGCCTGTGCGCCGAGCGCCAGGAACAGCTGGTTGGCAAGCTCCGGCATGCCGGCGGCGGCGCCGCGCAGCGCGTCCATGCCGAGCATGCACAGCTTGGTGTCTTCGAGCGCGGTGGCGTAGGACGCATAGTGCGGATGCGCCAGGCTGTCCAGCCCGACCAGGTCACCGGGGAAGTGGAAGCCGACCACTTGCGTGCGGCCGTCTTCCGTGGTCACGTGGGTCTTGACCGTGCCGACGCGGATTGCGTAGAGCGAGGTCACGGGGTCGCCCAGCAGGTACAGGCACTGGCCCTTGCGCAGGCGCACCGTGCGGTGGATGCCCCGGGCGCCGCCCGGCAGCCCCCGTGCGCCTCCCAGGCAGAAGCGGGCCAGTTGGCAATCTGCGCTGCACGGCATGCCGTCGCACGGCAGGTGGCATTCGTCTAACTGTGTCATTGGCGCCTCTGGATGGAAGAGCTGAAAGCCCTTGTGCGACCATTCTATGGAGCCAGTTTCCCCAGACAATCCGCACATTCTGATTTGCAGTACAGAAGCTTCTGATCCGGACCTGCGCTGCCGGGGCCACCGGCATCCCCCGCCATTGGCCCTGCCAGGCTGCTGGCGGGGGTATCCTTGCTACAAGACCAGGACCGGATGCGCTGGCGGGCCACGCCGGCAGGACGCCGTTCAGGACATGCCATGACACGACACCCCGAGAACCCGCAGCAACCCGCCGGAAGCGTACCTCGCCCCGACGCTGGCGAGCCATCGGGCGGGCGTTCGCACGAGATCCGGGCCGACCTGCCCGATGTGCCTTACCAGACCCTGGTGGACTCCGTGCAGGACTACGCCATCTTCACGCTCGACGTCGGCGGCCATGTCTCCAGCTGGAACAAGGGCGCGGCGCGCATCAAGGGCTATGCCCGCGAGGAGATCCTGGGCAAGCATTTCTCGCAGTTCTACACGCCGGATGCGATCGCCCGGAGTTGGCCGCAAGCCGAGCTGAAGGCCGCGGCCGAACAGGGCCGGTTCGAGGACGAGGGGTGGCGCGTGCGCAAGGACGGCAGCCGCTTCTGGGCCAACGTCGTCATCACCGCCCTGAAGGACGCCGAGGGCCGGCTGATCGGCTTTGCCAAGGTCACGCGGGACATGACCGAGCAGCGCCGCGCCGCCGAGGCCCTGCGCCAGAGCGAAGAAACCCTGCGGCTGCTGGTGGAGGGGGTCAAGGATTACGCCATCTTCATGCTCGATCCCGGCGGCCATATCGTCAGCTGGAATTCCGGTGCCTCTTATATCAAGGGCTACCGCCGCGACGAGATCATCGGCCGTCATTTCTCGGTGTTCTATCCGCAGGAGGATGTCGCCGCCGGCAAGCCGTCACGGCTCCTGGCGCTGGCGCGGCGCGTCGGGCGCGTGGAAGACGAAGGCTGGCGCGTGCGCAAGGATGGCTCGCTGTTCTGGGCCAATGTCACCCTGACAGCGGTATACGACGAGTCACGCACGCTGCGCGGCTTTGCCAAGGTGACGCGGGACATGAGCGAGCGCCGCCGCCGCGAAGAGCTGGAACGCTCCAGCCAGCGCATGAATGAGTTCCTGGCCACGCTTTCGCATGAACTGCGCAATCCGCTGGCGCCGGTGCACAGCGCGCTCGCGGCGATGCGGCTGGCGCCGGAGGACGCGGTGCTGGCAAACCGGAGCCTGGCCATGATCGAGCGCCAGGTGAACCACCTGAGCCGGTTGGTGGACGACCTGCTCGACATCGGGCGCATCACCTCCGGCCGCATCGAGCTGCGCATGGAGCCGGTCGAGTTCAACGAGATCATCGCGCTCGGCGTCGAGGCAGCGCAGCCGGCGCTGGATGCCAAATCGCAGTGCGTCGAAGTGCGGACCCATGCCGGCTCGATCCCAATGCGTGCCGACAAGACGCGGCTGGTGCAGGTCATGCAGAACCTGGTGCTCAATGCGTCGAAGTTCTCGCCGCCCGGGTCGTCGGTGACGATCGCCACCACGATCCAGAACCGCACACTGCAGGTCCAGGTGACGGACCAGGGCTGTGGCATCGGGCCCCAGGCCATCGACGAGATCTTCAACCTGTTCATGCAGGAAAGCCGTCCGGGCACCGACGTGCATGGCGGGCTGGGCATCGGCCTGTCGCTGTGCCGGTCACTGGTCGAGCTGCACGGCGGCACCATCGCTGCCGCCAGTGCCGGGCCGGGACAAGGCAGCACCTTCACGCTGCGCCTGCCGCTGCCGGCCTCGCGCAAGGATGACGCCCGCTCAGGAGCCGCACCGCGGGCCCTGGGTCCGGCCACGCCCGAGCAGCAGGCGCAGCGCATCCTGCTGGTCGACGACAACCGCGACGCCGCCGACAGCCTGGCCATGCTGCTCGAGATTTGCGGCCACGAGGTGACCATTGCCTACGACGGCGCCGAGGCCCTGCATGTGGCGCCGCGCTGCCGCCCGCATATCGCGCTGATCGACCTGGCCATGCCCGGCATGGACGGCTTCGAGGTAGTGCGCGCCATGCGCGGCGTGGCCGGCACCGAGCTGACGCGCTTCGTGGCGCTGACCGGCTTCGCCCAGCCGGCGGACCGGCAGCGTACCGAGGCAGCCGGCTTCGACGCGCACCTGGTCAAGCCGGTGGAGCTGGAAACGCTGTTCGGCACCATCGCCCGGCTGCGCCCGCCGGAGTGACCCGCTCCGGCACCGAACCCGACCTTCGCCAATCCCAAACACGCGCCTGCCGGCGCTGCGACACACTGACAGCCATTCCATCGCAACAGATCACAGAAAGGAGACAGCGATGCAGGGTTGGATCAGGCGTGCAGCCGCGGGGCTGGTATTTGCGTTCGCGGCCACGGCCGCCGGTACCGCGCTGGCGGACTATCCCGACAAGCCGGTGCGGCTGGTGGTGCCCTTCCCGCCCGGCGGCGCCACCGACCTGCTGGCGCGCGAGATCGGCAACGCACTGTCGGCGCGGCTGCACCAGCCGGTGGTGATCGACAACCGGCCCGGCGCCGGCGGCAACCTGGCGGCCATCGCGGTGGCGCGGGCCCCGGCCGACGGCTATACGCTGCTGTTCGGCACCTTCGGCTCGCTGGCGGTCAACAAGAGCCTCTATGACAAGCCTGGCTACGATCCGCTGAAGGACTTCGCGCCGGTGGCTTCGGTCGCCTACCTGCCCAACGTGCTGGTGGTGCATCCCAGCGTGCCGGCGCGCACCGTGCAGGAGCTGCTGGCGCTGGCGCGCAAGGAGCCGGGCAAGCTGACCTATGGCTCGTTCGGCAACGGCTCCTCGTCGCACCTGGCGGGCGAGCTCTTCACCCACCTGGCGGGTGTCAATATCACGCACATTCCGTACAAGGGCAGCGCCGCGTCGATGACCGACCTGATCGGCGGGCGCATCACCATGATGTTCGACAGCGTCTCGACCGCGCTGCCGTATATCCGCGACAACCGCGTGCGCGCGCTGGCGGTGACCACGCAGAAGCCCTCTGACCAGCTCCCCGGCGTGCCCACGCTGGCCGCCGCCGGCGTGCCCGGCTACGAGCTGACCGCGTGGTTTGGCGTGGCCGCGCCGGCCGGCACGCCCAAGGCAGTGATCGACCGCCTCAACGGCGAGATCGTGGCGGCGCTGAAGCAGCCTGACCTGGCCGCCAGGCTGGCCAGCCAGGGCACCGTGCCCTTCCCCGCCACGCCGGCGCAGTTCGGCAGCTATATCCGCGCGCAGTACGAGAAGTGGGACAGCCTGATCAAGTCGGCCAACATCAGGCTGGACAACTGATGGCCTGAGCTCAGGCCGTGTCCGGCGCGCCGAAGCGCCACGACAGCCGGCGCGCCGCCTGCCGCACCAGCGCGGCAGTGGCGCCTGCGGTGCTGCTGTCAAAGCTGCCGCTCGAGCCCATCACGGCGATCACCAGCGCCAGGCTGCCGGTGTGGTCGAATACCGGCGCCGCCAGCGTGTCGATGCCCGGCACCGGGTGGCTCAGCGCATTGTCGAGCCGGGCCGCGCGCACCTGTGCCAGGCGCCCGGCGTAGGCCGGCGCCAGCTTGCCGCCGGGTTCAAGCACTTCGGCCGCGGCGGCGCCGGCCATGCGCAATTCGTCCTTTTCCAGCAAGCCCGCCAGCACGTTGGCTGGCAGGTATGCCGCGGCGGTGCGGCCAATCGCGGTATGGACCAGCGACAGCACCGTGCCCACGCGCAGGCTTACGTGCTGGGGCCGCGCCGATTCCTCCAGCCGGACCACCGTGGGCCCCAGCGGCCCCAGCACTGCCATGGCCACGCTCAGGCCGGTGGCGCCGGCCAGCTCGATCACCTCCGGTTCCGCCTCACGCGTCGGCGACAGCCGCTGCAGCGCGATCAGTCCCAGCTCCAGCCCCAGCGGTCCGCACAGGTAGTTGCCCGCGGCATCGCGCGCCAGCAGGCCGGTCTTCTGCAGGCTGACCAGATGCGGGAACGCCTTGGCCGGCGGCATGCCCGCGGCCAGCGCCAGGTCGCGCAGTGCCAGCGGCCGGCCGGCGGCCACCAGTGCCACCAGCAGCTGGCCGGTGCTGTCCAGCGACTGGATGCCGCGCTGCGGCTTGCCGCCTTCCAGGTCTTGCTGGGCTTCTGTCGCGCTGCTCATGCCGGGCGTCCCTGTTCATCACGCAGCGCGGCGCCGATGTCCGCCGCTGCGGCCAGCAGGGCCTGCGCCGCCGCGCCGCGCCAGTCCACCTCGATGGCACCGGTCGATCCCACCAGGGTCAGCACCAGCCGCAGCACGCCAGCGGCGTCCAGCACCGGCACGCTGAGGCTGCTGACGGCCGGGCTGGGCGTGTCGATGCTGCGCTCGATGCCGCGCGCTCGGATTTCTCCCAGCCTGGCGCTGAAGGCGGCCAGGTCGGACTCGGCCGCGCCCGGCTGCTGTGCGCGCCACAGCGGCTGCCACAGTGCCGGCGGCTGGAACGCACAGAACACGCGCCCGGTAGCCGTGGCGGCCAGTGCCATCACCGTGCCCACGTGCAGGTTGACATGCAGCGGCGCGCTGGCCGGCACATAGCGCACGATGGTCGGGCCCTGTGGCCCGGCAATGCTGATTGCCACGCTGAAGCCGGACGCCTGCGCCAGCGCATCCACCCGGGGTTGCGCGGCGCGCCAGGCGGCGTCCTGCTCCAGGTGCAGCATGCCCAGCTGCAGCGACAGCGGCCCGGGCTCGTAGCGGCCGGAGAGGTGGTCGCGCTTGATCAGGCCCAGCCGCGTCAGGCTGACCAGGTAGGCATGCGCCTGGGCCGGCGCCAGCTGCGCCGCCTCGGCCAGCGCGGCCAGCGGCATTGGTGCGCGCGCGGCGGCCAGCGCCGCCAGCAGGCGCCCGCCCACCTCCACGCTCTGGATGCCGCGCTGTGCCTTGTCGGCACGCGCAGCGGGCTCGTCCGCCTGCGTTCCTGCTTCCCCAGCCTTGCGCCTGGCCATTGCCATCCTGTGTGATCGGAAAACCCGGATATTAATCGAACGCCTCCCGTTGCCGTGCACACGGGGGTTTACCCGAACAAGCTCCACCTGCTTCTGATGGCGCTTTCGGCACGCCTCAATTATTTGTCATAGGCTAATCATTTCGCTATTGATTAATTTTTCAACGTTTCCTAAGATTGCACTACCCCGTCCGAACACGGCGACCCACGCCGTCAGACATCCATAGAAACGGGGGCGAGACAGCCCGCGCGGCCAGCGCAACGCAGCCATCGTGCCCCGACCGGTGCCGTCTCGCCTCCCCACACAAAGGAAAGACGCCATGTCCAAGGCATTCGCATCGCAGGCCGACCTGGAAGCCAAGCAGGTCACCTTCACCCAGCTGTCGGAAAACGCCTGGGCCTACACCGCCGAGGGCGATCCCAATTCGGGCGTGGTCATCGGCGACGACGGCGTGCTGATCGTCGACACCACCGCTACGCCGGCCATGGCGCAGGACCTGATCGCCCGCATCCGCACCATCACCGACAAGCCCATCAAGTACGTGGTGCTGTCGCACTACCACGCGGTGCGCGTGCTGGGCGCGTCGGCCTACTTCGCCGAAGGCGCGCAGCAGGTCATCGCCAGCCGCGGCACCTACGAGATGATCGTCGAGCGCGGCGAGGCCGACATGAAGTCCGAGATCGAGCGCTTCCCGCGCCTGTTCGCGGGGGTCGAGACCGTGCCCGGCCTGACCTGGCCGACGCTGGTGTTCGAGAAGGAAATCACGCTGTTCCTGGGCAAGCTGGAAGTGCGCATCGCCCACCTGGGCTCGGGCCATACCAAGGGCGACACCGTGGTCTGGCTGCCGCAGCAGAAGGTGCTGTTCTCCGGCGACCTGGTCGAGTACGACGCCGCCTGCTACTGCGGCGACGCCCAGCTGGAAGACTGGCCGGCCACGCTGGACGCGCTGCAGGCACTCAAGCCGGAAAAGCTGGTGCCCGGCCGCGGCCCCGCGCTGACCACGCCGGAGGAAGTGGAGAAGGGTATCGCCTACACCAAGGACTTCGTCACCACGCTGTTCCAGGCCGGCAAGGAAGCCGTGGCCGAGAAGCTCGACCTGAAGGCCGCGATGGCGCACACCCGGCGCGCGATGGACCCCAAGTTTGGCCAGGTCTTTATCTACGAGCACTGCCTGCCCTTCGACGTCTCGCGCGCCTATGACGAGGCCAGCGGTGTCCGCCACCCGCGCATCTGGACGGCCCAGCGCGACAAGGAAATGTGGGCCGCACTGCAGGACTGACCTCCAAAAAGAACAAGTCGGGCAACAAGCTATGGATGGAGACACAGGCATGAGCAGCATCGATTACCAGCGGCTGTCGTTCGAGTACCAGCCCTGCGCCGAGCAACAGAAAGGGGCCGATCCGGCCGCCCACCCGGTCGTCGTGGTCGGCGCCGGGCCGGTCGGCCTGGCCACCGCCATCGACCTGGCGCAGCGCGGCGTGGCCGTGGTGCTGGTGGATGACGACTGCACGCTGTCCACCGGATCGCGCGCAATCTGTTTTTCCAAGCGCACGCTGGATATCTTCGACCGGCTGGGCTGCGGCGAGCGCATGGTCGACAAGGGCGTGCGCTGGCACGTCGGCAGGGTGTTCCTGCGCAACCAGCAGGTCTACAGCTTCGACCTGCTGCCCGAGAGCGGCCACCGCCGCCCGGCCTTCATCAACCTGCAGCAGTACTACCTCGAAGGCTACCTGCTCGAGCGCGCGCAGGCGCTGCCCAATATCGATATCCGCTGGCGCAACAAGGTGGTCGGGCTGCAGCAGCGCGCCACGCCAGAGCCCGGCGTGGTGCTGACCATCGAGACGCCTGAAGGCTGCTACCCGCTGGCGGCACGCTACGTGGTGGCCGCCGACGGTTCGCGCAGCCCGATGCGCAAGCTGCTGGGCCTGGACAGCAAGGGCCGCACCTTCCGCGACCGCTTCCTGATTGCCGACGTGAAGATGGAAGCGGATTTCCCGAGCGAGCGCTGGTTCTGGTTCGACCCGCCCTTCCACCCGAACCAGTCGGTGCTGCTGCACCGCCAGCCGGACAATGTCTGGCGCATCGACTTCCAGCTCGGCTGGGACGCCGACCCGGAGCTGGAGAAAACACCGGAGCGCGTGATCCCGCGGGTGCAGGCGCTGCTGGGCAAGGACGTGAAGTTCGAGCTGGAATGGGTCAGCGTCTATACCTTCTCCTGCCTGCGCATGGACAGCTTCCGCCACGGCAACATCCTGTTCGCCGGCGATGCCGCGCATGGCGTGTCGCCGTTCGGCGCGCGTGGCGCCAACAGCGGCATCCAGGACGCCGAGAACCTGGCCTGGAAGCTGGCCTATGTGCTGCAGGGCCATGCCTGCGACAAGCTGCTGGACACCTACGCCAGCGAGCGCGAATACGCCGCCGACGAGAACCTGCGCAACTCCACCCGTTCCACCGACTTCATCACGCCCAAGAGCGCGGTCAGCCGCGTGTTCCGCGATGCGGTGCTGACCCTGTCCAGGCGCCATGCGTTTGCGCGCACCCTGGTCAACAGCGGGCGGCTGTCGGTGCCCGCGGTGCTGCAGGATTCGCCGCTGAACACCGCTGACGACGCCCAGGACTATGCCTGCAAGCTGGTGCCTGGCGCGGTCTGCTGCGACGCGCCGGTATCCGGCGCGCAGGGCGCGGGCTGGCTGCTGTCGCACCTGGGCGGGGACTTCACGGTGCTGGTGTTCGGCAGCCCTGACGCCATCGATGTGGCCACGCTCGCCGGCCTCGCCGCGCTGAAAGACAGCGGCGTGCCGCTGCAACTGGTCTACGTGACCGACGCCGCGCAGCCGGCGGTGACCTGCACCAATGCCACCGTGCTGCGCGACGACGAGGGCCTGGCCGCCGCGCGCTACGGTGCCACGCCCGGCACCTGCTACCTGGTCCGCCCGGACCAGCATGTCTGCGCCCGCTGGCACCACCCCGACCCGGCCGCGATCCGCGCCGCGCTGGCGCGCGCCACCGGTGCCGATCTGCGCGCCCCGCAGCCCGGCCGCATGGCCGCCTGAGACCGGCCAGACCTCACCGCGGAGACTCCCGTGCCCAATATGCTCAACACCCAACCCAACCTGGCGCGTCCCGACGACTTCTACGAAGCGCTGATCGAGATGCACCGCGACCTCGACGAGGTACAAAGCCAGGCCGCCAATGCGCAGCTGATCCTGCTGCTGGCCAACCATATCGGCGACCACGATGTGCTGCTGGCCGCCATGGCCACCGCGCGCGAAGGCGTGACCGAAATGCCCGCCGCCACGCCAGCCTGACCCGACACAGGCGCGGCACCGCCGCGCCTGTGCTGTTCTTTTCCCGGCACCATCCCGGGCCAACGCGCGCAAGACGCTGCCCACTGGCGGAACCCTCCGGCTGCCCGCCGCCGCAGCCACCACCGTACGGAGACAACGTTCATGAGCCATCCGGTCTCAGGGGATCTTTCGTCCCTATCCAGCCTGACGTCCCCCACCCTGCCTCCCGCAGCACTGGCTGCGCACGATGAAGATGCGCTCTACCGCAAGGTCTGGCTGCGCATCATCCCGTTCCTGTTCGTCTGCTACGTGGTGTCGTTCCTGGACCGCATCAACATCGGCTTCGCCCAGTTGCAGATGAAGCAGGACCTCGGCTTCAGCGACGCCATGTACGGCCTGGGCGCCGCTGTCTTCTACGTCGGCTACGTGCTGTGCGAAGTGCCCAGCAACATGCTGCTGGCGCGCTTTGGCGCGCGGCGCACGTTCACGCGCATCATGGTGCTGTGGGGCCTGGCCTCGGTGGCGATGATGGCCGTCTCCACCCCGGCGCAGTTCTATACGCTGCGCTTCCTGCTGGGCGTGTTCGAAGCCGGCTTCTTCCCCGGCATCGTGCTCTACCTGACCTACTGGTTCCCGGCGCGCCGCCGCGCCGCGGTGATGGCGATCTTCTTTGCCGGCGTGGCGGTGGCGGGTGTGCTGGGCGGGCTGGTGTCCGGCTGGATCATGCGCGACATGGCCGGCGTGCTCGGCCTGCAAGGCTGGAAGTGGATGTTTGCGATCGAGGGCGCGCCCGCGGTGCTGCTGGGCCTGCTGGCCGCGCGCTGCCTGGTGGATGGCCCGCAGCAGGCCGGCTGGCTGACCGACCGCGAGCGCGCCCACCTGGCGCGCGACACCGCCGCGCAAGCACATGCCGGCGGCCATTCGCTGCACGCGTTGCGGCAGGTGCTGCGCAACCCGCGCGTGTACCTGTTCGCGTTTATCTATTTCTCGCTGACCTGTGGTTCGCTGGCGCTGAGCTTCTGGATGCCGCTGATGATCCGCGACTTCGGCATCACCGACGTGATGTCGGTCAGCCTGTATTCGGTGGTCCCCAATGCCGTGGGCGCGGTCGGCCTGCTCCTGATCGCGCGCCATTCCGACCGCACCGGCGAGCGCCACCGCCACTTCCTGCTGTGCACGGCAGGCGGCGCGCTGGCCCTGGCGGCGCTGACCCTGCACCTGCCCAGCCTGGCGCTGATGCTGGCCATCCTGTCGGTGGCCGCGGTGCTGATCTTTGCCGCGCTGCCGGTGTTCTGGTCGCTGCCGCCCAGCTACCTGCCGGGCGCGGGCACGGCCGCCGGCATCGCCTTCATCAGCAGCATCGGCATCACCAGCGGCATCGTCAGCCCGTGGGTGATCGGGCAGATCAAGACCCGGACCGGCAGCCTGGACCATGCGCTCTACCTGCTGGCGGCGCTGCTGCTGGCCAGCGGCCTGGCCATGTGGCTGGGCGTGCCAAGGCAGCCCGCGCGGCCGGCCTGAACCGGGCCGCAGGCATCGTCAAGACCGGAATGTCCGCACCCGCGGGGTGCGGCGTTCAGTGAGATCGGCCGCAGGGGATGACCGAGGCGATTTCCTCGCGCATCACCTCGACCACGTCGTCGATCTCCAGCCCTTCGGCCGTGACCAGCACGTCCTGGCCGCGGCCGATCGCGTAGACCACGCCGCGCCAGCGGCCGGGCTCGACGGCCTCGCACAGGCGAATATTGAATTCGGTGTCCTGATCCTGGCTATACACCGTCACCAGGTCGCCCACCTGGGGAGTGCGCACCGCTTCTCCGTCGAACGCCCGGGCCACCACGGTCACCGGCGACTGCGTCAGCCCCCTGGCAAATCTTGCACGCATGGTCCGCTCCTCTTTTTGCGATCCAAGTCCAGCTTACAAGAGGCCCGACAAATAACCAGGGATTTCCATCGAAAAGTGGAACCCGGTGCCCTTTGCGCCTGTCAGACGGCGCCGGATAGACAGCGCGCACAGATGCGCCACAATGAAAGCATCGATCATCGAGGAGACCCACCATGGGCAGCAACATACACGTCGTACCGCACGACGAAGGCTGGGATGTGATCCACGAGGGTGCGCGCTATGCAGAATCGCACCACGCCACCCAGGAAGAAGCAGTTGCGGCCGGCACCACGAAGGCGCAGAGCGAGCATGTCGAGCTGCTGATCCACGGCCGCGACGGCCAGATCCGCTCGCGCAGCAGTTTCGGCCACGATCCGCGCACCATTCCGGGCTGATCCCGGCCACGGGTCAGGCCCCGCTGAGGAGTCCGGCGCTGTTATCCCGGATACCGATGCGACATGCCACACCACCGGGCTGACCCCCGCGCCGCCGCCGCGATTGCGGCCGCGGCGGTTCCGTTGCCGCCCATCGACGACCCGGCGGCAAGCCCGTTCCGCGGTCCGTTTGCCAATGCCACCGGCGTGCTGGCCGATTTGCTGGCCCGACACCGCGTGGTGCTGCTGGGCGAGAGCACGCATGGCACCGCCGAGTTCTATCATGCCCGCGCCGCGCTGACGGCGCACCTGGTGGCCCGGCACGGCTTCCGCATCATCGCGGTCGAGGCAGACTGGCCAGATGCCGCGGCAGTCGACCGCCACGTGCGCGGCCGCCCGCCACAGCCGGCCGAATCACCCGGCGCAGCCTTTACACGCTTCCCGGTCTGGATGTGGCGCAACCTGGAGGTGGCGCGCTTTATCCGCTGGCTGCACACGCACAATGAAACCCTGGCGCCTGCGCAGCGCACTGGATTCTTCGGCCTCGATATCTACAGCCTGCGCGCTTCCATGGCTGCAGTGCTGGCCTACCTGGAGGGCGTAGATCCACAGGCCGCCCGAGCGGCGCGCGAGCGCTATGGCTGCCTGGAACCGTGGGGCAGGGATCCGGCGCGCTATGGGCGTGCCGTGCTGCACGGCACGCATGCCGACTGCGAGGATGCCGTCGTCGCACAGTTGCAGGCGCTGCTGGACAAGCGGCTGGCCTATGCCCGGGCGGGCCACGAGGACTTTCTCGATGCCGCGCAGAACGCGCGCCTGGTCGCTTCAGCCGAGCGCTACTACCGCGTGATGTATCACGGCAGCGACGACAGCTGGAACCTGCGCGACACACATATGTTTGAAACCCTGGCGCATCTGCTGCAGGCGCATGGCCCGCAAGCGCGCGCGGTGGTATGGGCGCACAACTCGCATATCGGGGATGCTTCGCAGACCGAGATGGGCGCCAGCCAGGGGCAGCTGAATATCGGCCAGCTGTGCCGCGAGTCCTTCGGCGACGCCGCCGCGCTGGTTGGCTTCAGCACTTACGACGGCACCGTCGCCGCGGCGACATCGTGGGACGGCCCGATGGAAATCAAGCAAGTGCGCCCTGCCCGTGCCGACAGCTACGAGCACCTGTTCCATGCGGCCGGCCATGCGCAAGCCTGGGTCGACCTGCGCGGCCCATCCGGCGCCGCCAACGGCGGCGTGCTGGCCGATGTGCGTCAGCTGCTGATGCCGGCCCGGCAGGAGCGCTTTATCGGGGTGATCTACCGCCCCGAGACCGAACTGCAGAGCCACTATGCGCGCGCCACGCTGCCGCGGCAATTCGATCTGCTGTTGTGGTTCGACCGTACGCGCGCGGTCCCGGCGCTGCCGGCGGAGCCCGCGCCGGGCGCGCCGGAGACCTGGCCTTACGGGCTCTGAAGTGGCCGCCTGGTCGCTTGTACGGAAGCTCATCCGCCGGTGCGGTCCGGCGCAACCTGGATGCGATTGACGATCTCGCGCACGCCGTCACAGCCGCGGACGCAGGCTTCGACTGCATCGCAATCGGCCTGCGCGCCGATCGCGCCGCGCAGCGTCACGCGGCCTTGCGCCACGTCCACGGCCACCTCGCTCACGTCGAGGCCGGCGTCCCACAGGCGCGAGCACAAGGCCGCCTGCAGCGCGATATCCGCTGCAGTCGCGGCATTGCCACGGGGATTGGCTGGGTTCGGGGAACCGGTCATGCGCGCACTCTCCCGTCCGTGGGAACAACGCCTCAGTAGGTACGCATGCCGTGGCCCGGATGCGCTTGCGCTGCGCCAGTGCGCGCCACGTGCAAGTGGTTGACCAGATCCTTCACGCCGAAAACCTCGTCGGCAATATCCTCGATCCGGTACTTCTGCAGCCGGTCCGGCACACTGCCCTCCAGCGTCACCACGCCCTGCTCGACCCGGACTTCGACATCGTTGAGGTCCAGCCGCGCGCTGCGCGAGAGCTGCTCGCACAGGTCTTCGAGAATGCGCTCGTCCGTGCGCTGGTAGTTGCGCGGCCCCACCGGACGCGCCCGCTGCGGCCCGCCCCGGTAGAGATCCATGCGCTCGTTGTAGCCGGTGAACTGGCGGTAAGGATCGGCCTGGCCCCGGGCGCGCGGCGCCGGCGCGTCCGGCGGCAAGCGCTCCGGGCGCCATTCCCAGGCCCCGCGGCGCCCGCCAGACTCGTCCGGGTCCACCGGCTCGTCATAGTCGTAGACCCCGTAGGCGCCCACGTAGTGACTGCGCATATCGGCTTCAGGCACCGCGCTCTCGTGCCATGGCTGGCCGCGCCAGTTGTCTCTGCGATCCATCGTCGTCTCCGCTTGCCCCGATTCGTCAATCAGTCTGCGTCCCGCTACTTCTGCCGCGGCGGCACCAGCCCGCGGTCCGGCGCGCGCAGTTCGCCCTTGCGCAACTGCCGCACCGCGCACGCCAGCGCGCGCGCCACGTTGTCCACTTCGCCCTGCACGCCAGTGTCTTGGTCCAGTGCCACGTGGCTGGTGGCATAGGGCTCGTAGTAGCCGATATACCGGTCCAGCCGCGCCTGCGGGCCCGCGTCGATCAGGCCCATCCAGTCGAGCCAGTCGGCCAGCGCGCGGCGCACGCCCTCGGTGCCGGCCACGTCGCCGTGCACCACCAGCCCGTAGGCGCGCCCGGACAGGTGCTTGGGATAGTCCCAGCCGGACAGCTCCATCGCCTTGGCGCGCACCACGTCCTTGCCATGCGTGCTGGTGGGATCGGGATTGCCGCCGTCGGCACAGACCAGCCGGTCCATCATCAGCTTCAGCGGGCTGGCGGCCTGGTACCAGTACACCGGCGTCACGATCAGCACGCCGTGGCAGGCCGCCCAGCGCGGATAGATTTCATTCATCCAGTCGTTGACCTGGCCCAGCGCATGGTTGGGATAGCAGCTGCACGGCCAGTGGCACAACGGCATTGCCGTCGACACGCACGCCTTGCACGGATGGATGCGCAGGTCGGCATCCGAAGCGAGGAGGCTCAGGTCGAGCAGGTCGACCTCGATGCCGTCCGCCTCCAGCCGTTCCCGTGCGCGCCCGGCCAGGCGCCAGGATTTCGATATCTCGCCCGGGCAGGTGTAGTCGTTGCGCGCCGCGGCGCACACCAGCAGCACGCGCGACGGCGTGGCGGGATCGGCCTGGCGCTCCTGTGCGCTCCGCACGGCCTCGCTGGCGGCACGCCACTCGTCGGAGAGCTCGTAGTCCGGATCGGCATAGCCTGGCCCGGCCTTATGCGTGCGGGGTGCCTTGCGGCCTTCCTGATAGGCATCCCAGGCGATGTGTTCGAGGCGGTCCAGCGCCTCATCCTCCTGCCGGTATGCGGGATCCGCGAAGCGCGCAAGAAAGCGCTGGCGGAACGTGTCGCGCGCCAGGGGGGCGGTCACCTGGCCCTTGCGCACATCTTCCGGGTTGCCGGGATGGCGCGGCGCACGCGGCGCATCCTGCGATGGCCGGGCTGGCTTGGGCGGGTGCTCGGGCATGACGGTCTCCGTACGGGATGCATGTCCCGCAGACATGCAAGATGAGCGCCATCCCCGGGGGGCATGCATTGCGCGCGGCGCCCTGCGTGGCGGGCGGCCGCGCGTGCAATTCGTACGTTGCCTTGTAAGAAATGCGGTCTCGGCCGGCGGCTACGGGCTTGCCTGCGGCGTCCGGTACTGCTGCTGCAGCACGCGAAACAGCTCGTGGCTGACCTGCGCCCCACGGTACTGGCGGCGCACCACGGCGCGCAGGCGCGAGCCCAGCACCTGCGTGCGCAGGGCCCGCGCATAGCGCCGCTGCACGGCGTGCTCGCGCTTGCTGACCTCCAGCAGGATGGACCGGTCCGAGCCGTGCTTGCCGATCGCGCTTCCGGCCGACGCAGCCGGGGCTGCCGTCATGTCGGGCAGCTGCCCCAGGTCAAGCAGGCACGCCTGCAGCTCCCGCGCCGCTTGCGCAAACGCATTGGCGCGGCTGGTGAGCAGCGATTTCAGGTGGGGATTGGCCGCGGCCAGCGCTGCGCCGCGGCAGCCAAGCTCGCCTTCGCGCGATGCCGCGATCAGCGCATTGAGCAACAGGATCTTCTTCTTCGCCATGACACACCTGCCCTGGTCCGCGCGCGGACCCGTGAAGTCACCGATCGGGGCCGGCTGCCGCCGGCGGTTGCTCGCTCGCGCCGGACGTGCGCCGCACACCGGGCTCGTGCAAGGATAGCGGCTCGTTCCGCGCGCCGCCAGTGGCCGCAAGCGCGCGCTGCGAGGCGGGCGGCCACGCCTTGCGGGCCTCGCGCATGCCGCGCAGGTTCATCGCGATCAGCGCCAGCTGCAGGACCACCAGCGCCTTGGCGCCGCCGTGCCAGCCCCAGGCAATCCACAGCACGTTGCTGGCAAGGAAGACCCAGAAGCCGGCGCGCCGGCGCGCGCTCCGGCGTGAGCCGACCAGCCAGGTGGCCACCACCGTCACCACCATCGCAGGCCATTGCGCTGCCTCCAGCCACCAGTCCATGCGCCTCCTTCCGCGGCCTTCCCACCGTGCCGGGAACAACACGCGCTGCCAGAGAGCGGCAAGAAGCGTACCGGCTGGACACCGCGCTCGCATCGGCCCATTGCCCTGCGCGTTCTTTCCATCGGCACGGGGCGCGCCGGTAGTTTTTACAAGCAGTAAGGCATCGCGCACATGAGATGCCGCGGCGCTTGCCCTTGAGGTGCCTTGGCTGGGCGCGCAATTGGAGACTGGCCGGGCGCGCTGGCACGCACTTCGCATGGCTGTGCCATCCCGCCGGCCGGCCGCAAGGCGCCGGACCGGGATTTTGTTGCTCCGTCGGAGCGAAACACCGGGAGGATTTTGTGCGGATCTGCCAGATCGACCTGACCGGAACGCCCGATGCCGATGAACACGCGCTCCAGCGCGTGGCGGCACTGGGCTTCGACCACGTACTGATCGGCGGCTGGCCGCACCTGCCCGGCGAAGACGCTTTCGCGGCTTGCGCCCGGCACGGGCTGGCCCCGCTGCTCGACATCTCACTGGACCGCTATGCGGTCGACCCCGCCGACGGCGCCGGGCCAGCTCCCGACCCTGGCTGGATCGACAGTGCGGTTCCAGCCTTCGCCCCACACGAGACCGACAGCCACATCCCCGGCGCGCGCCTGCGCTGGCATGACCAGCCCGCGGCCGACGCGCTGGTGCTGTGGTGGGCGGCCCGGCTACGCCAGGCCTGGGCGGCAGGCGCGGCGGGCTTCTGCTGCCGTGCGCCGGCACGCGTGCCCGGCAGGCATTGGGCCGCGCTGACCGTTACGCTGCGCAGCGATGCCGTGCCGGCACAGGCGCGCGGTGCGCCATGCTTCCTGGCATGGACGCCGGGGCTGACGCCGGCGCAACTGGATGAGCTGGCGCCCGCCGGCTTCGACGGCGCGTTCTGTTCGCTGCCGTGGTGGGATTTTCGCAGCCCCTGGCTGACCGAGGAAATCGCGCGCCTGCGCCCCTTCGGCCGGGTGCTGGCCGCCCCCGCGCTGACGCCGGCAAGCCATGACGCGCTCAGCGCGCGGCGTGCGCTGTGGACCGCCGCGGCGATCGGCGACGGCATCCTGGTGCCGGCCGGCTTCGAGACCGGCGGCGCGCTGGCACGCGACCCGCTGGCCGCGGATGGCGCCCCGCATCAGGGCGTGCCGTACGACATCACCCACGAGCTGCTGGAAACCAATACCTGGCTGGCTGCGCGCGATCCGGCGCCGGCACTGGCCGTGCGCCTGCTGAGCGGACCCGACGCGCCGCTGACGGTGCTGGCACGGCTGCCGGTGCCGGACGGCGCCTGCCCCGCTCCCGACGCGGCCGGCACCCGTAGCGACCCAGAGGTACCGGACGGTGCCCCCGCCCTGGCAGTGGTGCTCAATCCGGACCCCGCGGCGCCCGGCACGCTGGGCGCCGACCGCGTGCTGAGCGCGCTGCCGCACGCCAGCGCGCACCTGGAATCGTCACTGGGCGGTCCGGGCGGGACGGTCGATGCCAACTATCGGCTCGATGCGCTGGCCAGCATCACGCTGGCGCCGGCCGACATCCGCCTCTATGAAGTGCCACCGGTGCCCCTGACGCGGCCCGGCATGCCGGCAGCCGACGCGCGCGCGCCGCACGGCCATGAAACGCTGGCCGCCACCGGCCTGGGCAGCGTGGTGGCGGCGATGGAGGCCCCGCGGATCGCCATCGAGCACGTCGAACCCGCCTGCAACGAAGGCCGCTTCGCGGTGCGGCGCGTGGTGGGCGAGCGCGTGACCGTCAGTGCCGATATCTGGATGGATGGCCACGACAAGCTTGCCGCCACGGTGTTGTGGCGTGCGCCGGGCGAGACTGACTGGCACCAGGCGCCGATGCAGCCCGTGATCAACGACCGCTGGGAAGGCAGTTTCCCGCTGGTGGCGCTGGGCCGGCATGAATTCACGGTCGAGGCCTGGCGCGACACCTTCGCCAGCTGGCTCGACGAGATCGGCAAGAAGCGCGCGGCCGGCCTCAACGTGGCGCTGGAGATCGAGGAAGGCGCGCGGCTGGTGGCCGATGCGCTGCTGCAGCCTGCCAGGAACGGGAAGCTGGGCAATGGCGGGAAGAACAGCCGGACGGCAACCGCGGACACCGAGCTCTCATCCATCGTCGACGAACTGATCACCGCTGCCGGCGATGACGCTCGCCGGCAGGAGATCCTGCTGTCGCCACGCACCGCGGCCGCGATGCAGGCGGTGATGGCAACCCCGGCGGGGCGCCCGTTTGCCTCGCGGCATCCGGTGGCCATGCCGGTCGAGGCCGATCGCCTGGCCGCGCGCTACGCCAGCTGGTACGAGCTGTTCCCGCGTTCGCAAAGCAACGACGAGACCCGCCACGGCACCTTCGACGATGTCATCGCCAGGCTGCCCGCGATTCGCGCGATGGGCTTCGACGTGCTCTACTTCACGCCGATCCACCCGATCGGCCGCACCCACCGCAAGGGCCGCAATAACAGCCTGCGTGCCGAGCCGGGCGATCACGGCAGCCCCTACGCCATCGGCGGCGCGGAAGGCGGCCACGATGCGCTGCATCCCGAGCTGGGCACCTTCGAAGACTTCCGCCGCCTGCGCGACGCGGCCGCTGCCCATGGCCTGGAGCTGGCGCTCGACTTTGCCATCCAGTGCTCACCCGACCATCCGTGGCTGAGGGACCACCCGGAGTGGTTTGCGCACCGCCCCGACGGTTCACTGCGCTATGCCGAGAACCCGCCCAAGAAGTACGAGGACATCGTCAACGTCGATTTCTACGCCGCGCCGCCCGCGGGCGCCGCGCTATGGCAGGCCCTGCGCGACGTGGTGATGTTCTGGGCCGACCAGGGCGTGCGCATCTTCCGCGTCGACAACCCGCACACCAAGCCGCTGCCGTTCTGGGAGTGGATGATCGCCGACGTGCGCGCGCGCCACCCCGACACCATCTTCCTGGCCGAGGCCTTCACCCGGCCCAAGATGATGGCGCGGCTGGCCAAGCTGGGCTTCAGCCAGTCGTACACGTACTTCACCTGGCGCAATGCCAAGTGGGAGCTGACCGAATACCTGACCGAGCTGACGCAAAGCCCGCTGCGCGACTTCTTCCGGCCGCACTTCTTCGTCAACACCCCTGACATCAACCCCTACTTCCTGCACCAGGGCGGGCGCCCCGCGTTCCTGATCCGCGCGGCGCTGGCCACGCTGCTGTCGGGGCTGTGGGGCATGTACAGCGGCTTCGAGCTGTGCGAGAGCGCGCCCTTTGTGCTGAACGGCAAGGTGCGCGAGGAATACCTCGATTCCGAGAAATACCAGCTGCGCGTGCGCGACTGGCAGCAGCCCGGCAATATCGTTGCGGAGATCTCACGGCTCAACGAGATCCGCGCCGGGCACCCGGCGCTGCAGAACCACCTGGGGCTGCGCTTCTACCATGCCGGCAGCGACGCCGTGCTGTGGTTCGCGCGCTTCATGCCGGGCACCGACTACCTGTTCGGCGACGACGTGCTGCTGGCCGCGATCAACCTGGACCCGCGCACGGCGCACGAGACCGATATCGAAATCCCGTTGTGGGAATGGGGGCTGCCCGACCAGGCCGGCCTGGCGGTGCACGACCTGATGCACGGCCGGCGCTTCGAGCTGCGCGGCAAGCACCAGCGCATCCGGCTCGATCCGGCGCAACTGCCCTTCACGGTCTGGCATGTGCGCCCGCTTGAGCGTCCCGCCCCCCGCCCACCCGCGGCGCCGGCCTCGACCGACCCGCACGGCGCCTGACAGGCATACGTGGAGACACGGATGAAACGCCTTACCGAAACCGGCAGTGCCGCCCTGCTCAACGCCGATCCGCTCTGGTACAAGGACGCGATCATCTACCAGCTCCACATCAAGTCCTTCTACGACGCCAACGGCGACGGCGTGGGCGATTTTGCCGGGTTGCTGGCCAAGCTCGACTACCTGGTCAACCTGGGCGTGGACACGGTCTGGCTGCTGCCGTTCTATCCGTCGCCGCGGCGCGACGACGGCTACGACATCGCCGACTACCGCAACGTCCACCCCGACTACGGCACGCTGGCCGAGGCGCGCCGCTTTATCGCCGCGGCGCACGCGCGCGGGCTGCGCGTGATCACCGAGCTGGTGATCAATCACACCTCCGACCAGCATCCGTGGTTCCAGCGCGCGCGCGCCGCCAAACCCGGCTCGGCGGCGCGGCGCTACTACGTGTGGTCGGACCATGACCAGGCCTACGCCGGCACCCGCATCATCTTCTGTGACACCGAGAAGTCCAACTGGAGCTGGGACCCGGTGGCCGGCGCCTACTTCTGGCACCGCTTCTACTCGCACCAGCCGGACCTGAACTTCGACAACCCGCAGGTGCTCAACGAGGTGCTGTCGGTGATGCGCTACTGGCTCGACATGGGCGTCGACGGGCTGCGCCTGGACGCGGTGCCCTACCTGGTCGAGCGCGAAGGCACCAGCAACGAGAACCTGCCCGAGACCCATGCCGTCATCCGCCATATCCGCGCCCACCTGGACGCGCGCTTCCCCGGCCGCATGCTGCTGGCAGAAGCCAATATGTGGCCCGAGGACGCGCAGCAGTACTTCGGCCTGACCGGCCCGGAGCCGGAAGGCGACGAATGCCACATGGCCTTCCACTTCCCGCTGATGCCGCGCATGTACATGGCGATCGCGCGCGAAGACCGCTTCCCGATCACCGACATCATGCGCCAGACGCCGGAGGTGCCGCCCAACTGCCAGTGGGCCATCTTCCTGCGCAACCATGACGAACTGACGCTGGAGATGGTGACCAGCAGCGAGCGCGACTACCTGTGGGAGGTCTACGCCACGGACCGGCGCGCGCGCATCAACCTGGGCATCCGCCGCCGGCTGGCGCCGCTGATGGAGCGCGACCGCCGCCGCATCGAGCTGATGAACAGCCTGCTGTTCTCGATGCCGGGCACGCCGGTGATCTACTACGGCGACGAGATCGGCATGGGCGACAACATCCACCTGGGCGACCGCGACGGCGTGCGCACGCCGATGCAGTGGTCGCCCGACCGCAACGGCGGCTTCTCGCACGCCGACCCCGAGCGCCTGGTGCTGCCGCCGCTGCAGGGCCCGCTGTATGGCTACGAAGCCGTCAACGTCGAGGCGCAGGCGCGCGACCCGCATTCGCTGCTGAACTGGATGCGGCGCATGCTGGCGCTGCGGCGCAAGCACCGCGCCTTCGGCCGCGGCACGCTGCGCTTCCTGTTTCCGGGCAACCGCAAAATCCTGGCCTACCTGCGCGAATACGAGGACGAGCACATCATGTGCGTGGCCAACCTGTCGCGCGCGCCGCAGGCCGTCGAACTGGACCTGTCCGCCTTCAACGGCCGCGTGCCGGTGGAGATGATGGGCGCCACGCCGTTCCCGGCCATCGGCACGCTGACCTACCTGCTGACGCTGCCGCCTTATGGCTTCTACTGGTTCGTACTCAGTGACGAGGCGCAGCCCCCGTCATGGCACGTGGAAGCACCCGAGCAGATGCCGGACCAGATCACCCTGGTGATGCAGAACACGAGCCGGCCGGAGCTGACCGACGCCTCGCGCCGCATCATGGCCAGCGACGTGCTGCCGCACTACATCAGCCGGCGCCGCTGGTTCGGCGCCAAGCACGAGCGCATCGAGCGCATCGAACCGGCGTACCTGCTGCCATTCGCGCGCGGCAGCAGCGGCGAAGATGTCTACCTGGGCGAGGTCGAGGTGACCCTGCCTGGCCGCACCGAACGCTACCAGCTGCCGCTGGGCATCCTGTGGGACCGCGAGAGCGCCGACAGCGTGTCGCAGCTGGCACATGGACTGTCGATGGCGCGCGTGCGCCAGGGCAGCCGCGTGGGGCTGGCCACCGACGGTTTCGTGGTCGAGCCCTTTGCGCGCGAGGTGGTGCGCGCGCTGCGCAATGACGTGCAGATGCACGCCGGCAACGACATCATCCACTTCCGCGCCGAAGCCGGCCTGGCCGCGCTGGAACTGGAGCGCGACCCGATCGAATACATGTCGGCCGAGCAGTCCAACAGCTCGCTGTCCTACAACAACACCGCCGTGCTCAAGATGGTGCGCCGGGTCTCTGGCGGCATCCACCCCGAGGCCGAGATGACGCGCTACCTGACCGCGCAGGGCTATGCGCACGCGGCGCCGCTGCTGGGCGAGGTGGTGCGCACCGGACCGGATGGCGTGCCGCATACGCTGATGCTGCTGCAGGGCTATGTCCTGAACCAGGGCAATGGCTGGGACTGGACCCTGGACTACCTGGGCCGCGCCATCGATGACGCGCTGCCCTCGCAGGAGAGCGAGGACGAGTTTGCCGAGGCCATGAACGGCTACGCCGCGCTGGCTGGCACGCTCGGCCGCCGGCTGGCCGAGCTCCATGCGGTGCTGGCACGGCCCAGCGGCGACGACGCCTTCGCGCCGCTGCCGGCCACCGCAGGCGATGCGCGCGCGTGGGCCGAGCAAGCCCTGCGTGCGCTGCAGCGCGCGCTGACGCGGCTGGAGTCCGCGCCCGCCACCGTGCCGGGACCGGTGCGCCAGGGCTTCGAGGCCGACGTGCAGACCCTGCTGGCCGCGCGCGACGCGCTGCCCGCGCTGGTCGAACAGCTCGCCGCTGCCGCGCCGGGCAGCCTGCAGACGCGCATCCATGGCGACTTCCATCTGGGCCAGGTGCTGATTGCGCAGAACGACACCTACCTGGTCGACTTCGAAGGCGAGCCCGGCCTGCCGCTGGACTGGCGCCGGCGCAAGACCTCGCCGCTGCGCGATGTGGCCGGGCTGCTGCGCTCGCTGGACTACGCCGCGGCCACGGTCGGCACCGACCGCCAGGAGCGCACCCACAGCGAACTGCCGCCGCAGCTGGCCGAACGCCGCGCGGTGCTGCTGGAGCGCTTCCGCAGCACCGCCAGCGAAGCCTTCCTGAACTCCTACCACCTGCACATGCAGGACTCGGGCACACCCTGGGTCGCGCCCGGCCAGCTGCAGCCATTGCTGGACCTGTTCCTGCTGGAACGGGCAGCCTATGAGGTCGACTACGAAGCCGCCAACCGCGTGGCGTGGATCGACCTGCCGGTCAGCGGCCTGGCGCGCCTGCTGCGCAAAGTGCTGGCGCCGGGAGACCAGCCATGAGCCCCGCCCATGGCACCCAACCCGGCATGCTGCCGGGCCACGAGCTCGAGGCCCTGCTTGGTGCGCGCCACCATGACCCGTTTGCGGTGCTGGGTCCGCACCCTGACGGCAACGGCACGCTGGTGCGCGCCTGCCTGCCAGGGGCGGCGTCGGTGCAGCTGACCGATGCCGGCGGCACGCCACTGGCGGAGATGGCGCGGCTCCATGGCGGCGGCGTCTTCGCCGCGCGGCTGCCGCGCGAATACAAGGGCAGTGCGCCCGATTACCGGCTGCGCGTGCAATGGTCCGACGGCACCGCGCAGTGCAGCGCCGACCCTTATGCCTTTGGCCTGCTGCTGGGCGAACTGGACCTGCACCTGATCGCCGAGGGCCGCCACTTCGAGCTGGGCGCCTGCCTGGGCGCGCAGTGCCAGCGCGTGGACGGCATCGACGGCGTGCGCTTTGCCGTGTGGGCGCCGAACGCGCAGCGGGTCTCGGTGATCGCTGACTTCAACGGCTGGCACCCGGCGCGGCACCCGATGCGGCTGCGCCACCCCAGCGGCATCTGGGAGCTGTTCATCCCCGCCGCGCTGGGCGCGCAGCCCGGCAGCCGCTACAAGTACGACCTGCTCGACCCGCACGGCACCGAGCTGCCGGACAAGGCCGACCCGCTCGCGCTGGCCACCGAGGCGCCCCCCGCCACCGCCTCGGTGGTGGCCGGACCGGACCAGGGCGCGCCCCCCTTCGCCTGGCATGACGCCGACTGGATGGCGCGCCGCGGCGGCACCGATGCCTATGCCGCGCCGATGTCCGTCTATGAAATCCATGCCCTGTCGTGGCTGCGGGCGGCCAACGACCCGCAACGCGGCTGGGAAATCCTGGCCGAGAGGCTGGTGCCGTACGTGCAGGAACTGGGCTTTACCCATATCGAGCTGCTGCCCATCACCGAGCACCCGTTTGGCGGCTCGTGGGGCTACCAGCCGCTGTCGCTGTATGCTCCCACCGCGCGGCTGGGGCCGCCGCAGGCCTTCGCCGCGTTTATCGACCGCTGCCACCAGGCCGGCATCGGCGTGATCCTGGACTGGGTGCCCGCGCATTTCCCGACCGATCCGCACGGGCTGGCGCGCTTCGACGGCACCGCGCTGTACGAGCACGAGGACCCGCGCGAGGGCTTCCACCAGGACTGGAACACCCTGATCTACAACCTCGGCCGCAACGAGGTGCGCGGCTTCCTGCTGGCCGGCGCGCTGCACTGGCTGGAGCACTTCCACGCCGACGGCCTGCGCGTGGACGCGGTGGCATCCATGCTCTACCGCGACTACAGCCGCGAGCCCGGCCAGTGGGTGCCGAACCGCTTCGGCGGCCGGGAAAACCTGGAAGCCGTCGACTTCCTGCGCGAACTGAACGCCGTGGTCCACGAACGCTGCCCCGGTGCGCTGACCATCGCCGAAGAATCCACCGCCTGGCCCGGCGTGACCGCCAGCGTCGCCAGCGGCGGGCTTGGCTTCGACTTCAAGTGGAACATGGGCTGGATGCACGACACGCTGCATTATCTCGGGCACGAGCCCGTCCATCGCGCCTGGCACCACCAGGACATGACCTTCGGGCTGGTCTATGCGTGGTCCGAGGCCTTCGTGCTGCCGCTGTCGCATGACGAGGTGGTGCACGGCAAGGCCTCGATGATCGGCAAGGTGCCCGGCGACGAGTGGCAGCGATTTGCCGGCCTGCGCGCCTACTACGGCTTCATGTGGGCGCACCCGGGCAAGAAGCTGCTGTTCATGGGCGGCGAACTGGCGCAGTGGCAGGAATGGAACCACGATGCCGAGCTTGACTGGGCCTTGCTGGACCACCCCATGCACCGCGGCATGCACACGCTGGTGCGGGACCTGAACCGCCTCTACCGGGAGCTGCCCGCGCTGCATGCGCTGGACCACCGCCCCGAAGGCTTCCAGTGGGTGGTGGGCGACGACAACCATAACAGCGTGTTTGCGTGGCTGCGCCGCGCGGGCCCATACAGCCGCGAAGTGGTGCTGGTGGTGGTCAACATGACCCCGGTGCCGCGCTATGGTTACCGGCTCGGGGTGCCGTATGCCGGCGCCTGGCAGGAATGCCTGAATACCGATGCCGCCGTGTATGGCGGCAGCAATGTCGGCAACAGCGGCGCGGTAGCGGCAGTGGACGTGCCTTCGCACGGGCAGCCGGCTTCGCTCGCGCTGACGCTGCCGCCGCTGGCCACGCTGGTGCTGCGCTTCGATCCGGGTGGCGGCATCCAGGGCGCATCGACATGAGCCGACAGTTCGCGGACCGGCTGCTGCCGGGCAAGCCGTATCCCCTCGGGGCCCACTGGGACGGCCTGGGTGTCAATTTCGCGGTGTTCTCGGCCCATGCCTCGCGCATCGACCTGTGCCTGTTCTCCGACAACGGGCGCAAGGAGCTGGCGCGCCTGCGGCTGCCGGAATGCACCGACGAGATCTGGCACGGCTACCTGCCCGATGCCGCGCTCGGCACCCTGTACGGCTACCGCGCGCACGGCCCCTACGATCCCCCGCACGGCCACCGCTTCAACCCGCACAAGCTGCTGCTCGACCCGTATGCGCGCCAGTTGAGCGGCCCGGTGCGCTGGTCCGATGCGCTGTTCGGCTACCGCCTGCAAAGCGCGCGCGGCGACCTGACTCCGGACCGCCGCGACAGCGCCCCCACCATGCCCAAGGCGGTGGTGGTCGACGAGAGCTTCCACTGGGGCGACGACCGCCCGCCCGCGGTGCCGTGGCCGTCCACCGTCATCTATGAAGCCCACCTGCGGGGCCTGTCGATGCTGCGCGGTGACCTGCTGCCCAACCTGCGCGGTTCCTTCGCCGCGCTGTGCGACCCGCGCTTTATCGACCACCTGGTGCAGCTCGGCATCACCACCGTCGAGCTGCTGCCGGTCCACGCCATCCTGCAGGACCGCTTCCTGCTGGAGCGCGGACTGCGCAACTACTGGGGCTACAACACCATGGCGTACTTCGCGCCGGAGCCCGCCTACCTGGGCACCGGGCAACTGCAGGAGTTCAAGGTGGCGATGCGGCGCCTGCACGCGGCCGGCATCGAAGTGATCCTGGACGTGGTCTACAACCATACCTGCGAGGGCAACGAGCTGGGACCGACGGTGTCGTGGCGCGGGCTGGACAACGCCAGCTACTACCGGCTGGTGCCGGGCGACGAGCGCCACTACATCAACGACACCGGCTGCGGCAATACGCTCAACCTGTCGCATCCGCGCGTGCTGCAGATGGTGATGGACTCGTTGCGCTACTGGGTCCACTGCTACCACGTCGATGGCTTCCGCTTCGACCTGGGCACCACCCTGGGGCGCGAGGGCAACGGTTTCGATGCGGGCTCGGGCTTTTTCGATGCACTGATGCAGGATCCGGTGCTGAGCCGCGTCAAGCTGATCTCCGAGCCGTGGGACCTGGGCCCGGGCGGCTACCAGCTTGGCAACCACCCGCCCGGCTTTGCCGAGTGGAACGACAAGTTCCGCGACGTGGCGCGCCGCTTCTGGCGCGGCGACGCCGGCCACCGCGGCGAGCTGGCGGCGCGGCTGGCGGCCTCGGCCGACCTCTTCGACCGCCGCCACCGGCGCCCCTGGGCCAGCATCAACTTCATCACCGCGCACGACGGCTTCACGCTGGCCGACCTGGTCAGCTACAGCAGCAAGCACAACGAGGCCAACGGCGAAGACAACCGCGACGGCACCGACGACAACGCCAGCGCCAACTGGAGCCCCGACGGCAGCATCGAAGGCCCCACCGACGACCCCGCCATCCTGGCCTGCCGCGCGCGCGTGGCGCAGGCACTGATGGCCACGCTGCTGCTGTCGCAGGGCACGCCGATGCTGACCGCCGGCGATGAATGGGGCCGCAGCCAGCAAGGCAACAACAACGCCTACTGCCAGGACGACGAGATCTCGTGGCTGGACTGGAAGCAGGCCCAGACGCCCGGCGCGCAGCCGCTGCAGCACATGGTGCGCCGCCTGCTGGCCCTGCGCCGGCGGCTGCACTCCCTGGCCGGCGACCGCTTCGCGCACGGGCGCGAGGAACCGGCGCAGGGCATTGCCGATATTGCCTGGTTCGATACCGACGGCAAGCCGCCCACCCCCGAGGAATGGGCCGACCCGGAGATCCGCACGCTCGCGCTGCGCCGCGCGGCCGCGCCGCCCCAACCGGAGCGCGCGCAGCTGGGCTCGCTGGCGCAGGACGAAGAGAGCGATGCCGGCGCCGTGCAGGTAACCTTGCTGCTGCTCAACGCCGGCGATGCCGAGGCCTCCTTCCTGCTGCCCGGGCCCACGCTGGCCTGGACACTGCTGTTCGACAGCAGCCGGCCCGACGCCACCGAGGCCGAACTCGCGGGCGAGGCGGTCGCCGACAGCCAGGCGGTGGCGGGCCACTCGCTGGTGCTGCTGGCGGCCCAGGCCCGCAGCCGCCAGAGCGCGCCCCAGGAAAGCCCGCCGCTGGGCGCGCCGCAGGAGGCACAGGCATGAGCCGGCGCGCCACCCGCCACGACACGCCCACGCCGCTGCATGCGCTGGCACTGCGCGCGGGCCTGCTGCCCCGGTGGACGGATGCCTGGAACCAGCCCCAGACTGTGTCCGACGCCGCACTGCGGCGCGTGCTGGACGGCCTGGGCCTGCCTTGCGCCACCACTGGCCAGTGCGAAGCGTCGCGCGCATGGCTTGCCTCCGATGACGCCGCGCATGCACTGCCGCCGCTGGTCACCGCCGAGCGCGGCAAGCCGGTGGCGGTGCCGTGGCCACATACCCTGCCTCAGCGGTCCTACCGGCTGACGCTGGAAGACGGCGCCATCGTCACCGGCACCGCGGTGCGTGGCAACGACGGCAGCGCGCGCGACAGCGACGGCACCATGCTGCTGCCCGCCATCGACGTATGCGGCTACCACCGCCTGGAACTCGGCGATGCGCACACCGTGCTGGCGATCGCGCCGCCGCGCTGCTACGGCGTTGCCGATGCGCTGCGGCACGCCGGCCGCGCGGGCGAACTGACCCGGCCCTGGGGCCTGGCAGTGCAGCTCTACGGCCTGCGCCGCGGCGCGCCCTGCGGCCTGGGCGACCTGAGCGCGCTGACCCAGTGCTGCATCAGCGCGGCCGGCGCCAGCGCCGACGCCGTCGCCATCAACCCGCTGCACGCCGGCTTTGCCGCGCTGCCCGGGCGCTATAGCCCGTATGCGCCGTCCAGCCGCCTGTTCCTGAATCCGCTCTATGCCGACCCCGCCGTGCAATTCGGGCAGGCCGCGGTAGACTGGGCCGTCGCCGCGCTCGGCGCGGGCGCGTCGCTGCAAGCGCTGGAAGCCCGCAGCGAGATCGACTGGGTCAAGCTGACGCCGCTGCGCTACGCCATCCTGCGGTGGCTATGGGAGCGCAGCGATGCGCTGCTGCCGCGCGCGGCGCTCGATGACTGCGCCGCCTTTCGCGCGCGCGGCGGCACCGCCTTGCACGCGCACGCCTGCTACGAGGCCATCCAGGCCCAGCGCCTGGCCGACAGCGCCAACGGCATGAACCACAACCCCGCGCCTGACTGGCGCTGCTGGCCGGTGACGCTGCGCGCGCCCGGCGATGCCGCCGTGGCGGCCTTTGCACAGGCCCATGCCGATGAGGTCGCCTACCACGCTTTCCTGCAATGGATTGCGGCCGACGGCATGGCACGCGCGCAGCGTGCGGCGCGCGGCGCTGGCATGGCGGTCGGCATCGTCTCCGACCTGGCGGTGGGGGCCGACCCTGGCGGCAGCCAGGCCTGGACGCGGCAACAGGAAATCCTGGCGGGCTTCCATGCCGGCGCACCGCCGGACCTGTACAACCCGCTCGGGCAGGACTGGGGCGTGGCGGTGTTCTCGCCGGGCGGGCTGCGCCGCCGCGGCTACGCGGCCTTCCTGGAGATGCTGCGCGCCAACCTGGCCCATGCCGGCGGGCTGCGCATCGACCATGTGCTGGGCCTGGCACGCATGTGGCTGATGCCTGCCGGTGCCCCGGCCAGTGAAGGCGCCTACCTGCGCTATCCGCTGCAGGACATGTTGCGGCTGGTGGCGCTGGAATCATGGCGGCACCGCGCCATCATCATCGGCGAAAACCTGGGCACGGTGCCGCCGGAGCTGAATGCGGCGCTGTCGGCCCGTGGCGTGCTGGGCATCGATGTGCTGTGGTTCCAGCGCGAGGAGAGCGCGCCAGTGGATGCGGCCGAGGCAGCTCAGCGGGTGCCCGCCCCGGCGCCCGACACCGTGCCCGCCTTCCTGCCTCCCGCAGCCTGGCCGCCCGATGCCATCGCCACCACCTCGACCCACGACCTCCCCACAGTCACCGGCTGGTGGGCCGGCCGCGACCTTGCGTGGCGCGACCGGCTGCACCTGCTGGCGCCCGGCGAAACCCTCGCGGCGATGCAGGCCGGCCGTGCGCGCGAGCGCGGCGCGCTCTGGCAGGCGCTGTGCGCAGCGGGGCTGTGCAGCGGCGCCGTGCCGGACCCCGCCGATGCCCCGCTCGATGCCGTGCTGGCGTGGCTCGGCACCGCGCGTACCGCCCTGCGCCTGGTGCCGCTGGAAGACCTGCTGGGCG
Source organism: Cupriavidus sp. CPT47-8839-RL05A (assembly GCF_058792255.1). NCBI lineage: Bacteria > Pseudomonadati > Pseudomonadota > Betaproteobacteria > Burkholderiales > Burkholderiaceae > Cupriavidus > Cupriavidus sp. CPT47-8839-RL05A. The sequence goes on along the minus strand of NZ_JBYTEG010000001.1, from coordinate 101,774 downwards.
AGGCCGAGCAGCCCAACCTGCCCGGCACCACCAGCGTCCATCCCAACTGGCAGCGCCGGCTCGATGCCGATGTACGTGCGCTGTTCGATACCCCGGCGGTGCAGGCGCGAGCCGACGCCTTGCGCGGCGGCCGCCGCGGCGCACGCCATCCGCCGCCACGCGCGTAGCCACGGGTCGCCCGCAATATGTGCCGCTTGCACGACCAGAGCCGCGATCTCGGTGCAGGGATTGCTCCATCCACTAAGCTTGACCCACGCACATGCGCAGGAGCCTCGCCATGAAGGAATCTGTCCGGCCCGAGCATGCCGATGACACCCGTACCGCCCTGTCCGGCGCCAGCCTGCGCCGGGCCTTCCTCGACCACGTCTTCCATACCCAGGGCAAGCTGCCCGGCCACGCCAGCCAGAACGACCTCTACCAGGCAGCGGCGCATACCGTGCGCGACCGCCTGGTGCAGCGCTGGATCAGCACCGCCGAGGCCTACCTGGGACAGCCCTCGCGCACCGTCGCCTACCTGTCGGCGGAATTCCTGATGGGCCCGCACCTGGGCAACAACCTGATCAACCTGGGCATCTTCGACGAGGTGCGCGAGGCCATGGCCGCTGCCGGGCTGGATCTCGACCGCATCCTGGAGCAAGAGGTCGAGCCGGGGCTGGGAAATGGCGGCCTGGGCCGGCTGGCGGCCTGCTTCATGGATTCGCTGGCGACGCTGGAAATCCCCGCGCTCGGCTATGGCATCCGCTACGAGTACGGCATCTTCCAGCAGACCATCATCGACGGCATGCAGGTGGAATCCACCGACACCTGGCTGCGCAACGGCAACCCGTGGGAGATCCAGCGCTCAGAGTGGGCCGTGCAGGTGCGCCTGGGCGGCCACACCGAGCACTACACCGACGACCGCGGCCACTACCGCGTGCGCTGGGTGCCGGCCAAGACCGTGGTGGGCGTGCCGTTCGACTCGCCGATCCTGGGCTACCGCGTCAATACCGTGAACACCCTGCGGCTGTGGCGCGCGGACGCCACCGAGGCCTTCGACTTCCATACCTTCAACCGCGGCGACTACCTGGGCGCGGTCAGCAAGAAGGTCACTTCCGAGAACCTGACCAAGGTACTCTACCCCAACGACGAGACCAGCCAGGGCAAGGAGCTGCGGCTGGAGCAGCAATACTTCTTCGTCGCCTGTTCGCTGCAAGACATGCTGCGGCTGCTCGCCGTCGACGGCATCCCGGTGACGCGCTTCCACGAGAAGTTCGCGGTGCAACTGAACGACACCCACCCGGCCGTGGGCATTGCCGAGCTGATGCGGCTGCTTGTCGACGACCATGACCTGGCCTGGAACGAGGCCTGGCACATCACGCAGAATGCCTTTGCCTACACCAACCACACGCTGCTGCCCGAGGCGCTGGAGCAGTGGCCGCTGCCGCTGTTTGCCCGTGTGCTGCCGCGCCATCTCGAGATCATCCTGGAGATCAACGCGCGCTTGCTGGACGAGGTGCGGATCCGCTTCTACGGCGACGAATCGCGCCTGGCGCGGCTGTCGCTGATCAATGAGCACGGCGAACGGCATGTGCGCATGGCCAACCTGGCGTGCGTGGGCAGCCACGCCATCAACGGTGTGGCCGAGCTGCACTCAAGGCTGATGCGCGAGGACGTGCTCAAGGATTTCTACGAGATGTGGCCGGAGAAGTTCACCAGCATCACCAATGGCGTGACGCCGCGGCGCTGGCTGGCGCTGTCCAACCCGCGTCTGACGCGGCTGGTGTCGGAGGCGATCGGCGACGGCTGGATCTCCGACCTGGCGCAGCTCCGCGCGCTCGAGCCGTATGCCGAGGACGCGGGCTTTCGCGAACAATGGCAGGCCGCGCGGCACCAGAACAAGGTAGCGCTGGCCGAGCTGGTCCGCGACACCACCGGCGTGGTGGTGGACCCGTCCTCCATGTTCGATGTGATGGTCAAGCGCATCCACGAATACAAGCGCCAGCACCTGGCGGTGCAGCATGTGATCGCGCTGTACCACCGCATCAAGTCCGACCCCGGCACCGAGATCCAGCCACGCACCTTCCTGTTCGGCGGCAAGGCGGCGCCGGGCTACGCCTATGCCAAGCTGATGATCCGCTTCATCACCTCGGTGGCCGACGTGGTCAACCGCGACCCGCAGGTGCGCGACCGGCTCAAGGTGGTGTTCCTGCCCAACTTCAATGTCACCTACGGGCAGCGCATCTACCCGGCGGCCGACCTGGCCGAGCAGATCTCGCTGGCGGGCAAGGAAGCGTCCGGCACCGGCAACATGAAGTTCGCGATGAATGGCGCGCTCAATATCGGCACCATGGACGGCGCCAATATCGAGCTGCGCGAAGCCGTGGGCAACGACAACTTCTTCCCGTTCGGACTGACCGCGCCGGAGGTCTATGCGCTGCGTGCCAGCGGCTACGACCCTGCCGCCTACTACCACAGCAACCCGCAGCTGCGCGCAGTGATCGACCTGGTCCAGCAGGGCTTCTTCTCGCGCGGGGACCCGGGGCTGTTCCGTCCGCTGTTTGACCCGCAGCAGAGGCACGACCCCTACCTGCTGATGGCCGACTTCGCCTCCTACATCGAGTGCCAGGAGAAAGTCTCCCAGGCCTTTGCCGAACCGGCGCGCTGGCAACGCATGTCGGTGCTGTCGTGCGCGCGCTCCGGGCGCTTTTCATCGGACCGGGCGATCCGCGAGTATTGCGAGCGCATCTGGCACATCGAGCCGGTGCCGGTGCGGCTGCTGCACCGCGCCAGCGGTGCGCCCTGGCAGGCTGAATCTCCGGTGCGCGCCGCGTAAGCGGCGTGACGGGCACTGCGGGCGTGGGCTAGCGCACGTCCGCACTGCGCGGGAAGTTTCTACAATGGCCCATGTAACCAAGCCCGGGCTGGCGGCTACGCCCCGCCAGCATGCGCCCTCGCAAAGCGTTGTTCCGTGGGCATGGAGTTCGCGTTGGACACAAGGACCGGCCATCCGGCCGGCTCTCCCTTTGCACGTTCCACAGCTGTTCCGAAGCCAGGAGCCGAATTTGCACGCCAATCCGTTTCTTCTCGCCCCCGGCGCCCGCTCCGCCACGCCCAACCTGGCCCCGCACGACTGCTTTGCGGCGCCCGCTGCCGTCGGGCAGCCAGGCCTGCCAGGCTACGACGAACCTGCGCACGATTACCTGTTCGGGCCGGCTTGGCTGCCAGACGGCCGCGTGCGGTTCCGGCTGTGGGCTCCGGACGCAGCCGAGCAAGGCCAGGCGGTACGGCTGGAGATCGCCGGGCTCGGTCCGGTGCACATGGCGGCCGGCGCCAACGGCTGGTTCGAGGCCATCGTTGCGTGCAGCAAGGGGGCACGCTACTGGTTCCGGCTTGACGACGGCACCACCGTGCCCGACCCGGCCTCGCGCTGCCAGGCCGACGATGTGCACGGGCCCAGCATCGTGCCCGCGCCCGACGCCGCCGGCGCCTTTGCGTGGGCCTGTCCGGACTGGCGCGGGCGCCCCTGGCATGAAGCCATCGTCTATGAGTTGCACGTGGGCCTGTGCGGCGGCTTTGCCGGCACGGCGCAGCAGCTGCCGCGGCTGGCGGCGCTGGGCTTCACCGCGGTCGAGCTGATGCCAGTGGCGGAATTCCCCGGCGCGCGCAACTGGGGCTATGACGGCGTGCTGCCGTTTGCGCCCGAGTCCGCCTACGGCACCCCGGATGAACTGCGCGCGCTGGTGGACCGCGCCCACCAGCTCGGCATGATGGTGCTGCTGGACGTGGTCTACAACCACTTCGGGCCCGAGGGCAACTACCTGCACCGCTACGCCAGCGCGTTCTTCCGCGCAGACCGGCAGACCCCGTGGGGGCCGGCCATCGATTTCCGCCGGCCGCAGGTGCGGCGCTTCTTCACCGAGAACGCGCGCTACTGGCTGGAGCAGTTCCGCTTCGACGGCCTGCGCCTGGACGCCGTGCACGCGATCGAGGACGAAGGCTGGCTGGCGGCGCTGCCCGGCGAGCTGCGCACCACGCTGGCCGAAGGCGACGGCGCCAGCCGCCATCTGCACCTGGTGCTGGAAAACGACAACAACGATGCCGAACTGCTGGCCAAGGGCTACGACGCACAATGGAACGATGACGCCCACCATGCCCTGCACGTGCTGCTGACCGGCGAGGGCGACGGCTACTACTGCGACTACACCCGCTGCGCCGATGAGGGCGAGGATGCGCCTGCGGGGCGCGGCGAGCCCGCGCTGCGCCACCTTGCGCGCGTGCTGGGCGAAGGCTTTGCCTACCAGGGCGAGTTGTCGGCGCACCGCTCTGCCGCCGCGCCGGGCGTGCCGTCAAGCGCGGACAGCGTGCGCCGCGGCCAGCCCAGCGCGCACCTGCCGCCCACGGCCTTCGTCTGCTTCCTGCAGAACCACGACCAGACCGGCAACCGCGCACTGGGCGACCGGCTGGCCGGCCTGGCGGACCGCAATGCGCTGCGCGCAGCGGTGGCGCTGCAGCTGCTGTGCCCGCAGGTGCCGCTGGTGTTCATGGGCGAGGAAACCGGCACGCAGCGGCCCTTCCTCTACTTCACCAGCCACCCGCCCGAACTGGCGCAGGCCGTGCGCGACGGCCGGCGCCGCGAGCTTGCGGCTTCCGCGGCATTCCGCGACGATGCGCGCGCCGCGGCCATCCCCGACCCCAACGACCCGGCCACCTTCGAGGCGTCGCGCCCCGAGCTGGAAGACGACGGCGACTGGACCCCGTACTACCACGAGCTGCTCGCGGTGCGCCGCCGTGAACTGCTGGACCGGCTGGCCGGCTGCCAGTCGGCCGGTGTCGATATCCTGGGGCCGGCCGCGCTGTGCGCACGCTGGCGGCTGATGGACGGCATGGAGCTGAGCCTGTGGCTGAACCTGGGCAGCGAAGCCGTGCCATGCATGCGGCCATGCCACGACATGAGCGCGGCGCTGCATGAAAGCCTGCCCGGCGCCGCGGCCGAGCTGTCCGCCGGCATGCTGCCGCCGCTGGCCTGCGTCGCCACCATGTGCGAGCCCGCAGCGGCGCGCGTCAGATAATGCCCGCCGGCTTGCCGGAATCCCTGCCAGGCGGTCATGGCGATGGCGGCGACCATGACCTGCCCCGCGCCACCGCCCGGCTGCAGCTGCACCCGGGCTTCACCTTTGCCGATGCCGCCGCCGTGGTCGACTACTACGCCGCGCTCGGCGTCAGCCACCTGTACCTGTCGCCAGTGTGCGGCGCGCGCCCGGGCTCCAGCCACGGCTACGATGTCACCGACTTCACCCGCGTGCGCGACGAGCTGGGCGGCGAGCCCGGCCTGAAGGCGCTGGCCGGGCGCGCCCGCGCCGCCGGCCTCGGCCTGGTGCTGGACATCGTGCCCAACCACATGGCAGCCGACCCCACCCACAACCACTGGTGGCGCGACGTGCTGACCCACGGACGCGCCAGCCGCTGCGCCGCCAGCTTCGACATCGACTGGACCCCGCGCGACCCCGCCCTGCATGGCAAGGTCCTGCTGCCGATGCTGGGCCAGTCCTACTGGGACACGCTGGTGGCGGGCGAGCTGCAATGGGTGCCTGCAAGCGCCGGCGATGCCGCCTACCTGCGCTACTTCGAGCACTCGCTGCCGCTGGCGCCGGGCAGCGTGGATGCCGCCGCCGCAACCCAGCCCGGCTGGTACGACCCCACGCAGGCCGAAGGCCGCACCCGGCTGCACGCACTGCTGGAGCGCCAGCACTACCGGCTGGCCTGGTGGCGCACCGCCGCCGCGGCACTGAACTGGCGGCGCTTTTTCGAGATCAGCGATCTCGTCGGCGTGCGCGAGGAAGACCCGCAGGTATTCGACGCCGTCCACGCGCTGGTCTTCCGCCTGCTGCGCGAAGGCTGGATCGACGGCGTGCGTGTCGATCATGTCGACGGCCTGGCCGATCCTGCCGGCTACTGCCGCCGGCTGCGCGCCGAACTGGACCGGCACGCCGCCGCGCGCCCGCCGTTGCTGCGCCTGGCGCACCCGTGGCTGGTGGTCGAAAAGATCCTGGGCCCGCGCGAACGGCTGGCGCCGGACTGGCAGGTGGATGGCACCACGGGCTACGACTTCATGGACGACGTTGCCGCCGTGCTGCACGACGGCAACGGCGAGGCGCCGCTGGGCGCACTGTGGACGTCGGCCAGCGGCGATGCGCGCCCGTATGCCGCCCATATCGCGGCGGCACGGCGCCAGGTGCTGGAGCGTCACCTGGTGACCGAGTACGAAGGCGCCGCCGCCTGCCTGCACGACTGCGCGAAGCAGGAGCCCGGCACGCGCGACCTGACACGTGCGGCGCTGCGGCGCGCGCTGGCCGCGCTGATGGCGGCGGTGCCCGTCTACCGCAGCTACTTTGACGCGAAACCCGGCGCGCGCGACGCCTCGGCCGCACAGGCCGACCACGCCATGCTGGACCAGGCCATGCAGGCGGCGCGCCCCGAGCTCGCCCCGGACGAGGCCGTGGCACTGGCCTTTATCGGCGGCTGCCTGCGCACGCCAGCCCCGCCCGACAGCGAAACCGGCGTGCTGCGCCGCCGCCTGCAGCAACTGATGCCCGCCCTGGCAGCCAAGGCCGGCGAAGACACAGCGTTCTACCGCTACGGGCGGCTGCTGTCGCGCAACGAGGTGGGCAGCGACCCCGGCACGCTGGCGCTGCCGCCGGCGCAGTTCCACGCGCGCATGGCGGCGCGGCGCATGGCCTGTCCTCATGCCATGCTGGCCACTGCGACCCACGACCACAAGCGCGGCGAGGACACACGCATGCGCCTGGCCGTGCTGAGCGAGATGCCCGACGCCTGGGCGGATGCCGTGGCGGCATGGGAACGCGCCTGCGCACCGCTGCTGTCGACGCTGCCGCAGGCCCCGGACCCCGGCGACCGCCTGATGCTGTACCAGACCCTGGTCGGCGCGTGGCCGATGGAGGACATCGGCAAGCCTGCAGGCGGCAACACCGTCGAGGCCTTCCTGGAGCGCGTGTCCGCGTGGCAGCTCAAGGCCATCCGCGAAGCCAAGCGCCACGGCAACTGGACCTGCCCCGACGCAGCCTACGAAGCCGCGTGCGAGGGCTTACTGCGCGCCATCGCGGCGGACTGGCCATTGGGTGTGCTGGCGCATATCGGCCAGTTTGCGCAGCACATTGCCGTGGCCGGCGCCGTCAACAGCCTGGCACAGGTGCTGGTCCAGCTGACCGCACCAGGCATCCCCGACCGCTACCAGGGATGCGAAGGCTGGGACCTGAGCCTGGTGGACCCCGACAACCGGCGCCCGCCCGATTTTGCGCAACTGCGCGCGCGCCTGGGCTGCAGCGCCGGCTGGGCCCACTGGCTGGCGCACTGGCGCGACGGGCGCATCAAGCAGCAGCTGATACGCCAGGTGCTGGCAGTACGCCACGCCCATCCCCGGCTCTTTGCCGACGGGCAATACAGCATGCTGGCGGCGCAAGGCGCGCTGGTGCCGCAGGTGCTGGCCTTTGCCCGCACCGCGGATGCGCACCAGGCCATCACCGTGGTGACGCGGCTGGCGGCCACGCAGGTCGACCCGACCATGCCGCGCATCCCGCCCGCGGGCTGGGGCGACACCACCCTGAACGTGAGTGCGCCGCAGCCGAGCCGCTGGACCGATGCGCTGACCGGCCATGTGCTGGACGCACCCATGGGCCGGCTGCGCCTGCGCGAGGTGCTGGGCGGCTTGCCGGTGGCGCTGCTGTTGCGCCAGCCGTAAGCGGCCCCGGGGCAGCGCGAACGCTCGCGGCCTCAGGACTTCTGCACCGCCGTGTGCAACACGATCGGCGTCAGCGGGCCGTGGTGATGGCGTGGCGTGCCATGCGGCACCGCCTGGCCGTGCTGCGGCGGCTGCGCGCCGTCGTGCGGCCCACGCCTTGCCTGGCCGGGCGAAGCGCCGCGTTCCTGCGGCAGGTAGGGCCGGATCACGACGGCAACGTAATCGTCCTCCTTGGGCGTGACGACGATATACGCCAGGCCCGACATCACCAGGCCGACCTCACCCAGCTCGGTCGCGATGCGCGCCACGATAAAGCGCTGCAGCAGCAGCGGGTTGACGCTGTCGTCAATCGCAAGCGCGGCCGTGCAGATGGTCAGGAAGCAGCGCTCGACCTCGCGGCACACCACCACCACCTCATCGATGGCGTAGCCCGAGCGGCTGGCGCGCACCAGCACCGACACCCCCGAGCTGGGCGCGGCGCGGTGCCAGCCCGGCTTGACCTTGAAGCTGGGCAGGGCCAGGCCGGAGCCGGTGTCGTGGGCCACGGTATTGAAGCGCTGGGCGAAGTCCGTGGGCGTCATCGCAAGCAGCTGGCGCTCCACCGGCGCCGAAGACACCGAGACGGACGAGGCCAGGACGACGGTGGACAGGATGCTGGCTAGGTTCATGACTACCTCGCAACGGATGAGCCGCTCCCCCCGGCTGCGCTGTCGGGCCCGGCGGCACGCGGCGCACAGGGGGCCGCCGCGGCATGGGGCCGGCGTTGCGGGCTGTGCTCGCCGGCACTTGCCGCTCGCCAGTTTTTGCCAGCATTTCCTCCACTATAGACACGACGGCACGCAATCACACGACGGCGCAAGCATCGCGCCGGTCATGCCGCGGCGGGCGCTGGCAGGCCGCACATGCAGTTTCTGCCGCGGCTGTAAAAACTACGCCGTGTGCGCCGAACCGGCAGCGTCGCAAGCCGCACAGGACCCAGCCCCGCACCGGCGGCGCCGGCGCCGGCGCCAGGAACGGAGCTTGCAGGTCCAAGGCAGATGCGGTGCAGGAATCGCCCTGCCCGCTGCCAAGTACAGGAGGATCGTCATGACACCACGCTTCCGCATCGCCCGCCTGGCGCTGCCTCTGGCGGTGCTGGCGATGGCCGCCTCCCAGGCCGTTGCGGCCGCCCCGACCGATGCGCCGGCGGCGCCGTCTTCAACCGGCCGCACGGCCGCGCCGCGCGACACAGCAGCCGCCAGCGACCGCGCCATCACTGCCGAAGTCCAGGCCCGCCTGGCCAACGCGCGCACGCTGGACCCCGCCAGGATCCGCGTATCCACCACTGACGGCGTGGTCAAACTGGAAGGCACCGTGCGCGACGATAAACAGCGTACGATGGCAATGGAACTGGCTCGTTCGGTGCGCGGCGTGAGCGCCGTATCCGACGAGCTGCGCGCCGGCACCGACTGACCGGCAGCGCCATGCCAACCTCCGTGGAGACGCCATGAGCACCCATCGCCAGCCCGACCATGACACCACGCGACGCCGCAGCGAGCGTCCCGACCCGCACAAGGGCGGCCCCGACACCGAACATGAACGGGGCAAGCCCGGGCGCGACCGCCGCCACGATGTCGAGCGCGAGCATGACATCCCGGACGAGAACACCGAGCCGCCTTCAGTCAGGCGCCGCGGCGACAGGCCCGATGACAGCGAAGCGCCAGTGGAGAACCACTGAATCCGCCGAGCCAACCGAACAGGAGGCACGATGAGCAAGACCGTACGTACCCACCGTATCGGCCCACGCCACGGTGACCGCGTGGGCGGCACCGCGCCCGCGCCGCGCGAAGGCGCGCAGGCTTCCGCCGGCCGCCGTTCGCGCGAGAACACCGCGTCCGGTGCCGCGCGCGCCGACGCGGGCCATATCCCGAGCACGCTCGACCCCGATCTCGAACAGGAAACCGACGATATCGATGAAGAAATCGAGCAACGCGAGAATGAGGCCCACACCGCGCAGGATGAGGAAAGCCCGGAGGAAGAGATCGCCGATGAAGTGATGCATGCCGCCGAAGACCTGCCGGCCGAAGTGCCGGTCGACAAGGCCGACCACACCGATGAGCGCGAGGAACGCCCACCCCGCGCACCGCGTTAGCTAGCGCCCGGCAAGGACGTATCCGTGCGGCAAGACGAACGGGGCCCCGGTGCGCCCGGAACCCCCGTCTTGATCCGGCCGGGACGCTCATCAAAGCTACCACTATGTCGTACTGAGGTCTCCACCGTCATACTGCGGCGCTGCGGGCACCTCAAAGCGAGCCAGCAGCGGCAGGTGGTCGGAGGCCACGCGCGCCAGCGGCGAACGGTGGCTGGCCACCGACACCAGGTGCGCGCGCGGCGACACCCAGATGCGATCGAGGGCAAACACCGGCCAGCGCGACGGGAAGGTGGCGGTGTGCGGCGTATGCTCGAAATACGCATGCAGCCAGCGCAACGGCCGGCCCCACAGGAACCATTCATTGACGTCACCGAGCAGGATGGTCGGCAACGGCGGCGCGGCGGCCACGTAGTTGAGCAACTGCTGCACCTGGCGCCGGCGCTCACCGGGGCGCAGGCCCAGGTGGGTGGCAATCACGCGCAGCGCGCTCTCCCAGCCCGACGCCGTGCAAGCCAGCGTGACATCGATGGCACCGCGCGGCTCGCAGCCCTTCACCGTCAGGTCGATCTGGTTCACCGCCTGCGGCGCAAAGCGCGCCAGCAGCGCATTGCCATAGTCGGCATTGCCGCGCACGCGCGTAAATCCAGAGACCACGTGCATGCCGGTATGGCCGGCCAGGTATTCCAGGGTATGGTCGTTGCTGCTGCCGGATTCCACTTCCTGCAGCGCGACGATATCGGCGTCCAGTTCCTCCAGCACCGCTGCGATGCGGTCAGGCCGATAGCGGCGGTCCGTGCCCACGGCGCGGTGGATGTTGTAACTGACCACCGTCATGCTGGCGATGCCGGCCGCGTCCGCCGCGCAGTGCAGCCCTGCCCGTGCGCTGGCGACCGCAGGCGTGTCGCCAGGGTCACGCGCCTGGGCAGGATTTACAAGAGACGGTAAGTCCGGTTGCATTCGCATGGCCGGCAGCGCTGGCCGCTAGGCTCAGGCGCCATCCAGGAACTCGTTCGGCTTGCCGATGCGGCGGCCCAGGTCGGGGGTTTCCCAACGTGCGCCCTCCATGTATGGATCCGGGGTGCGCTGCATGGTCGTGCCAGGCACGCCAGGCTGCGCCGGCACGGTCGAAGGCTGGGCCTCTGGCGCGGGTGCCAGGTCGGTCCGGGTGGGTGCGTTGGCACCCTGGCTGTACGGGTCGAACTTGTCAGTGCTGCGCGCGCCTTGCGAATACGGGTCATAGGTGCCGCGCGGCGTGCCTGGCGCCTGCGCCAGGGCGGGGATTGCGGCAGCGGCCAGGGCCACCGCTGCAAGAAGTCGGCTGGGGTGGATATGCTTCATGGTTACCTCCGTTTGCACGCGATGTGCGCGCCAGTAGCCATGGTCAAGCGAAAGACGTGCCCGTACGCCCTTCGCCGCCCCGATTCATGCGCCACTCACCCTTACGCGATGCCCACTTTCCCGGCCTCGGCATTGCCCCGCGCCAGCACCGGCACCAGTGCCGCGCCGGTATGGCTGGCCGCGTTGCGCGACAAGGCCTCCGGATCGGCCGCGCCGACGATGGCGCCGCCGCCCGCGCCGCCTTCGGGGCCAAGGTCGATGATCCAGTCGGCCTCGGCAATCACGTCGAGGTCATGCTCGATCACCACCACGCTGTGCCCGCCGTCCGTGAGCCGGTGCAGCACGCGGATCAGGCGCGCCACGTCGGCCATGTGCAGGCCCACGGTGGGCTCGTCCAGCACGTACAGCGTATGCGGCGCCTTCTGGCCGCGGCGCGTGATGTCGTCGCGCACCTTGCTCAGTTCAGTCACCAGCTTGATGCGCTGCGCCTCGCCGCCGGACAGTGTTGGCGACGGCTGGCCCAGCGTCAGGTAGCCCAGGCCCACGTCCTTCATCAGTTGCAGCGGATGGGCGATGTTCGACATGGCCGAGAAGAACTCCACCGCCTCGTCGATCTCCATCGTCAGCACGTCGCCGATATTCTTGCCGCGCCAGGTGACCGCCAGGGTCTCGGGGTTGAAGCGCTGGCCGTGGCAGACATCGCACGGCACCTTCACGTCCGGCAGGAAGCTCATGCCGATGGTGCGCACGCCCTGCCCTTCGCATGCCGGGCAGCGCCCGTCGCCGGTATTGAACGAGAAACGCGACGCCGTGTAGCCGCGCGCGCGCGCTTCCAGCGTATCGGCAAAGAGCCTGCGAATGGTGTCCCACACGCCGATATAGGTGGCCGGGCATGAGCGCGGCGTCTTGCCGATCGGGGTCTGGTCCACCTCCAGCACGCGGTCGATCGATTCCCAGCCGGTGACGGCGTCGCAGCCATGCCAGTTGTGCTCGACCTTGAGCGGCTTCCTGGTACTTGACTTGGCTGCCTTGGCCTCATCCTTCGCAGCATTGCGCGCGCGCCGGGTCGCCGGCGACGACAGCACCGAGCGGCCCACCGCGTCGAGCAGGTTGGTCATCAGCACATCGCGCGCCAGCGTGGACTTGCCCGAACCGGACACGCCGGTAATGGCCACCAGCCGCGACAGCGGAATGCGCGCCGTCACCTTGCGCAGGTTATGCAGCGACGCGCCGTGCACGGTCAGCCATTCCGGCGGATCGGCGGGCTTGCCCGCGGCACCGGGCTTCACCTTGCGCCTGGCCTGCAGCGGATGGATGATCGGGTGCGCCAGGAACTGCCCGGTGGTGGAGTCCGGCGCCGCCGACAGGTCGGCCACGCCGCCCTGCGCCACCAGCGTGCCGCCGCGCTTGCCCGCACCGGGGCCGATATCGATGATGTGGTCGGCACGGCGGATGGTGTCTTCATCATGCTCGACCACCACCAGCGTATTGCCCTTGTCGCCGAGCTTGCGCAGCGCGTCCAGCAGGATCTGGTTGTCGCGCGGATGCAGGCCGATGGTGGGCTCGTCCAGCACGTAGCAGACGCCCTGCAGGTTGCTGCCCAGCTGCGCGGCCAGGCGGATGCGCTGGGCCTCGCCGCCAGACAGGCTGGGCGCGGCACGGTCCAGGCTCAGGTAGCCCAGCCCCACTTCCTCCAGGAACTGCAGGCGGCTGCCGATCTCGCTGATGACATCGCGGGCGATCTCGGCATCACGCCCCGTGAGGTGCAGGCCGTCGACCCAGCGGCGGGTATCGGACACGGTCCACTGCGCCACGTCGACGATGGCGTTCTCGTCGAAGGTCACCGCGCGCGCGACCAGGTTCAGGCGCGTGCCGTGGCAGTCCGGGCACGGCGTGTCGACCACGCCTTCGGGCTCCTGCTCTTCCGACGGCAGGCTCTGCTCGCGGCCGCGGTTGTCTTCCACCAGCACGGTATCGTCGAACGCCGCGCGCTGCTCGCGCGTCAGTGCCAGCCCGGTGCCCACGCAGGTGGTGCACCAGCCGTGCTTGCTGTTGTACGAGAACATGCGCGGATCCAGCTCAGGGTAGCTGGTGCCGCACACCGGGCAGGCGCGCTTGGTCGAGAACACCTTGATCTCACCCACATGCGCGGTGCCGCCGTTGTGCATGGCGTGGTGCAGGCCGTCCAGCGGCGCCAGCAGGTGCATCACGCCCTTGCCGGCCTCAAGCGTCTGCGCCAGCAGCGCGCGCAGCTCGGCCTCGTTCTCGGCCGACACCACCAGGTCGCCTACCGGCAGCTCGATGGTGTGCTCGCGGAAGCGGTCCAGCCGCGGCCACGGGTCGACCGGCAGGAATTCGCCATCGACACGCAGGTGCGTATTGCCGCGCGCCTTGGCCCACTTGGCCAGGTCGGTATAGACCCCCTTGCGGTTGACCACCAGCGGCGCCAGCAGTCCCACGTGCTGGCCGCGATGGTCGCGCAGCAGCTGGGCGGCGATGGACTCCGGGCTCTGCGAGGTCACCGGCGCGCCGTCATGCACGCAATGCTGGATGCCCAGCTTGACATACAGCAGGCGCAGGAAGTGCCAGACCTCGGAGGTGGTCGCCACCGTGCTCTTGCGGCCGCCGCGCGACAGGCGTTGCTCGATCGCCACCGTGGGTGGGATGCCGTAGACCGCATCCACCTCGGGCCGGCCCGCCGGCTGCACGATGGAACGCGCATAGGCATTGAGCGACTCCAGGTAGCGGCGCTGGCCTTCGTGGAACAGGATGTCGAAGGCCAGCGTCGACTTGCCCGATCCGGACACACCGGTGACCACGTTGAACTTGCCGTGCGGAATATCGACGTTGAGCGCCTTCAGGTTGTGCTCATGCGCATTGACGATGCGCACCACGTCCTCGCCCTCGACCTCGCGGCGCGCGCGCCGTGCCTGCAGCGCGGCCTGCAGCGGCACGCCTTCGATCTCGGCGCGCTCGGCGGCAAGCGTGCCGGCTTCGCCGAGCGCCGCGTCATAGTGGATCAGCGCCTGGCCGGTATGCGATTCGGCGCAGCGCTTCACGTCTTCCGGGGTGCCGGTGCAGACCACGCGCCCGCCGGCATCGCCGCCCTCGGGGCCAAGGTCGACCAGCCAGTCCGCGGCGCGGATCACGTCCAGGTTGTGCTCGATCACGATCAGCGAATGGCCACCGTCCAGCAGCTTGCCGAAGGCGCGCATCAGCTTGGCGATATCGTCGAAGTGCAGGCCCGTGGTCGGCTCGTCGAACATGAACAGCCGGCGCGGGATGGCGCTGGGCCGGGTCCGCGACGGCGTGGCCTGCGCCGCTTCGGCAAGGAAGCCGGCCAGCTTCAGGCGCTGCGCCTCGCCGCCCGACAGCGTCGGCACCGGCTGGCCCAGCTTCATGTATTCCAGGCCGACATCGACGATGGGCTGCAGCACGCGCAGCACCGCGGGGTCGGCGGCAAAGCAGGCGGCCGCTTCGCTGACGGTCAGCTCCAGCACGTCGGCAATGCTCAGCAAGCGCGGCGGCTGGCCGGGCGCGGCACGCTCGATCTTCACTTCCAGCACTTCGGGGCGATAGCGGGTGCCGTCGCAGTCCGGGCAGCGCAGGTAGACATCGCTCAGGAACTGCATCTCGACATGCTCGAAGCCCGAGCCGCCGCAGGTCGGGCAACGCCCGTCGCCCGAGTTGAAGCTGAAGGTGCCCGCGGTGTAGCTGCGCTGCAGCGCCATCGGCGCCTTGGCGAAGATCTTGCGGATCTCGTCGAACGCGCCCACGTAGCTGGCCGGGTTGGAACGCGCGGTCTTGCCGATCGGCGACTGGTCGACAAAGACCACATCGTCGACCAGGTCCGCGCCGGTCAGCTTGCGGAACGCGCCCGGCGACTCGGTGGCCTTGCCGAAGTGCCGCGCCATGGCCGGATGCAGCACGTCCTGCAGCAGCGTGGACTTGCCCGAACCCGACACGCCGGTCACGCACACCAGCCGCTGCAGCGGGATCTCTACCGTGACGTCCTGCAGATTGTGCTCGGTGGCGCCTGCCAGCACGATGCGCGGCAGCGTGGCATCCACCGGCCGGCGCTGCCAGTGCGAGGCATCGGCCACGCGGCGGCGCCCGCCCAGGTATTCGCCGGTCAGCGTGCCGGCATTGCGGATATCGGCCGGCGTGCCGTCGAAGATGATATTGCCACCACGCTCGCCGGGGCCTGGGCCCATGTCGATCAGGCGGTCGGCAGCCAGCATCACGGACGGATCATGCTCCACCACCACCAGCGTGTTGCCCGCATCGCGCAGCCGGTGCATGGCCTCGACAATGCGGTTCAGGTCGCGCGGGTGCAGGCCGATGCTGGGCTCGTCCAGCACGAACAAGGTGTTGACCAGCGAGGTGCCCAGCGCCGTGGTCAGGTTGATGCGCTGCACCTCGCCGCCGGACAGCGTGCGGCTCTGGCGGTCCAGCGTCAGGTAGCCCAAACCCACGTCGCACAGGTATTTCAGGCGCGTGCGCACCTCGGCCAGCAGCAGCTTGAGGGCATCGTCCAGCATCGCGCTGGGCAGGGTCAGCTCGTCGAAGAAACGGCGGATGCGCTCGATCGGCAGCAGCATCAGGTCATGCACGGTCAGGCCGGGCAGCGCCTCCAGCCGGATGCGGTCCCAGTCCACCCCGCGCGGCAGGAAGCGGCGCGGTGGCGCCAGCACGGCGTCGGCATTGTCCTTCGAGCCCAGGCGCCACAGCAGCGACTCGGTCTTCAGGCGTGCGCCGCCGCAGGTTTCGCACGGCGTGTAGCTGCGGTACTTCGACAGCAGCACGCGGATGTGCATCTTGTAGGCCTTCGACTCCAGGTAGTTGAAGAACCGCATCACGCCGTACCAGTGCTTGTTCCACTGGCCGGTCCAGTCCGGCGAGCCATGGATGACCCAGTGGCGCTCGGCCTCGGTCATCTCCGCCCAGGGGGTGTCGCGCGGAATGCCGGCCTTGCCGGCGTAGCGCATCAGGTCGTCCTGGCACTCCTTCCAGGCCGGGGTCTGCATCGGCTTGATCGCGCCCCCGCGCAGCGTCTTGCGCGCGTCGGGGATCACCAGGCCAAGATCGACACCGATCACGCGGCCGAAGCCGCGGCAGGTCTCGCAGGCGCCGTAGGCGGAGTTGAACGAGAACAGCGCCGGCTGCGGGTCCGCATAGCGCAGGTCGCTGTCCGGGCTGTGCAGGCCGGTGGAAAAGCGCCATACGGGGCCCTCGTCGCCGTCAGCCAGCACATAGATGTTGACGCGGCCGCCGCCGCGCTTGAGCGAAGCTTCGATCGCCTCCACCACGCGCACCTTCTCGGCATTGCCGATGCGGAAGCGGTCCGCCACCACATCGAGCAGCTTGCGTGCGCCGGTGGGCGACTGCACCACGCGCTGCGCCTGCACGCGCGTATAGCCGCTGACGGACAGCCACTGCTGGACCTCCTCATCCGTGGCGGACTCGGGCAGCTCGACCGGAAAGGTCACCACGAGCCGCGCATCGTGATGCGGCTGGCCCTCGGCCGTGCGCGCCAGCAGCTCGGCGTAGATGGTTTCGGGCGAGTCATGGCGCACCGGCAGCGCGGTCTGCTTGTCGAACAGCTCCGCCGCGCGCGCGTAGAGCAGTTTCAGGTGGTCGTTCAGCTCCGTCATCGTGCCCACCGTCGAACGCGAGCTGCGCACCGGGTTGGTCTGGTCGATGGCGATGGCAGGCGGCACCCCGTCCACGCGCTCCACCTGGGGCCGGTCCATCCGGTCAAGGAACTGGCGGGCGTAGGCGCTGAAGGTCTCGACGTAGCGGCGCTGGCCTTCGGCATAGAGCGTGTCGAACACCAGGCTGGACTTGCCCGAGCCGGACGGCCCGGTCACCACGGTCATCTCGCCGGGGCGCAGGTCGAGATCGACATTCTTGAGGTTGTGCTGGCGGGCGCCGCGAATGCGGATTAGCTGCTTGCTCGACACGATTTCTCTTTTCGAATCAGGACGTTAAGGAGGTGACGGGAAGCTGCCCGACCACTGTACATCCATACAGTCTATCAGGTTGGAAAAGAATTGGTATCGATCACCTCGCCCGGAATCAGACAAGTGACGGTGCGGCGCGAGAGGCGAGCGGTTTTCATGGACGTTCGCGCCAGGCCAATGCCTGACTTTCGCTGCATTGCTATTTATCGATTACCGATATACGATATGATCCAGTCATTCAGATGTTCGGACACGGCTGAACTGTTCGCGGGCCGCTGTGTACCACGCTTCGGCAATATCCGCGCCGTGGCCGAACGCAAGCTGCGGCTGCTGCAGAGAGCGTCGACGCTGGAGTTCCTGCGCTCCCCACCGGGCAATCGCCTGCAGTTGCTGACGGGCGACCGCAAAGGCCGCTACAGCATCCGCATCAACGAACAGTGGCGAATCTGCTTCATCTGGACCCACGACGGCCCCGCGGCCGTTGAGATCATCGACTATCACTGAGGAAGACAGACATGGTTCGCTTCAAGGACGGCATGCGTCCCATCCACCCGGGCGAAATCCTGCGTGAGGATTTCCTGGTACCGCTCAACATGAGCGCCAACGCCCTGGCCCTCGCGCTGCGCGTGACCGCGGCGCGCATCAACGACATCGTCCGCGAGCAACGTGGCATCACGCCGGACACCGCCCTGCGCCTGGCGCGCTATTTTGGCGGCGATGCGCAGTCGTGGCTGAACCTGCAGCTGGACTATGACCTGAAGGTCGCGCAGCGCGACCACGGCGAGCGCATCACCGCGGAAGTGGCGCCGCGCAATGCCGCGGCGGCCGGTCAGCCGGCCGCTGAAAAGTAGAAACCGGTATTGCCGGGGCGACGCTGCCCACGCCGCCCCGGGGCCATCCCCCTATCGCATCAGCGTTTCCGCCAGCGCCCGGAAAGCACGGAACGTGATCGGATTGTTGGCCGCGTTGCCGGCCACGGGGTGCGACGCGTATCGCACGATGGTCAGCTCGGCCTTAGGGTCGATATAGATGCGCTGGCCATGGATGCCGGCGGCCTGGAACATGCCGTGGCTGTCGTGCGAGACCCACCACATGTCGCGATAGCTCCAGCCCGGCAGCACCGGCGCGCTGGCCGACCTGGCAAACTGGTCCCGGTCGCCGCCGCTGCGGATATCCGCCACGACCGAGGCCGGAATGATCTGCTTGCCGTTGAAACGCCCGTTGCCGCGGATGGTCTCGCCAAAGCGCGCGAGGTCGCGCAGCGTGGTGTTCAGCCCGCCGCCGCCCGACTCCGTGCCGATGCTGTCCACGGTGAAGTACGCATCCTGCTCCGCGCCCATCGGTTGCCAGATCCGCTCCGAGAGCAGCCTGGCCAGCGACTGGCCCGAGGCCCTGCGCACGATCCACGCCAGCACCTCGGCATTGACCGTCTTGTAGGCAAACACCGCATTGTGGTCGCCTTCCTTCTGCAGGGTCTTCAGGAAGTCGTAGAACGTCCCCGGGCCGCTGTAGCCCGCCGGGCGGGCCAGCATGCCGCCCGCACGCGCGTAGTCCCACACCTCTGCCTTGGGATTGGCATAGTCCTCGGAGTAGCGCACGCCGATGGTCATGTCCATGACCTGCCGCACCGTGGCGTCGCCATAGGCCGTGCCAGCCAGTTCGGGCAGGTAGCGCGTCACCGGTGCCGCCGGGTCGAGCTTGCCGTCGGCCGCGAGCATCGCGGCCAGCGTGCCGACGAATGACTTTGTGACCGACATGGCGATATGGGGCGTATGCCCGTCAAGCGCGCCGAAATAGCGCTCATAGATGACCTTGCCCTTGTGCATCACCAGGATGCCGTCGGTGTAGGTCAGCGCCAGCATCTCGTCGAAGGTGCGGCGGCTGCCGTCCGCATCGGTGAACTGCACCGAGCTGATATCCCGTTCCGCACGCGGCAGCGCGCTGGCCGGGCCGGCGCCGCGCCAGACGGACGCGGTCGGCACCAGTTCCCGGACATGCGAGAACAGCCAGCGATTGCGCGGAAACCTGTCGGCGCCCGGCGTATGCGTGATCAGCTTGTCCGGCGGCGGCGGGAAGCCCTGCATCCAGCCCAGGCGGTTCGGGTCGCTGTCCAGCGCGGCGACCAGGGTCGGCGCCGCGGCTGCCGGGGCGGCCGCACTCCCGGCGGTGCTGCCGGTGCTCTGGCTCCAGGCCGGCAGACTGGCCGCGCACAGCGCCATGCATGCCAGGCGGCGCCAGGGGCGCGAGGATTCCGGATAGGTCTTCAATGACATGCTGTCTCCTTGCCTTGTCTTGTTTGAGGGATTGCCGCCCGCGGGGCTAGCCCGCCTGCGCATCCGCGCCCTGCTGGTGCTCGATCAAGGCCGCGGTCAGCTTGTCGATGCAGCGGTCCAGCGTCTGCACCTCCGCTTCCGTCAGCACGGAAAGGAACATCTTCTCCAGCATGTCGCCGCGCTGGTACGTCCGTGCGACCAGTGCTTCGCCCGCCGCGGTCAGGTAAAGGTTCAACTGCCTGGCGTCGGCCTCGCCGACTTCACGGCGCAGCAGGCCCCGCTTTGCCAGCGCGGTGACCAGCTTGGAAGTCACCGTTTTCTCCAGCAACACCAGTTCGATCAGGCGCGTCAGCGTCAGGCCCGGCTCCAGCCCGGCAAAACGCAGCACACGCAACTCCCGCAGGCCGATGCCGAACTCGCGCTCGTAAAAGCCGGAGGCGGAACTCTTGGTCATTTCGCAAAGGCGGTTCAGGCGAAACGACATGAATTCCAGGATGGAATCGGTGGTGCTGGCAGTGTTGGACATGGGAACGGGTGATCAGGCGGCCAATAGATTCTATGAGCAATAGTTTCCACGAGCAACTAACCAAGGGTAAGTACGGTTCTTCGCGCGATCGCCGGGCATAAGAAAAGGCCCGCCCCAGGATTCCTGGCAGCGGGCCGGTCCAGGCAGCGCGGCGGCTGCCTGCAGCGCTCAAGCGCGATCAGTCGAGCAGGTGCCCCATGCGCGTGCGCTTGGTAGCCAGGTACTTCTCGTTCTCGGCGTTGGACGGCACGATGTGGCGCAACTGCTCGGTGACCGTGATGCCGGCCTTCTCGAGCGCTGCGGCCTTGAGCGGATTGTTGCTCATCAGGCGCACGGACTTGACGCCCCACTGGTGCAGCAGGTCGGCGGCGAAGGCGTAGTTGCGTGCGTCGATCGCCTGGCCCAGGGCCAGGTTGGCGTCGACCGTGTCGAGCCCGCCGTCTTGCAGGCGATAGGCGCGGATCTTCTCGGCCAGGCCAATGCCGCGGCCTTCATGCCCGCGCAGGTACAGCAGGATGCCGCGGCCTTCGGCGGCAATCTTTTCCATGGCGAGCTCGAGCTGCGGACCGCAGTCGCACCGGCAGGAACCGAAGACGTCGCCGGTCAGGCATTCGGAATGCATGCGGATCAGGACGCCATCGCCCGTCACATCGCCCACGCTGAGCGCCAGGTGTTCAATGCCTGAATCGGCGCCCTTGAAGGCGTGCGCCGTAAAGTCGCCGAATCGCGTCGGCAGGCGCGCCGAGTCGATCAGCTCAATTTCTGTGTCATTCATACCGGAATTCTTGGTCAAAAGGCGGGGGCGCGGCCCGGCACCGCCGACATTATGAGCGGAATTGCACCTTCGCGCTCGGATTCCCCGCCGTGGCGGGGCGGGACGGCCGTCGGCGAAGTCCTACAGCAGTACGCGCAATCCCCTTATGCAGCCGCTTCAAGCGGGTCGGTAGACTCGGTTTACAGCACATCGCCGGAGCCGTTCCAGGCGACAAAAAGCGCAGCGCGCATCACCTGACGGCGGCCCTCGGCCCCAGCAGGAGCAGGCCATGACCGGTAATCCCTTGAACGCTGAGCAAGCCAGTACCAAGATCGCAGCACTGTTCGACACCAGGTCGGCAGCCAACGACGCCGCCGAACGGGTCTGCCATGAGGCCCATCTCCGGCGCAGGCAGGTGCGGCTGGTGCATCCATACGAAGCGCACTTCGGCCGCAAGCTGGAGCCCGAGAACGACGCCATCGCGCGCACCGCGGTGCGCTCGCACCTGATGATGGGTACGCTGGGCGCGGTGATCGGGCTGGCCATTGTCGGCATCCTGCACCGGCAGGGAGTCGAGGCCGTCATGGACAGCCCGGGATTCGCAGTCGGGGCGGCCCTCTTCCTGGGCATGGTGTTCGGCATGCTGCTGGCGGGGCTGGTGACCGCACGACCGGACCATCAACTGGTGATAACGCCGGTGCGTGAGGCCGTGCAGCATGGCCGCTGGGCGCTACTGGTACATCCGACCACGCCGCAGCAATGCAACGAGGCTATGCGCGCGCTGCGCAATACCACCGCCGAGGTGCTCAGGACGGCCTGACAAGCTGCTCAGGGCTCGACCGAAGGCTCGCGCTTGAGCGTGCGCAGCACAAAGGTCGAGCGGCTGTGGCGCAGGCCAGGCAGCTTGTAGAGCTTGTGCCGCAGGAACTCCTCATAGCCCAGGGTCCCCGCCACCGCGACCTTGATCAGGTAGTCATATTCGCCGGTCAGCAAGTGCGCCTCCATCACTTCAGGCAGTTCCGCCAGCGCCTTGCCGAAGCGGTACAGCATGTCGTCGTCGTGCCGCTCGAGCGTAACCTCGATCAGCACGGTATCGGGCAAGCCCAGCGCCTTCTGGTTCAGCAGCGCGGCGTAGCCTTCGATCACCCCGCTTTCTTCCAGCGCGCGCACGCGGTTCCAGCAGGGCGTGGCCGACAAGCCGACTTGCTCGGCCAGCTTCGCATTGGACAAGCGGCCATCGCGCCGCAGTTCACGCAGGATGCGCCGGTCGGTGTCGTCTAGTTTGGGCGACTGTGCCATCACAATAGCTCACAAAAAAGAATCATCTTTAAATTCTGCCATAAAAGGATAGTTATTCTCCAATACAATCCATAGTGGAGAAAATAGAGAAGCCAATTTTGCGCAGCGGCTGGTAAATTTACTTTATCGAACGACCTGCCGGAAACGACACATGCCAGCCGCCACCCTCCCCACCCTGCGCCTCTCGCTGCGACTCGAAACCACCGACCCGTTCGGCACCATGGAATGGGTGCTGGCCAATGCGCGCCGTACCGGCCTGGCGCCGGCGCAACTCAGCTTCGACGCCGCCCGGCAGGCCGTGCTGCATGCCACCCTGACGGCGGAGAATGCCGGCCTGCTGTGGCTGTTCCTGCGCCGCCTCGACAATGGTTTCGACGTGGAACTGCTGTTTGCCGACGTGGATGACCCGGACAGCGACGCCGTGGCCGAGCCGGCGCCGCGCGCCGCCATGCGCCGCACTGACAGTGAGCCGGCCCTGGCCCTGTCCGCGTGAACCGCGCCTAAGCAGCCTGCGGCAGCAACTCGATCCCATCGAGCTGCGCCGCGCACGTATCGCGCACGATCGAGACAAAGTCCGCCACGTAGGGCCTGCGCGCCATCGCCGCCGGCACCGTGGCATAGAGCTCGCTCCACAAGCCTCTGGCACCGATGCGCTTGGCCAGCACGTAGTCGTGGTCGACGTAGTTCTTCACCCCCCAGTTGGGCAGCGCCGCCACGCCGCGGCGGCTGGCTACCAGCTGCAGCACCGCTACCGTCAGTTCCGCCGTGCGCCGTTCCAGGTGGATGCCCGCGGGCTCCAGCACCTCGCGGATCAGGTCGATGCGCTGCTCTGGCACCGGATAAGTAATCAGCGTTTCGCCGGCCAGGTCCCCGGCTTCGATGCGGCGCTTGTTGCGCAGCCGGTGTTCATTGGCGATCACCGCCAGGATCTCGAAGCGGAACAGCGGCGCCACCTCCAGCCCGCGTCGGGCCGCCGGCTGCGAGCCGATCACCATGTCGGCGCGGCCGTCGCTGAGCAGCGCGATCGGGTCGGCGTGGAAGCCCGCCACCAGGTCCACCTCCACCTCCGGCCAGCGGCGGCGGAACTCATCCATCACCGGCATCAGCCAGTCAAAGCAGGTATGGCATTCCAGCACCACGCGCAGCTCGCCGCGGGTGTCGCCCTTGAGCCGTTCGATATCGCGGTCGGCCGCGCTGACCGCGGCCAGCACCTCGCGCGCCAGCGCCAGCAGGCGTTCGCCCGCCGGCGTGAAGCGCAGCCCCTGGCGCGTGCGGTCGAACAGCGGCAGGCCGTAGTGCGATTCGATCGCCTTGATCTGGTGCGACAGCGCTGACTGGCTGACATGCACGCGCTCGGCCGCGGTGGCCAGCTTGCCGGACTCGGCAATCGCCACCAGCGAGCGCAAATGGCGGACTTCGATCATGCGGCGCCCCCAACCTGTTGCCCGTCTATCTTGATATGAAACTCATTCATATGTTGTTTAAAACTTGTCGCTTGATTCATTTTACGGGCAAACCGACACTGTGCGCCAGACATCTTCCGGAGCAACCTCCATGGCACGCACCCATATCCTCGGCTTTCCCCGCATCGGCGAACGCCGCGAACTGAAATTTGCGCAAGAAGCGTTCTGGCGCGGCGATCGCACCGAAGCCGAGCTGCGCGACGTGGCCGCGCAACTGCGCCGCCGCCACTGGCAGCTGCAGGCCGACCGCGGCCTGGACACGGTCGCCACCGGCGACTTCGCCTACTACGACCAGATGCTGAGCCTGACCGCGCTGCTGGGCGCGCTGCCGCGCCGCTTCGGCTTCGATCCGGCCCGGCTCACGCTGACGCAGTACTTCGAGCTGGCACGCGGCAACCGCGAGCAGCCGGCCATGGAAATGACCAAGTGGTTCGACACCAACTACCACTACCTGGTCCCCGAGCTGGACGCCGAGACCACTTTCGACGGCGGCCCGGCCTGGTTCTTCGAGGAAGCCGATGAGGCGCTGGCGCTTGGCCTGCGCGCCCGCCCGGTGCTGATCGGGCCGGTCACCTACCTGTGGCTGTCCAAGAGCCATGTGGCGGGCTTCGACCGCCTGACCCTGCTGCCGCAACTGCTGCAGGGCTATCGCCGCATCCTTGGCCAACTCAAGGCGCGCGGCATCGAATGGGTGCAGATCGACGAGCCGGCCTTGTGCCTGGAGCTGGAGCCGGCCTGGCTCGACGCATTCGACACCGCCTACGCTGCCTTGCGCGAAGCCGGCCCCAAGCTGCTGCTGGCCACCTATTTCGACACCGCCGCCGACCATGCGCAGCGCGCCGCCGCCCTGCCGGTCGATGGCTTCCATATCGACCTGGTGCGGGCGCCGGAACAACTGGCCGCATGGCAGGCCGCGCTGCCCGCGCACGCCGTGCTGTCGCTGGGCGTGATCGACGGCCGCAATATCTGGCGCACCGACCTGCGCCGCGTGCTGGACACGCTGCGCCCGGTGCAGGCCGCGCTGGGCGAGCGCCTGTGGCTGGCACCGTCGTGCTCGCTGCTGCATGTGCCGGTGTCGCTCGCGCATGAAGTGCGCCTCGATGCCGAGCTGAAGTCGTGGCTCGCCTTCGCCACCGAAAAGCTCGACGAGCTGTCCGTGCTGGCCCGCGCGTTGAATCAAGGCGACGCCGTGGTCGCCGAAGCGCTGGCAGCATCCGACGCCGCGCAGGCCTCGCGCCGCGCCTCGCGCCGGGTGGTCAACCCGCGGGTGCAGCAGCGGCTGGCAGCCGTGAGCGCCGGCATGGCCGACCGCGCCAGCCCCTTTGCCGAGCGCATCGAGCGCCAGCGCCAGGCGCTGCAGCTGCCGCTGTTGCCGACCACCACGATCGGCTCGTTCCCGCAGACCGCCGCCATCCGCCAGACCCGCGCCGCGTTCAAGCGCGGCGAGATCGGCGCGCTCGAATACCTGGAACGCATCCGTGCCGAGATCGCGGTGGCCGTGCGCAAGCAGGAAGCACTGGGCCTGGACGTGCTGGTGCACGGCGAAGCCGAGCGCAACGACATGGTCGAGTACTTCGGCGAGCAACTGTGCGGCTACGGCTTTACCGAGAACGGCTGGGTGCAGAGCTATGGCTCGCGCTGCGTCAAGCCGCCGGTGATCTACGGCGACGTGTACCGGCCCGAGCCGATGACGGTCGATACCGCCCGCTATGCGCAATCGCTGACCGAGCGGCCGATGAAGGGCATGCTCACCGGCCCCATCACCATGCTGCAGTGGTCCTTCGTGCGCGACGACCAGCCGCGTGCCACCACCGCGCGCCAGCTGGCCCTGGCCATCCGCGACGAAGTGTGCGACCTGGAGCAGGCCGGCATCCGCGTGATCCAGATCGACGAGCCCGCGCTGCGCGAAGGCCTGCCGCTGCGCCGTGCCGACTGGGATGCCTACCTGGACTGGGCCGTCACCGCCTTCCGCCTGTCGGCCAGCGGCGTGCAGGACCAGACCCAGATCCACACGCATATGTGCTATGCCGAGTTCAACGATATCCTGCCCGCCATCGCGGCCATGGACGCGGACGTGATCACCATCGAGACCTCGCGCTCGGCAATGGAACTGCTGGAAGGCTTCGGCGACTTCGACTACCCGAACGAGATCGGGCCGGGCGTCTACGACATCCACTCGCCGCGCGTGCCGTCGGTGCAGGCCATGGAGCGGCTGCTCGACCGCGCCTGCGAGGTGGTGCCGCCGCAGCGGCTGTGGGTCAACCCGGACTGCGGCCTGAAGACGCGCGGCTGGGAGGAGACCGAAGCAGCGCTGGCCAATATGGTCAGCGCGGCCCGCGCGCTGCGCGCACGGCTGTCGGCGCGAGGCGCAACGACATGGAAGCGCGTCAGCAAGCCTGCAGGCGCCACCGGTGCGGCAGTGCCCCACGCCAGCGGCGCCTGCACGGCTTGCGCCACGCACGCGCACTGAGACGGCGCAGCGGCAATTGCGCTGGCAAGAAATGACAAAGGCCGCATGCCCTGGCAGGCATGCGGCCTTTGTCCTTGCTCGCGGCCTCGTCAGTCCACCTGCATCACCGCCGGCGGCATCCAGGTGCCGTCCAGCAGCACCTGCTCCGGCCAGTACGCGCGCAGCATCATGTTCAGGCCATCGGGCGGCGCCGGCAGCCAGTTCGCTGCCTTGGCGCCGGCCGGGCGCTCGTGCTGGATATAGATATCGAGCGAGCCGTCGCGGTTGTAGCGCAGGCGGTCGCGGCTGCCCACGGCGTAGCGCTGGATCGGGTTGGGAATGAACGCCTGCCGGTCGTTGTACAGCGTCAGCGACCAGAACGCGCGCGCCGGCGGCAACTGGTCCTTGTCGAAATGCAGCACATAGCGCGCCCCGCCCTGCAGCGGCTTGCCGTTGGCATCCGTGCGGGTGGAGGCATAGATCGCGTCTTCGGGCAGGTTGGCACCCAGGCCCACCCACGCGGTCACCGCGCGGCGGCCGTAGCTGGTGCCATAGGTGCCCAGGTCGCGATGCATGACCCAGCCGTTGCCGGCATCGGCATTGCCCTTGCGCGCACCCTGCACGATCGCCGCCAGCGCAGCGGTGGCTCCCTCCTGCACCGCGCGCGCGGTGGAGGGCTCCATCACCGTGGTCTTGAACGGCACCCCCGGGGTGATGCCCATGCGGCGGAGCTTGTCGACCATGGCGGCATCGGCGGGCGCCGGCGGATTGGCCGGCAGCAAGGCGGCAAAGCGCGTGAAGAAAGCCTGTGCATCCATTGCGGCCACCTGCTCAACGGGCGAGCTTTCAGTGTCGATGGCCGTGGGCCGCGGCGCGGCCTTCTCCGGCACGCGCCGCCCGCCACCCCAGGCCGACAGCGGCGTCAGCCGGTACTGGTCCTGCAGCCGGTGCACCGCCGGGAAGTCCTGCTTGCCATTGGCCTGCGTACGGCCGATCAGCCAGACCATCGACGTGGGCGAGCGGATCTCCTGCATGCCCTTGGGCAGCGTGCCACGCCAGTCAGGCCCGGTGATGGCGAAGTTGCCGCGGCGGGTGCCGGTGGTGCGCTTGCCCGGCGACGCGAACACATTGGTCCACGCATCCATCAGCGGCATCAGGTAGTAGCGCCCGTGCGTATCGGGCACCGACAGGATGACCGGCTCCCTGGACAGGTCGAGCCAGGCCGACGAATACAGCGTGTCGGCGTTGGGGCTGACCACGTCGGTGAAGCTGGCGTCGGGGAAGGTGCGCTTGTGGTGGAAGGTATTGACCGGCGTGCGCAGCGTCATCAGCTCGCGCGTCACGTCCATCAGCACCATCGGATAGGCGAAGGTGAAGACCTCGGCGGACAAGGCCTTCATGGCCTGGTCCGACGGCGGTTGCTCGGCGACTGCCGGGCTGGTTCCGTGATCCGGCGCGGACGCACAGCCGGACAGCATGACGGCGAGCGTGACCGCGCTCGCCAGTTGACGCAAGGATGGCTTCATGACCCCGTTTTCCCAATGTTTTTGCGGCTTTTCGGGTGTTGCGGCTATGACTGCCGGCATGTCGTCCCGAAGGCGCATCTATTCCGTGCGCATCTTGTCCCGCGCGCCGGTGACCTGTCAATTCCTCTGAAGCCGGGAAGCGAGGGCAAGCGCACCGAACGCCGGCGGCATCGGTCAGGGGTGAATCATAAAGCACTATCAGGGGTGATGAAAACCGCAGGCATGGCTGGGCCTTCCCCCTCAAGCCTCAGCGCGTCAGGAAATCCAGCACCACCTTGCTGAACGCGTCGGCCTGCTCCAGGTTGGAGATATGTGCGGCCTCCAGCTCGACATAGTGGGCGCCCGGGATCGTCTGCGCCAGGAACACGCCATCGCGCGGCGGCGTGGGCAGGTCGCCTGAACCCGCGACGACCAGCGTCGGCGTGGCGATCCTTTCGATTTGCGCGCGCAGGTCGGCATCGCGCACGGCCAGGCAGTTGGCCGCATAGCCCGCGGCCGGGGTGGCCCCGAGCATGGCGCGCAGCGATGCCACCAGCTCCGGATGCGCGGCCGCGTACGGCGGGGTGAGCCATTTGTCGACCACCGCGGCCGCGATCGATGCCACGCCGTCGCGCCCGACCGCAGCGGCGCGGTTGGTCCAGTTCTCCGGCGGGCCGATATAGGCGGCGGTATTGCACAACACCAGCTTGCGCAGGCGCGGGCCATGGTTCAGGGCCAGCCACATGCCAGTGATGCCACCCATCGACAAACCGCAGAAACTGGCCTGGCCGATGCCAAGGCGATCGAGCAGCGCGATCACGTCGCCGCCGAGCTGCGCGATGCTGTACGGACCCGCCGGCACCGACGACTCGCCATGGCCGCGCGTGTCATAGCGCAGCACGCGGAAGTGCTGGCTGAAGGCCGCCACCTGCGGCTCCCACATGCTGAAGCTGGTGCCCAGCGAATTGGACAGCACCAGCACCGGCAAGTGCTCGGCGCCATCGAGGCGGTAATGCAGTCGGACGTTGGCGAGGTCGGCGTATGGCATGGCGTTTGGCTCAGGATCAGGGGGCTGGGTGGCGGGCGCTCAGTTCGGCGCGATGGCCGAACCGTGTTGCGCCAGCGGCGTGACCTTGATCTCCATGTACGGGTACAGCGGCAGCGTGGTCAGCAGCGTGTGCAGTTCGTCGTTGTCGCCGACATCGAAGATGCTGACGTTGGCGTACTGGCCCACCACGCGCCACAGGTGGCGCCACTTGCCTTCGCGCTGCAGGCGCTGCGACATGGCCTTCTCGTCGGCCTTGAGCTGCTCCACCAGTTGTGGATCGAGCGATGCGGGAATCTTGACGGTCATTTCGGCCATGAACAACATGGGGTCTCCTTGTCTGGGGGTACGGTGGGATGGAGGCAGCGCGGGCTGCCTCGTCAAAGATGGCGCACGCCGTCGAGATAGGCCTTGCGCCAGCGCACGATGCGCACCTCGGCAAACAAACCCGCCTCGGTGAACGGATCGGCGTCGATGAATTGCTGTGCCGCGTCGCGGGTGTCGACATCGACGATATAGATGCCGCCGCCGGCATCCGAGCCATCGTCGTTGAGCTTGGCGCCGCAAGCCAGCAGCAGCGCCTTGTTGGCTTCCAGGTAATCCAGGTGGCTGGCGCGGGTGGCCTGGCGCACGTGCTGGAGATTGGGCTTGTCGACGGTTTCGATCAGGTACGGCATGGCAGTCCTCCTGTCAGCGGCGCGCTGGCCGCGGGTCAATGTCAGGCAATCTGCGCGCCCCACAGCAGCAGCGCGGCAATGTAGATCAGGCCCACCCAGAACATCATGATCACGGTGTAGCCCATCACGTCCTTCAGGTTCAGCCTGGACAGCGCCAGCGCCGGCAATATCCAGAACGGCTGCACCAGGTCGTTCCAGGCATTGCCGAGCATCACCGACATCGAGGTCTGGCTGACCGAGCTGTTGATGGCCTTGGCCGCATCGACCATGAACGGGCCCTGGATCATCCAGTGGCCGCCGCCCGACGGCGCGAAGAAGTTGATCACGAACGAGCTGAGCAGCCCCCAGAACGGCAGCGTCTGCGGTGTGGCGATCTCCACGAACACGCGCGAGATGGTATCCACCAGCCCCGAGCCGGCCATGATCGCCATGATGCCTGCATAGAACGGATACTGCAGGATGATGCCGGAAATGGTCTTGATGCCTTCGTTCAGCTTGGCCACGTAGTTGACCGGCGTGCCCAGCAGCAGCACGCCCGCGAACAGGATCAGGAAGTTGATCAGGTTCAGGTCGAGCGAGCCGCCCTGCGTGAAGTAGATGACCGCGTAGGCCATGCCGCACAGGCCGATGGCCAGGCTCAGGATACGGCTGTTGTTCAGGCGCGCGGCCAGGGTGTTCTCGCCGCCCATGCTGTGGGCCGAGCCGGCCTCGGCCTTGGCGGGTTCCTGGTCGCGGCGGATCTCCACCACATCGGCCGGGTTGCGCGGATGCAGCCAGGCATTGAGCAGCGGCAGCGTGACGATCACCGCCAGGCTGGTCAGCAGCATCGGCGTGGAGAAGATGGTTTCAGACAGCGGGATCACGCCCATCAGCTTTTCCATCGGGTGGCCCGGGGTGGAGATCAGCACCGGGATGCTGGCCGACAGGCCCAGCCCGTACAGGGTGAAGCCGCTGTACGCGGCGGCGATGATGAGCGGGTAATGCACGCCACGGACCTTCAGCGCCAGCTTCCTGGCGATGATGCCGCCGATCACCAGCCCGAAGCCCCAGTTCAGGTAGCTGCCGATGCCGCCCACCAGCGTGGCGACGATCACCGCGGTGCGCGGCGAGTGCACGGCGCTGACGATGCGGTCGAGCATGCGGTCAGTGAACGGCGCGGTGGCCAGCACGTAGCCCATCGCCAGGATCACCGCCATCTGCGTGGTAAATGCCAGCAGGTTCCAGAACCCCTTGCCCCAGCTGGCGATCACGGCCGGCGCTGCCTGCCCTTGCACCGTCACCGCCAGCGCCATCGTCAGCAAGGTCAGGCCGATGGCAAATACGAAGGGATCCGGCAGGTACCGGCGCATGAGTTCGGTGAAGAACCCGGCAATCTTGCTCATAGCTTCCTTGTCTCCAGTTTCGGCCAAAGTTACGCCATTAGAACTACAGTTCTATATGCGAACTTCGCAAATACGCGTGGCTATGCTAAAGGCCGGTCGACCGGTTGGTCAAGGAAATGGGGACGCGCGATTACATTCGTTTCGCGCAACAATTATTGAATGAGACCTGGAATTTTCTACGCAGGCCATGCAATGCGGCAGATCGGCAGGATCAATAGCGCATCTGCACATCATCGACCTTGCCCGTCCGCGCGTTGTACAGGCAGGCATAGTGGAAGCCGATCGCCGACGAACTGTCGTCAGGCTCGAACACGCCTTCGCCATTGACCGAGGTTTGCGCATTGGGGCGCAGGTAGTACTGCTCGCGGTCGGCCATCAGCATCACGCTGCCAGGCTGCGGGTAGCGGCGCTTGAGGGCTTCCGCCACGGCCGGCTCGCAGGCCGTGGACGCGGCCCTGGATGCGGCTTGTGGATCGACGGTGATGCGGGTGGTGGCCGGGGGCACCGGGCGCGGTGCCATCTGCGGCGGCGTTTCGCAGGCGGCCAGCAGGCACACCAGCGGCAGGCACAGGCAAGAAGCTCGGATCACGCGGACCTCCTCAGAAGGAGGGCGCCGGCAACGGGCACCCCAAAAAGTGAAGCGGAGCTATCAGGTTACTGCCTCTGGCCGGAAAAGCCAAAGCCGGCGCGCCCGGGCAGCCGGGCAATGCCCCGCCGATAGCGAATCCTTGAACGCGGCTAAACTATGGCACGCGGCAGCGCCCCGGGTTCCGGCCAGGTGCGTGCCGCCAGCACAACCATGATGCCGACACAATGACAACCACAGAGACAAGCGGCAACCGCCCTGCCACCCCTGCCCCCCTGCTGCGCACCGCCGCCAGCCTGCTCGTCGTACGCGATGCGCCGGCCGGCATGGAAGTGCTGCTGGTACGCCGCGTCGAACGCGCCAACGACCGCAGCAGCGGCGCCTACGTCTTCCCTGGCGGCACGCTCGACGCGCAGGACAAAGCCCTGCACGCGCATGCCCACGGCCTGGACGACGCCCTTGCCAGCGAACGCCTGGGCCTGCCGGCCAGCGGCCTGGACTTCTACCTGGCCGCCTTGCGCGAATGCTATGAAGAGGCCGGCCTGCTGTTTGCCTGCGACCGCGACGGGCGCCCGCATTCGCCGCACCAGCTCGACGCCGCCCGCCAGGCGCTGCTGCGCGAGGCAGTGCAGCGCGGCGGCCCCGGCCTGGCCCATGCTTGCGAGCAACTGGGCCTGCACCTGGCGGCCGACCGGCTCGCCTATCACAGCTACTGGCTGACGCCGCCCGGCCTGCCCAAGCGTTTCGATACCCGCTTCTTTGTCGCCATCGCCCCCGAAGGCCAGGTGGCCGTGCCCGACGGCACCGAGATCGTGGAGCACCGCTGGGTCCGCCCCGGCGAGGCCGCCGATCCCGCCAGCGGCCTGCTGCTGATGCACGTCACGCGCCGCACGCTGAGCTCGATCGCGCAGTTCGAAAGCGCCGCGGCCTGCTTCGCCTATTACTCGCAGTTGCGCGGCATTGCCTGCATCATGCCGCGGCTGGCCACCGGCGCAGCCGGCGTGCGCCCGGTGATGCCCAACGAGCCGTGCTACGCCGAGATCGGCCGCATCGATCCCGACGGTAACACGCACGGCCGTTATGAGCTGGCGCCGGGCGTGCCGGTACGGCTGTCCGAGCGCGTCTGGCGCGTGACCGCCAACAACGGCAGCGTGATGACGGGCCCGGGCACCAACACCTACCTGGTAGGCGGCGGTGCGCGCAATGAATGGGCCGTGATCGATCCGGGCCCCGACGATGGCGAGCATGTGCGCGCCATCCTTGCTGCCGCACCCGGCCCGATCCGCTGGATCCTCGCCACGCATACCCACCTGGACCACTCGCCCGCTGCCGCCGCGCTGCAGGCCGCCACCGGCGCCACGGTGCTCGGGCGTGCCGCGCCAGCCGGCCAGTGGCAGGACCTCAGCTTCGAGCCACAGCGCGAACTGGACCACGGCGAGCGCCTTGCCATCACCGAGGACTGCACCCTGCGCGTGTGCCACACGCCGGGCCACGCCTCGAACCATCTCTGCTATTTGCTGGAAGAAGAAAAGACACTCTTCACCGGCGACCACGTGATGCAGGGCTCGACCGTCGTCATCGGCCCGCCCGATGGCGACATGCGCGCCTACCTGGACTCGCTCGCAGCGCTGCAGGACGAAGACCTCGACTGGCTGGCGCCGGGCCATGGCTTCCTGATCGCGCGCCCGCAGGACGCCATCCGCATCCTGGTCCGGCACCGGCTGCAGCGCGAGGCCAAGGTCGCTGCCGCGCTGCGCGAACTGGGTCCGGCACCGATCGGCGAGCTGCTGCTGCGCGTCTACGACGATGTGCCGCCGCGCATGCATCCGGTTGCGCAGCGATCGCTGCTGGCGCACCTGCTCAAGCTGCGCGATGACGGCAAGGCGCAGGAAACGGACGGCATCTGGTCGAACGCCGCGGCGTAACACCGGGCGCGGGCATCGGGGCCACTTGAAGATTTTTGGCGGGGGGCTTGCGCAAACCAGAAATTGCGCTACAATGGCGCCTCTCGTGTGCGGCTGTAGCTCAGTTGGATAGAGTACTTGGCTACGAACCAAGGGGTCGTGGGTTCGAATCCTGCCAGCCGCGCCACCTATGCAGAAAGAAAAAGGGCTTCCGGAAACGGAAGCCCTTTTTTCATTGCGGCGCTCGCATCTGGCGCCACCCTCCCCACTACCACCGATAGCGCGCGCCGACCGTTCCGCCCGGGTTGCGCCCCGCCCTCACCTTGAACCACAGCTTCATGCCGGTCGACGTATTGCCATGCGCGCCGATGTTGAAGGAGAACAGCCCGCGCAGCAGGTCGGCATCGATCTTGGTGCCGTTGATGTTGATGACCTGCTTGCGGCTGTCCTGCCACCAGTCTGCCTCGACAAAGGGATAGATGCCGGCCAGCCGCGTCGGCTGCGCGCCGTACAGGCGCACGCCGATACCGGCGGCGCTGGCGTCGCCGGGCATGGCTTGCATCGGCATGCCGGAGACGGGGGACATGCCAGGCTGGTAGGCCAGCTGCAAGCGCGGCTGGATGGTCAGCCCGCCTGCGCGCGGCACCACGGCATCGACCGCCAGCGCCATGGTGCGCACGCGACTGTCGGCAAAACCGCCTGCGCTGGTGATGTCGTCCAGGTGCAGCGACACCCGGCGCGGGCGTTCGGCCATGGCGGCAGTTTCACGGTCGACCGCGGCAAGGCCGGGAGCATCGTCATCGGGCCCGGGGCCTAAGGCGAGCGTTAACGCGGATGGGGACGACTGCGACGGCGCGGCATACTCGACGGTGACGGGCTCGGCGGGCGTGGCGGACCAGGCAGGAGCAGCGGTGTCGGCAACCAGCAGATCGGGCACGTCGGCCATGGCGGGCTGCCCGGCTTGCGCCTGCAGCGGCTGGTCCCAGCCGGAGACGCCCTGGCTTTCCGGAACGGCGTCATCTGCATGGGCCAGTGCACACATCAGCATGGCCAGGATGACGCTGTACTGCAGGTGATGCAGGACCATGCCGTGGTGCGCGGCACATGCGTGCCACCCGGGGCAAGTCCCCGCCTCCCTTTCTCTCGATGACAAGACCGTAGTCATGGCAACCACCTTCGGACGTTATATGTGCCTGCCCGATGAGCTTGAGCATAGGTCAAATGCCCTGCCAGCGTTAGCCGGTAATGTTCGGCCGCGCGCGCCCCGTACGACCCTGTCAGTGAGCAAATTCGGCCTGGCCGCTGCGCCTTTTCGTCAATAATGGCGGTAATGACAAATCTTGCAGACATCGCCCGGCAAGCTGCCGCCGGGAGCAAACCTTATGGCCTTGTGGCAACGTGCGCGCCGGCATGAGTCCGAACCCGGGGGCATGGCACCGCCGGCCGGACGCAGCCGCAGCCTGAAGCGCAAGCTGGCGATCGCCACGGCGGTCGGCGGGCTCTGCACCCTGGTGCTCGCCGCGCTGGTGATGGCCCGCTCGTATGGCGACTTCACCTCGGCGCGGCAGAACCTGTATGACATCTCGGCGTACCGCGAGCTGCTCGAGGCCGCCAACGTGCTGTCCGCGGAACGCGGACCGGCCAACAGCGTGCTGGGAGAGCCACCCTCGCCCAACACTCCCGCGCGCGAACGCCTGCAAGCCTTCCGCGCCCGCAGCGATGCCGCGCTGGCGCGCCTGGCCGCGCCGCCGCCGGCACCCTTCGGCCTGCACAACCACCACCTGCCGCCGCTGATGGTCGAGCGCGTGCGCGAACGCCTGGCGCGGGCGCGGGCCGAGATCGACGAACTCGCCGGGCGCCCGCGCCAGGAGCGTGACATGGACGAGATCCGCCATGCCATCGAAAGCATGTTCGAGGTCGTGGACGCGCTGCAGCCGGCCATCGCCTGGCAGGTGCGCGAACTGTCCGCCTGCGACGACGGCCTGGCGGCGCCGGCGCTGACCGGCAGAATGCTGGGCGACCTGCGCGAGTATGGCGGGCGCATCGCCTCGCAGATCATGGCGCCCGTGGCGGCGCGCCAGCCGATGCCGGTGCAGAGCCTGGTGGATGCCACGCGCTCGCGCGGCCGGCTGCTGGAGCTATGGCAGCTGGCGGGGCCGGCGCACAACATGTTCGGCGCCGTGCCCGCGCTGGAGCAGGCATACGCCGACGCCGGCCACCAGTTTTTCGGCCAGGGCCTGTCGATGATCGACAGCCTGCTTGCGCAGGGCCGCGTGTCGGGCCATTACTCGATGACGCCGACGGAGCTGACCAACCGCTATGTGCGCACGCTGGAGCCGCTGGAGCGGCTGCGCAGCGTATTCCTGGACGAGGTGGTCGCGCATTTCACCGCGACGCGCGCGCAGGCGCTGCGCGAACTGACGGCCGCGTGCGGCACGTCGGCGCTGATCCTTGCCGTGCTGGGCTACGTGCTGGTGTTCATGCAGCGCTCGGTGTTCCTGCCGCTGCTGCGCGCCGGCGACGAAGTGATCGGCCTGGCCGAGGCGCGCGACCACCCGCACTACGCTGCGCCAGCGGCGTCCGCCAGGCCCGCGGCGGAGATGCGGCGCCTGTTCGATGCCATCGAGATCCTGCGCCGCAAGCTGCGCGAGCGCGCCTCGCTGACCGAACAACTGGAACACCAGGCGCGCACCGACAGCCTGACCGGGCTGCTGAACCGGCGCGCGCTGGAGCTGGTGGCCGCGCAGTACGCGGCACACGACAGCGCCAGCCTGGTGCTGATCGACGTGGACCGCTTCAAGCAGATCAACGACCGCCATGGCCATGCCGCCGGCGACCAGGTGCTGCGCGACATCGCTGCGATGATGCGCGCGCTGGTGCCGCCCGAAGGCGTGCTGGCACGCTTCGGCGGCGAGGAGTTCGCGCTGCTGCTGTCGCACGGCAGGCCGGGCGAGGCCGCCGCGCTGGCCGAAACCCTGCGCGCGGAAATCGCGTCGCGCCCGGTCTACCTGTCGGGCAGCACCCAGCTGTGCGTCACCGCCAGCTTCGGCGTGGCCATCGGGCGCGGCGGCGAGCGTCACTGGCAGCGGCTGTTTGGCGCGGCCGACGCTGCCATGTACCGCGCCAAGGCCGAAGGGCGCAATTGCGTGCGCGAGGCACAGCGTGAGGAAGGGGTGGCAACCGGCTGAACCAGGCCGACCGTGGAACCAGCACTGAAAACGAAGGACGAAAAAAAACCCGCATCGCTGCGGGTTATTTCCAGATAACCGAGGCCGCTGCTTCGGTATCGAATGGCGGCGCCCGGAAAGGACTCGATCATTCAGGCCGGGCTGAAACGAAGAAAGGCTCGCTTGCGCGAGCCTTTCCAAATATTGGTGCCCAGAAGAGGACTCGAACCTCCACAGTGTTGCCACCGCTAGGACCTGAACCTAGTGCGTCTACCAATTCCGCCATCTGGGCTTCGTTTCGCTGCATTGCTGCTGCGATGCGAAGAACGAAATTATGCCGAGCGCGTCAGGGACTGTCAACACCCTGACACAAAAAATTTGTGATTCTTATTGCCCGCCGCCGCGCCGCAGGAAATCCACCTGCGCCGGCCGGCCAGGCAGGTCCAGCGCGGCCATTGCCGGGGGCATGCTCGCGATGGTCTTGCCGGCACGCAGCACCCGCAGCCGCGTGGCGCGCAGGCGGATTGCCTCCACCGGGTCGCGCGCCTGCAGCAGCACCAGGTCGGCGCGGCAGCCAGGCGCCACGCCGTAGCCATCCAGCCCCAGGATCTGCGCGGGCGTGGCGGTCACCGCGGCGAAGCAGGCGCGCATGGCCTCCTGCCCGGTCATCTGCGCAACGTGCAGCCCCATGTGCGCCACTTCCAGCATGTCGCCGGAGCCCAGGCTGTACCACGGATCCATCACGCAATCGTGGCCGAACGCCACCGGCACGCCGGCCGCCAGCAATTCCGGCACCCGCGTCATGCCCCGGCGCCGGGGATAGGTATCGTGCCGCCCCTGCAGCGTGATGTTGATCAGCGGATTGGCGATCGCCGCCACGCCGGCCTCGCGCATCAGCGGAATCAGCTTGGACACGTAGTAGTTGTCCATCGAATGCATCGAGGTCAGGTGCGAGCCCGCCACCCTGCCCTGCAGGCCGAGCCGCACGGTCTCGCTGGCCAGCGTCTCGATATGGCGCGACAGCGGGTCGTCGCTCTCGTCGCAGTGCATGTCGACACGCAGGCCGCGGTCCGCCGCCAGCTCGCACAACAGCCGCACCGATTCGGCGCCCTGCGCCATGGTGCGCTCGAAATGCGGGATCCCGCCGACCACGTCGACGCCCATGTCCAGCGCGCGCTTCAGGTTGTCCAGCGCGCCGGGCGCGCGCAGCACGCCGTCCTGCGGAAACGCCACCAGCTGCAGGTCCAGGTAGGGGCGCACGCGCTCGCGCACGTGCAGCAGCGCCTCCACCGCCAGCAGCCGCGGATCGCACACGTCCACATGCGAGCGGATCGCCAGCAGCCCGCGCGCCACCGCCCAGTCGCAATAGGCCAGCGCGCGCTCGACCAGCGCTTCCTGCGTCAGCATCGGCTTGAGCTCGCCCCACAGCGCGATGCCTTCGAGCAGCGTGCCCGACTGGTTCACGCGCGGCAGCCCGTACGACAGCGTGGCGTCCATATGGAAGTGCGCATCGACGAACGGCGGCGTCACCAGGTGGCCGGCCGCATCGATCTCGTCGGCGGCGCGCGCGGCCAGTGCCGGCTCAACCGCGGCGATGCGGCCCGCGGCAATGCCGATATCGATGTCGGTGCGCCCGTCGGGCAGGTTGCAGTGCCGCAGGATCAGGTCGAGCATGGAGGTCTCTCAGGCAGGAGGCACGGCGATGTTCTCACGGCGCCGGCTCCGGCGCCACGGCGTCATGCGCGCCGGTCGCGCGCCGCGGGCTCGGGGTCGAGTCCGCAGCCGCGCAGCAGCAGCGCCACCAGGTGCTCGGTGGCCTGCGCATAGTCCTGCTGCTCCAGCTGGCTGACGCCGAGCACCGCGCATACCTGCGACTCGAAATCCGCATAGGTCTGCGTGGCCGCCCAGATCGTGAAGAACAGGTGCTGCGGGTCGACCGGCGCCATCTGGCCGCGGTCGATCCACTGCTGCACCACCGCGGCCTTGCGCGACACCAGTTCGCGCAGCACCTGCCGCAGGACCTCGCCGATCTCATGCGCGCCGTGCAGCAGCTCATTGGCAAATACGCGCGATGCATCCGGATGACTGGCCGACAGCCGCATCTTGGCGCGGATGTATTGTTCCAGCGCCACCTGCGGTGGCAGCTCGGCGCGGATGATGTCGGTCTCCGACAGCCACAGCTGCAGCGTATGCGCCAGCACGGCACGGTACAGCGCCTGCTTGGTGCGGAAGTAGTAATGCAGGTTGGACTTGGGCACCCCGGCACGCACCGCGATCTCGGCCATGGTGGCGCCGGCAAAGCCCGCGCGCGCAAAGACATGCTCGGCCGCGCGCAGGATCATGGCCTGGTTCTCCTGCCGGATGCGCCCGCCCGGCGCATCGCACGCGGGCAGCGGGCGCCGCGCCGCGGCGCTGGCCTGCGTGTCCATCAGCGCGTGCCGTAGAGGCGGTCGCCGGCGTCGCCCAGCCCGGGCACGATATAGCCGTGCTCGTTGAGCGTGTCGTCGATGGCCGCGGTGACGATGCCGACCTCAGGGTGCGCCGCGCGCAGCGCGCGCAGCCCCGGGCGCGAGGCGATCAGGCACACGTACTTCATGGTGGTGACGCCGGCCTCTTTCAGGCGGTTCAGCGCGGCGATGGCCGAGTTGCCGGTGGCCAGCATCGGGTCCACCACGATCACCATGCGCTCCTGGATGTCTTCCGGCATCTTGAAGTAGTACTCGATCGGCTCCAGTGTCTCGGGGTCGCGGTACAGGCCGATATGCCCGACGCGCGCCGCCGGCAGCAGCTCCAGCATGCCGTCGATAAAGCCGTTGCCGGCGCGCAGGATCGACACCAGGCACAGCTTCTTGCCCGACAGCACCCGCGACTGCATCGGCGCGATCGGCGTGCGGATGGCGACGGTCTCCATGGCCAGGTCGCGCGTGGCTTCGTAGGTCAGCAACTGGCTGATTTCACGCACCAGCCGGCGGAAGTTGTCGGTGGTGGTGTCCTCGCTGCGCACCAGGGTGACCTTGTGCTGCACCAGCGGGTGGTCGACGACCAGCACGCCGGCCAGGCCGGCAGCATCGGCATCGAGTGGGTCAACAGCGGGAACAGCGGACATGTCGTTCATGGTGACGCTCCTGATGCCAGGTTTCACATGCAATGCCTGCCGGCAACGTCGGCCGCCTGGCGGCCCACGTGCTCAGAACACGGTGCCGTCGCTGATGATGGCGAACGGCGGCGCGCCACCCGGGCGCCGCTTGGCGGCAATGCGGCGCCCCGCCGCCCAGGTGCCGCCTTCGAGCACGCGCGCCAGCGGGAAATTTTCATCCTGCAAGCCAAGCGCCTGGCGCACGCCGTCGGCCACCAGGTCCAGGCCGGTCACGGTCAGCGCGCGCCATTCGACGATCACGGGCTCATCCACCGCATGCGGCACGGCGGCAAAGCCGGGGTCGCGCGGCACCATCAGCTCGAAGTCGTAGAGCAGGCCGCCGTTGCGGTATTCGGGCAGGCCCGTCAGCGCGTCCAGCCCGGTCACGGTCAGGCCGGCGTCCTCCAGCGGCTCCAGCAGCGAATAGGTCAGCCATTGCGTGAGCTTGTGGAACGGCACCAGCCCGCCCGGCGCGGCCGGATGCCGCCAGCAGTCGCCCAGCGACACGCCTTCGACAATGATCCGCCCCGGCCATACCGGCCCCAGGCCGACCAGCAGCGTGCGCAGCAGGAAGCTGGCGTCGAGCTGCCCGTTGACCGCATGCGCCTTCAGGTAGTCGTACAGGTTGCCCAGCCGCGCCGGCCGGCCGAACAGCGCCGGGGTCGCCTCCATCACCTCGCCCAGGCGGCGCAGCAGGCCGGCGCGGCCTTCCAGCCCCACCAGCGGGTTGTGCTGCGCGACCTGGAAGGCGTGGGCGATGCTGTCGGCATCGATGCGCTGCAGCCGCTCGGCGTCCGCGCGCAGCGGATCGCCCGGCGCGGCCGAGAAGCCGCCGCGCGCGAACAGGTCGAAACTGGCCACGCCCAGCCCTTCCGAGCGCGTCAGCACCAGGTCGCTGGCCGGATCGCGGTAACGCCAGTCAGGGCCGGCACCGGCATCGAGCAACACGCTTGGAATCACCAGGTCGATGCCGATGCGGGCGCGCTCCTCGCGGTGCTCGGGCCCGCTCAGCGCGGCACGCTCGCACAGCACCTGCCAGCGGTCCGCGCGCTGGTCGACGCCGGCGCTTTCAAAATGGCGCCAGCGGCTGTGGTACGGCACCTGCAGGTCCGGATAGCGCTGGCGGATGGTGCTGGCGACATAGTCGGCAATGGCATGCACGCGGTCCGGATGCCAGGTGAAAAGTTCGGACGCGCCGCTGGCCACGTGCTCGGTGACCGCCGCGCAATGCGTGCGCACCGCCTCGGCACACAGCAGCGCCGAAGCGGGATGCCCTTCCGGCACCGGGCTCAGCCAGCCGGCACCCGGCCGCATCTCGTTACCTGTGCCCTGGCGGTCCATGCCGGGCTTGCCATCCTCGGGAAACATCGTCATTCGTTCAACCCCCTGCCCTTTGCCAGGGCCAGTTCGTTCGCATCCGGCGGCGTGTAGTGCGTAAAGTAGCCCGCGGCCACCTTGGCATCGATCTCGACACGGGCGTCGGCGGGAATCAGGGTCTCGGGGATGGCCACCTGCTCGACCACCTCGATGCCCTGCGCCACCAGCGCGCCATGCTTCATGTTGCTCATCGACGCCCAGCGGTCGATGCGGCGGATGCCCAACCAGTGGAACACATCCGGCATCAGCTCCTGGAAACGCATGTCCTGCACGCCTGCCACGCATTCGGTGCGGGCAAAGTAAGTCTCGGCACGGTCGCCGCCCACCTGCCGCTTGCGTGCGTTGTAGACCAGGAACTTGGTCACCTCGCCCAGCGCGCGGCCCTCCTTGCGGTTGTAGACCACCAGCCCGACACCGCCCTGCTGCGCCATCTCGATGCACACCTCGATGCCATGTGCCAGATACGGCCGGCAGGTACAGATGTCTGACCCGAACACATCCGATCCGTTGCATTCATCGTGCACGCGGCAGGCCACGCGGGTTTCGGGCTTGCCCAGCTGGCTCACGTCGCCGAAGAAATACAGCGTCATGCCGCCGATGGGCGGCAGGAACACCTTCAGGTCCGGCCGCGTCACCAGTTCCGGGAACATGCCGCCGGTCTGCTCGAACAGGCTGCGGCGCAGCACGCTTTCCTTGATGCCGAAACGGGCCGCCAGCCCGGGCAGGTACCAGACCGGATCGACCGCAGCCTTGGTCACGCGCACATCGCCGTTGGCATGGAGGATGTCGCCGTCGGGCTTGAGCCGGCCGGCCGCGATGGCCGACATCAGCTCCGGCATGTTGATATGCGCGCGGGTGACGGCGATGGTCGGGCGGATATCCACGCCGGCCGCGATGCGGTCGGCAAACACAGTGGAAACCAGGTGGCCCCAGGGATCCAGCGAGACAATTTTCTCCGGGTCGCCCCACTGCGGATGCGGGCCGATGGCCTCCGCCGGCGCGGTATCGGTCAGGTCGGTGCGATGGTCGCGCTGCAATGCGCCCGCGGCAACCGCTAGGGCCCGGTAGATCGCGTAGGCACCTGCGTGAGTACCGATCACATTGCGCTGCGCCGGATTCGCCAGGCTGGCAATGACCGGCCCGCGCTCGGCCGCCGTGGGGGCGCCCCAGTGGATAGGCTCGGCCGGCTTGTCGCGGCGTGCGTGCGAGGTCAGGACGATATGGTCGGACATGGCACCCTCGGTTCCCGATGGAATCCTGACCAAATGGTCAGGTTTACGATTCCATACTAGGCAACCTTTGTGCCATCGCCCAATGCCGTTTACGCGAGTGTTGCTCCGATGTGTGTGGCGCCGAACGCAAGTTCGGGCGGGCGGCATGCACGCATGGCGTGCAGGCGGCGTGGCATGACGGGTGCACAAGCACCAACAAGAAGCGCGCACGGCCATGCTGGCACGGCGCCATCCGGGAGAAGCCGTACCGCCGCTGCACGGCCGTGCCTGCAAACGTTACACGCGTTGCCGGCTGGCGCGGTCGCGGCCGTTGCCCAGCAGCGCACGCAGCGCCGCCAACGGCCGGGCGCTTTCGATGTAGCGATAGAACAACGCGCCGGCCACATTGCTGAGCGCCCATGCTGCAACCATGCCGAGCGCGTTCAGCACCGGCCGGCCCGGCGCCAGGTTCGACACCAGCGCGTTGACCAGCAGGCAGACCGGAAAGTGAACCAGGAACACCGAATAGGAAATGCGCCCGAAGAAGCCGACCACGCGCGCCCGCGGCCAGCGCTCCAGCCAGCCGCCGCGGCGCGCCACCGCCAGCAGCAGCGCAGTGGCCAGCGCCACCGCGATGCGCAGCCGGAAATC
Source organism: Cupriavidus sp. CPT47-8839-RL05A (assembly GCF_058792255.1). Lineage (NCBI taxonomy): Bacteria > Pseudomonadati > Pseudomonadota > Betaproteobacteria > Burkholderiales > Burkholderiaceae > Cupriavidus > Cupriavidus sp. CPT47-8839-RL05A. The sequence continues at coordinate 59,202 of NZ_JBYTEG010000001.1, read as the reverse complement.
GAAGGCCAGCGCCGCCAACGCCACCGCGCCGAGGACCAGCAGCGGCAACACCGGGCGACCGGGGTTGGACGCCCAGTAGGCCAGCGCCCCCATGCCATAGGCGCCGAAGAAGTACAGCGCCCAGATATCCCACGCGGCATCGCGGTTGAACCAGAACAGCGACGCCACTGCCACCAGCGCCACGATGCCAATGCTGACCCCGGCACCCGCCGGCGCTTTCCCGCACGCCGCGGCGCGCGCGGCCCACAGCGCGCCCAGCAGCAGCGCAAACAGCTGCAGGTCGATGGCCACGTACCAGACCCCGGCCGAGAGCGCGTCGACATCGAGCACGTTATGCAGCAACGTCACGTGCGCCAGGAACTGCAGCAGGCCGGCCGGCGCGGGGATCGAATCATGCACCATCCATTGGCGCGCCAGGGCGGCACCGGCGATGCTGAGCAGCAGCGCCGCGGCAAAGGGCACCACCAGCTTCTGGTAGCGCCGCCACAGCACCAGCAGCGGATGCTGGCTGATCTCCAGCCGGCCATGCGGCGCCAGGCTGCGCGCGGCGAGGAAACCGCTGACCACCAGGAAGACCTGCACGGCGATGCGGGCGTAGTCGTACAGCCAGTCCACCAGCCCCGGGGCCAGCCGATACGCGGTATCGGACATCGGGCCATAGAAGGCCAGGTGATGGAGCACGATCAACTGGGAGCTGACCGCTTTCAGGGCGTCAATGCACGGCAGGCGCGACGGACGGGGGCTCATTGTTATAGGAATGTTGCGATTGCACGGAAGGGGCGATTCTACCTGCTTGCACCGACTTCAATATGGCGTGTACGCCACTACATGGAGATTCGTTACACACTGCCCCGGCTTGTTGCGAGTTTGCCGTCGCGGCCCAATACACCTGTAGGATAGATGCGGGGGGACGTCAGGCTTGAACCACCCATTGAAGGGGCGTTTCGTTGTGCGCCAGTAGGCTAAGCTACATCCAGGATTGCCACTTTGGGGCCGCTTATGCAGCACCGCACGCTCTTCCCCCGCACCGGTCACGCCTTCCGTTGCGGCTTGGCTGAGTGCTCCCTCATCGCCCTTCTGGCCGCGGCCCTGGCGGGCTGCGAGGGAGTCCCCCGGGATACCGCGGCGACCCCGCCACCGCCGCGTCAGCCGATTGCGCCCAGCGACGACGTGTACCCCGCCCCGACCACGGTACGCGACACGCGACCTGCGGTGCGCACTCCGTAGGCGGCGTTTTTCCTACGCGGCCGGCATCCGGCCCTTGCACCCGGATGTCATCCCCCTGTCATCCACCCCAAACAAAATGCCATCCAGACAGGGTGCAGGCACCCGTCCGCCAGCCGCCTTCTGCGGCAGTGCAGCGACGGAATGTCTTGACGCCCCGTTTTTTCCACCTTCAATGAAAACGTTTTCATCCGGAGCTGCAAGCGTGAATCGCAAAGATCCAGCGGGGGGCAGGCCCGACACGACGGGTGGCGCCACCCTGATCGACGTGGCGCAAGCCGCGCGGGTGTCGCTCGCCACCGCATCGCGCGTGTTCAGCAGCCCGCACCTGGTGCGCGACAGCACGGCGCAGCGCGTGCGCGAGGCGGCGCGCCGGCTCAGCTTTCGCCCCAACCTGCTGGGCAGCAAGCTGCGCGCCCAGCAGACCCGCATGATCGGCGTGATGCTGCCAACGCTGGAAAACGCGGTGTTCGCCGAATGCTGGCACGGCATCGAGGAAGCGGCGCTGGCGGGCGGCTATTCGCTGATGCTGGTCACCAGCGGCTACGATCCGGCGCGCGAATGCGAGCGTGTGGAGTACCTGCTGCGCCATCGCGTGGACGGCATGGTGCTGACCGTGGCCGACGCGGCGCACAGCACGGTGCTGGATCAACTCGACGGCGAGGGCGTGCCCTACGTGCTGGCGTACAACCAGGCCGGACCGCGCAGCCGGCGTCATTCGGTATCGGTGGACAACCGGCGCAGCGCCTGCGCCGGCGTGGAGGCCCTGATCGCCGCCGGGCACCGCCGCATCGCCGTGGTATCGGGCGCCTTCGTCGCCTCGGACCGCGCGCGCCAGCGCTTTGCCGGCTATCAGGACGCCATGCGCGCGCACGGGCTAAGGCCCGCCACGCCAGTCTGCCTGCCATCGCACACCGCCAGCAATGCCGAACAGATCCGCGCGCTGGTCCGGGCAAACGATGCGCCCACCGCCTTTTTCTGCACCAATGACCTGCTGGCCATCGGCGTGATCTCCGACCTCAGGCGCCTCGGCCTGAGCGTGCCGCGCGACATCTCCGTGCTGGGCTATGACGGTATCGCGCTGGGCAGCGTGGTCGAACCGCCGCTGGCCACCGTCGTGCAACCCAATGCGGAGATCGGCGCCAGCGCCGTCGGCCGGCTGCTTGCCTGGCTGCACGATGGCGGACGAGCCTCGGCGGCGCTGGCGCGCGTCACGCTGCTGCCGCACGCACTGCGCGTCAACGGCACCGTGGCCGCTCCGCCGTCACCGTAACCGCGTGCGCATGTTGCATTCCCCACCCCTGTCCTCAACCAAGGAGCCTCTCATGCAACCTATTCCTTCCTGGCGCCGCCCGCTGCGCTGGATTGCCCTGGCGCTAAGCGCTGCCGCGTTCAGCCAGGGCGTGGCCGCCCAGACCGCGATCTGCTACAACTGCCCGCCCGAATGGGCCGACTGGGCGGCACAGATCCGCGCCATCAAGGAAAAGACCGGCGTTCACGTGCCGCTGGACAACAAGAACTCCGGCCAGTCGCTGGCGCAGCTGGTCGCCGAAAAGGCTAGCCCGGTGGCCGACGTGGTCTACTACGGCGTGACCTTCGGCATCCAGGCGAAAAAGGACGGCGTCACCGCTGCCTACAAGCCCGCCCACTGGAACGACATTCCCGACGGCCTGAAAGACCCGCAGGGCAACTGGTTCGCCATCCATTCCGGCACGCTGGGCTTCATGGTCAATGTCGACGCGCTGCGCGGCAAGCCGGTGCCGCAGTCATGGGCCGACCTGCTCAAGCCCGAGTACAAGGGCCTGGTCGGCTATCTCGACCCCGCCAGCGCCTTCGTAGGCTATGTGGGCGCAGTCGCGGTCAACCAGGCCATGGGCGGCACGCTCGACAACTTCGGCCCGGCCTTCAAGTATTTCAAGGACCTGCAGAAAAACCAGCCGATCGTGCCCAAGCAGACCGCTTATGCGCGCGTGCTGTCCGGTGAAATCCCTATCCTGCTCGATTACGACTTCAACGCCTATCGCGCCCGCTACAAGGATCACGCCAACGTTGCCTTCGTGATCCCCAGGGAGGGCTCAGTGGTGGTTCCCTACGTGATGAGCCTGGTCAACAAGGCGCCGCATGAGGCCGAAGGCCGCAAGGTGCTCGACTTCGTGCTGTCCGACGCCGGCCAGGCGCTGTGGGCCAACGCCTACCTGCGCCCGGTGCGCGCCGGCGTGGTGCCTAAGGAAGTACAGGCGCGTTTCCTGCCGGCCACCGAATACGCACGGGCCAAGGCGGTGGACTTCGGCAAGATGGCCGACGTGCAAAAGGCGTTCAGCGAGCAGTATCTGAAGGAGGTGCGCTGACGACTGGCGATGGTGTCACCCGCCTGATGGTTGTCTCCCCGCAAAGGGGGAGACAACCGGGCGGCTCACCCAAACCATCGCCCCCCCCATCACCCCGTCGCTGCCATGACAAACCGATCCCCCTCCCTCTTCCTGTTCGCCTTGCCGGCACTGGTGGTCTTCCTGGCCTTCTTCTGCCTGCCGATGGCGCGGCTCCTGGCGGTCAGCATCAACGGCGAGCAAGGCGCGGGCGTGTACTGGACCGTGGTCTCCAGTCCGCGCTACCTGCACAGTCTGGTGGTCACCGTGCTGCTGTCGGCCGCCGTGACACTGGCCACGCTGGTGATTGCCGGCATTGCCGGCACCTTCCTGCAGCGCAACGCGGTGCCTGGCAAGTCCGTGCTGGTGGCCATGCTGAGCTTTCCGCTGGCGTTTCCCGGCGTGGTGATCGGCTTCATGGTCATCATGCTCGGCGGCCGCAACGGCCTGCTGGCAATGGTCGGCGACAAGGTCGCCGGCGAGCGCTGGACCTTTGCCTACGGCCTGGCGGGGCTGTTCGTCGGCTACCTGTACTTCTCGATCCCGCGCGTGATCCTGACCGTGATGGCGGCCGTGGACAAGCTGGACGCCTCGCTGGAAGAAGCGGCCCGATCGCTGGGCGCCAGTCCCTGGCACGTGGTGCGCGACGTGATGCTGCCCGCGATGATGCCGGCCATGATCTCCAGCGGCGCGATCTGCTTTGCCACCAGCATGGGCGCGTTCGGTACCGCCTTCACGCTGGCCACGCAACTCGATGTGCTGCCGCTCACCATCTACAACGAGTTCACCAACTACGCCAACTTCGGCATGGCCGCTGCGCTGTCCATCCTGCTGGGCACCGTCACCTGGGCCTTGCTGGCGCTCGCACGCTGGTTCTCCGGCGACGCCGTGGCCGCGACCGCCTAGGAGCCAACCCATGACCCCAACCCATCGCCGCCCCGGCTACTGGCTGCAACTGGCGCTCACACTGGCAGTCTGCGCCTTCATGACCGTGCCGGTCGTGCTCTCCGTGCTGGCTGGCCTGACCAACAATATCTTCATCGGCCTGGAAAGCGGCCTGACCACGCGCTGGCTCGCGGAAGTCTGGTCGCTCTATCGCAATACCATCTTCCTGTCGCTGCTGATCGCGCTGGCCTGCCTTGCCTGCACGCTGGTGCTGGGCGTGCCGGCCGCGTACTACATGGCGCTGCGGCGCAACCGCATCACCCGGCTGATCGAGGAACTGCTGATGCTGCCCGTGGCCGTTCCGGGCCTCGCGACCGCGCTTGGCCTGATCCTGCTCTACGGCACCTGGCAGGCCCTGCGCACGAGCTGGCTGTTTATCCTGATCGGCCATGTGCTGTTCACCCTGCCCTTTATGGTGCGTTCGGTGCTGGCCATCCTTGCCGCCATCGATATCCGCACGCTCGAAGACGCGGCGGCCAGCCTTGGCGCCAGCCGCCTGCAGCGTTTCTTTACCGTGGTGCTGCCCAATTGCCGCCAGGGCATCCTGGCCGGCGCGCTCATGGTGGTCACGCTGTCGGTGGGCGAATTCAACCTCACCTGGATGCTGCACACGCCCACCACCCAGACGTTGCCTGTGGGCCTGGCCGACAGCTATGCCTCGATGCGGCTGGAGATCGGCTCGGCCTACACCATCGTCTTCTTCGTCATGATCATTCCGCTGCTGGTGCTGATGCAGGCGCTCAGCGCGCTGGGCGCGCGTTCCCGCAAGTACGTTCCCGAAGCGGTGCCCGCCCCTGCTGTTGCCGCCACGCCGGCCAACCCTCATACCGAGACCCGTCATGCATGAACCCACCACCATCAGGCTGCGCGATTGCGGCAAGACGTTTGCCGACGGCACGCTGGCGCTGCAGCCGCTGGATCTCGACATCGGCGCCGCGGAAACCGTGGTACTGCTAGGCCCGTCCGGCTGCGGCAAAACCACCACGCTGCGCATCATCGCCGGGCTGGAGTATCCCGATGCAGGCGGCGAAGTCTGGTTCGGCGATACCTGCGTGACCGCGCTGCCGATCGAGCAGCGCGGCGTGGGCATGGTGTTCCAGAGCTACGCGCTGTTCCCCAATATGACCGTCTCCGAGAACATCGGCTACGGGCTGCGCGTGCGGCGCGTGGACGCCGCCACGCGCCGCACGCGGGTCGCCGACATGCTCGCGATGATGCATCTCGAACCCTTCGCCGACCGCCGCGTGGACCAGCTCTCGGGCGGCCAGCGCCAGCGCGTGGCGCTGGCACGCGCCATTGCCGTGCAGCCGCGCGTGCTACTGCTGGACGAGCCGCTGACCGCGCTCGACGCCAAGCTGCGCGACGCCCTGCGCGCCGACATCAACCAGTTGCTGCGCAACCTGGGCATCACCGCCGTCTATGTCACGCATGACCAGGCCGAGGCCATGGCGCTGGGCGACCGCATCATCGTAATGGACAAGGGCCGCATCGCCCAGACGGGCACGCCGCAGGATATCTACCGCGCCCCGGCCAATGCCTTCGTGGCGGATTTCATCGGCACCATGAACCGCCTGCCCGCCGCTGCCGAGAACGGCGCCTGGCGCGTGCCTGGCGGCGTCGTGCCCCGGACGCACGAATCCGCGCCGGCGCAGCGCGCCGACCTGATGTTCCGCCCCGAAGACGTGGCGCTGGTGCACATGGACAACGCCCATCTGCACGGTAGCGTGGTCACGGCCCTGTTCCTGGGCAACTGCACGCGCCTGCTGGTGGAAGTCGGCGCCGCCGCGCCGCTCATCGTCGACACCACGCGCCGCGACAACTGGCACGCCGGAGACCGCGTCGGCCTGCGCATCGACACCGGCCACCTCATCACACTTCCCGAAGCCCTGGCAGCATGAACACCGCCCCCTACCTGGTCGCCCACATCACCGACCTCCACATCAAGGCCGGCGGCAAGCTGTCGTACCGGCTGGTTGACACCGCCGGCGCGCTGCACCGCTGCATCGACGCCCTGCTGGCAGCCCCGCAACAACCCGACGCAGTGATTGTCACCGGCGACCTGGTCGACTTCGGCGCCGAAAGCGAATACCAGTTCCTGCGCCAGATCCTGCAGCGGCTACCCATGCCCGTGCGGCTGCTGCCGGGGAATCACGACAGCCGCGGCGCGCTACGCCGGGTCTTTGCCGATCACGACTACCTGTTTGCCACCGGCAGCGGCGAAGACCCGGTGCACTACAGCATCGACGCGGGCCCGCTGCGGCTGGTGGCCTTCGACTGCACCGTGCCGGGCCAGCCCGGCGGGCACGTCGATCCCGGCGCGCTGCCATGGCTGGAAGCCGCACTGTCTGCCGACCCGGCCCGCCCCACCCTGCTGTTGCTGCACCATCCGCCGTTCTTTACCGGCATCGGCCACATGGACGAGCAGGGCCTGGCCAACGCCGACGCGCTCGAAGCCATCGTGCGCCGCCACCCGCAAGTGGAACGCGTGCTGTGCGGCCATCTGCATCGGCACATCACGCGCCGCTTCGGTGGCACGGTCGCGATCACCGCGCCCGGGCCGGCGCACCAGGTGGCGCTGGACCTGGACCCGCAGGCGCCCTCGTGCTTTCGCATGGAGCCGCCGGGCTACCTGCTGCACTGGTGGCATCCGGCACACGGACTCGTGACGCATGCGGCAGCGATCGGGGACTATGGGGCAGCGCATCCGTTCTTTGACGCGCAGGGCAAGCTGATCGACTAGCGGTGACGCTCTGGCAGGTTGTTCGTAAGCGCCAGGTGATGGCCTTGCAAAAGTACACGAATGGCGAAGCCATGCGTCGCAACCGCTTGCGCCATGTCCCAGCTTGCAGGTGGAGTCATCCGCGATGATTCCACCGCGGAGACTCCTCACCGAGGTGGTTTGCTGCTTTGCAGATCCGCTATTGCCAAACGGAGAATCAACGACGCATGATCGCCACGATCGAATCGACGCGGGTTCTGTCACAGGCCATTGCGATGCCATCTGCAAACACCGGTTGCGCCAGCCGTGTCAGCACATCACCCGGAGGCGCCTCCACCACCAGCCTGGCGCCATTGGCTCGGGCCAGCAGCATGGCTTCATGCCAGCGCACCGGCGTCGCCATGTTCTGCGCGAGATCCTCAGCGATCTTGCGTGGATCGCGCAGTTCGCGCGCCTTGCTCGCACTGAAGTAGCGCAACGTAGGCGCCGACATCGCCACCCCCTGCATGGCTTCGCCCAGGGAGCGCGCGGCGTCTGCCAGCAGCGGACAGTGCGACGGGACGTGGATGGCGACCGGCCTGGCGGCCTGCGCGCCAGCCGCTAGCGCCAGCGTCGACACTTCCGCCAGCGCCGACAGCTTGCCCGCGATCACAATCTGCGTGGGGGCGTTGAAATTGGCCAGGTACACCGGCTGCTGCGGCGTGCAGACCTGCGCCACCAGCGGTTCGAGCCGGTTCCGGTCCAGGCCGAGGATCGCCGTCATGCCATAGCCATGCGGAAAGGCCTGCGCCATCAACTCCCCGCGCAAGCGCACTAGTCGCAACGCATCGGCAAAGGCCAGCACACCTGCGGTCACCGCCGCCGCATAGGCGCCGATGGAGAGGCCGGCCACCGCGTCGGCGCGGGCGTCATGCGCGACCAGGCAGCGCGCCATGGCCACGCCTGCCGTCAGCAGGCAAAGCTGGGTCCATACCGTGGACTGCAGGCGTGTCGGCGTATCCATCTCCGCCGCCGGCACCTGCAGCACGTCTTGCGCCTCGGCCAGCACCGCGGCCACCGCGGGATGCGCGGGCAGGTCCTTCAGCATGCCGGGCCGCTGCGCGCCCTGGCCGGGGAAAGTAAGCAGGACATTCATGCCGTGGGTTGCCAGGGATCGTCGCACAGCCGCGGGCCGTGATCCGTCTTCAGCAGCACCCTGCCGCCGCTGCGCAGGCGTTCCAGCAGCGAGAAGCCACCAAACGGGGTCGCGACCTGTATATCGAGCCTGGCCGGCGCGGCGCGCTGCAGCTCGGCCAGCAGGTCCAGATGCGGGGCCGGGAGCGGTTGTGCGGCCTGCACGACGAGGTCAAGGTCGCTGTCGGCACGCAGCACGTTGTGCAGACAGGCGAGCGAGAAGCCGGCGCTGCCAGTCACGCCCCACCGGATACCGGCGGCGTCGAGCCAGTCGGCGATGGCCTCGAGCGCGAGGATTGCCGGCAGGGTCGCCAGCTCCGGCCGCCGCCAGGCACGCTGCGCGGCCAGGTCCATCGGCGTGACGATCTTGCGGATCGCCGCGGGCGTGATCCAGGTGCCGAAGCGTTCCGCGCGCGTACCGCCGCGCAAGCCGACGGGGACTGCGCCAGGCCGGCGGCCGTCGCGCCGCACGACCAGCGGGATCTCGCGCAGCGCTGGCAGGCAGACCCATTCCGGCAAGCCGTCGCGGCCCAGGTCGCTGGCCGGATCGCCCAGCCAGACCAGGTCGTGTGGCGCGGGCGTCGCAGTGTTCAGGCTTGCCATTGCCGCGACAGGCAGTCACGCACTGCAGCCGACGCCTTGCGGTTTGCGCCCGCCAGCCGGCCGGACAGTCCGTGGGTCGGGTCGCGTCGGATCTCCGCCAGCGCGGAAAGGATGGTGTCGCGCGCCAGGTGCACATCGGCCGGCACCGGGGCGCTGGCCGACTCGACGTCGATCAGCCGCCACAGGATGCCCAGCGTGGCGAAGTTTTCGATGTCGTAGGCCATCGGCGGCACCGTCGACGCCAGCGCCTCGAGGTCCTCGACTGTGCGCATGGTGACCCTGGCGGCGGCCTCCTTGCCCATCGCATGCACCAGCACGCCCTCGTCATTGAGCGCGATGATGCGGTTGGCCTGGTAGCCGTGCGCGAGGAAGGCTCCCGACATGGCACGCCCGACGATCAGCGCCACCACCGGATGGCCGGCCAGCCGCGCCTCGGCATAGGCAGCGACAGCGCCAGCCAGCGCCTGGTGGATGCCGAGCGCTTCTTCGCGCCGGCCGTACGCCTGGCTGGGGGTATCGACGATCGCCACGATGGCGCGCCTGACCGGCAATTCGCGGTCCGCTTCGATCGCTTCGCGCACCGCGCGCGCCAGCGACCAGCCTTCGAGCAGACCGGCCTCGCCATGACGTGCCCGCGGAAAGCGGCTGTCGGCGTCAGGCACCAGGGCGATCCAGCGAACCGCGGTCCCCGCCAGTTCGCCGTCGGCAACCAGCACTGAGTCTGGCAGACCCGGCTGGACCTGCGCCGCGGGCGCCAGTGCCTGCAGCCAGCGTTCACCACGGCTGGGTTCGCGCGCGATAGCGGTTTGGGTTGGTGAGTTCATGCGTCGGTCCCCCGTTGCAACAACGCCTGCACATCAGCCGGCGTGGGCTGCGCACTGGCGTCGTACGCCTGCAGTGCGGCCAGATATTGGGCGTATTGCTCACTGCGATAGCTTCCCTCGACCGGGCCGCGCAACAGTTCTGCGACCTGCCTGCGCATCGCGTCGCAATCGTCATCGACATACGCATCGGCGAAGCCGGTGGCAACGCGCTGCGTGCCGCCGGTAAAGCTCCAGATAAAGGGCCGGTCACGCGAGTCGTACTCGGCGATGCCCGCCTCCTGCTCGATCACGGCCGGGCCGTTCAGGCCGAGGCGCCCTTCCTGCGTCATCACCAGCGCGGTACACAGGCCCGCGGCAATCGACATGCCGCCGAAGCAGCCCACCTGCCCGGCGATCACGCCGACTACCGGCTGGTAGCGGCGCAGGTCGACGATGGCCGCATGGATCTCGGCAATCGCGGCCAGGCCGAGATTGGCTTCTTGCAGGCGCACGCCGCCGGTTTCCAGCAGCAGCACTGCGCGCGTCGGTTCGCCGCGGCGGTTGTCCTCGGCGGCCAGCTCGAGTGCGCCGGCAATCTTGGCGCCGCCGACTTCGCCCATGCTGCCCCCCTGGAAGGCGCCTTCGATGGCCAGCACCACCACCGGCATCCCGTCGATGCGCCCCTTGGCGACCACCACGCCGTCATCGCTCTGCGGCACCACACCCTGGGGCGGCAGCCATGGCGACTGCAGGCCGTCGAACGGGCCCGCCAGTTCGCGGAAGGTGCCCGGGTCCAGCAGCGCACGCGCGCGCTCGCGTGCCCCCAGTTCGATAAAGCTGTTGCGCGCCAGCAGTTCCGCCGTGTTCATGCGCCCTCTCCTGGTTGCGGGTCGCCCAGCACCTCGAAGGCCTCCGCCAGGCGCATGCCGACCACGCCCGGCGTGGCGCCAAAATCGTGGATGCGGATCTGCATCGACGCGCGCGGCTCGGCGGCAAAGACGCGCGCGAGCTGCGCATCCCAGACACGGCCATAGCCATTGACCGAGGTGGTGACCTCAACCGTGGTCACGCCGCCGCTGCCGGGCTCGACCAGAACCTCGAGGTCGCCCGACCCCACCACGCCCACCAGCACGCGCGCCCTGGCAGGCTGCCCCGCCGGAAATTCAAATCGTAGTTGTTCCATCAAAGTCCCCTGAATTGTTGCCCATCGAGTCCTGCGACAGCCGGTCGAGGAAGATCGTCGCGGCCAGCAAGTCCGCCGCGCCGCCCGGCGAGGCGCGCTGCGCCAGCATGCCGGTGTCCAGGTTGCGCAGCTGCCGCCGTCCCACCACCGTGCCCGCGCCACCGGCGGCGAGCACCGCCTTGGCGCCGGCCTGCATGTAGTCCAGGCCCTTGCGCCCCGACCTCGCCAGCACGCAGGTATCGTCCAGCTCGCTCATCAACGCCAGCAGCGCATTGAGACGTGCCGTGGATTCGGTGTCGCCGCGCGCGCGGCTGCGTTGCAGGGCCGGCAGCGCCAGCCGCATCACGTGCGGGAACCCTGCCCGTGCCTGGGCCCGCGCACCGCCAACGCCGTACGCCAGGCAGGCGAGTTCGCCCTTGTTGCCGGTAACCACCGGCCGGTGGCGGTCGGGCAGCGCGGCGATGGCACCCGCCGTGGCACTGATCGCCGCGGCACTGGCGCGCTGCCCGGCCGCGCCGAGCTGTCCCGCGGCGCCGACCAGCAAGCCGATGCACCAGATCGCGCCGCGATGCGTATTGACACCGCCGGTGGCGGACAGCATCACCGCCTCGGCCTCGCGGCCGAGCGCGCCCAGTTGCTCGCGCAGCCCATATCCGACGCGCGGCGCCTGCAGGCCGGCATCGGCCATGGCCGCGAACGACGGGCCCAGCGACTGCGCCGAGCGCAGCATCAGCGGCAATGTCAGGTCGGCATGTGCGCCGCTGCCACGGCTGTCGACCAGGCCAGGCTTGGGCGACAGCCGTGCTTCTTCCACGATCGCGCTGACCGCAAGGCCAGCGAGTGCCTGGGCGCGGGGAGCGGCCACCGGCTGGTGCCGGTGCTGCGCCGGCGTGTGCGGGATCCTTGCTGCTGCGCTCGCCATTACCAGCTCCGGAAGCGGGCGGGCGGCGCGTACAGCCCGCCGGACCAGTCCACCAGTTCGGCCATGCTCTTGGCCGCCAGCAAGCTGCGCGTGGCCTGGCTGCGCTGCACGCCCAGGTCTTCGGGCAGCGCGATGAGGCCGTCGCTGCGCATCCGGCGCGTCGTGGCGGGGTCATGCGTCATGCCGATCGGCGTGACGCCCGCCACTGCGGCAATCATCCGGCGCCGCTCTTCCAGCGATTGCGCCTTGTACAGGTAGGCGATGCCTTCCTCGGTCAGCACGTGGGTAACGTCGTCGCCGTAGATCATCACCGGGGCGAGCGGCATGCCGCTTTCGCGCGCGACGTCGACCGCGTCCATCGATTCCACGAAGGTGGGCTTGCCGCCCGCCTGGAAGGTCTCGACCATCTGCACCACCAGCTTGCGGCCGCGCGCGAGCGGATCGTCGGTTTCGATCAGGTCAAGCCAGGCTGGCGTCGGGTGCCGCCGCCCGCCGGGCTGGTGGCCCATGTTGGGCGCGCCGCCAAAGCCCGACAGCCGCCCGCGCGTCACGGTGGACGAGTGGCCGTCGCCGTCGATCTGCAAGGTCGAGCCGATGAAGAGGTCCACCGCATACTGGCCGGCAAGCTGGCAGAAGGCCCGGTTGGAACGCATCGAACCGTCCGCACCTGTGAAGAAGACATCCGGGCGCGCGGCGACATAGGCCTCCATGCCCAGTTCGCTGCCAAAGCTGTGCACGCTCTCGACCCAGCCGGTCTCGATAGCGGGGATCAGCGTCGGGTGCGGGTTGAGCGTCCAGTACTTGCAGATCTTGCCCTTCAGCCCCAGCGACTCGCCGTAGGTGGGCAGGATCAGCTCGATGGCCGCGGTGTTGAAGCCGATGCCATGGTTGAGCGACTGCACCTGGTGGCGCTCGTAGATGCCCCGGATCGCCATCATTGCCATCAGCACGTGGACCGGCTTGATCAGGCGGGGGTCGCGGGTAAACAGTGGCTCGCAGAAGAATGGCTTGTCGGCCTGCACCACGTAGTCGATCCAGGAGCCGGGCACGTCCACGCGCGGCAGGCCGGCGGGGTTGTCGACGATCTCGTTGACTTGCGCAATGACCAGCCCGTCGCGGAAGGCCGCGGCCTCTACCAGTGCCGGCGTGTCCTCGGTGCTGGGGCCAGTGTAGAGATTGCCCTCGCGATCGGCCTTGTAGCCGGCGATCAGGACGACGTTGGGGACCAGGTCCACATACAGCCGCGCATAAAGCTCGATATAGGTGTGGATCGCGCCCACTTCGAGCTGGCCGTCCTCCAGGAACTGCGAGATGCGGATGCTCTGCGCGCCGGCGTACGAGAAATCCAGCTTGCGCGCGATGCCACGCTCGAACAGGTCCAGGTGTTCCACCCGGCTGACGCTCGGGATGATCATGTGGAGTGCATTCACACGCGCGGGATCGACCTGTGCCAGCGAGCGCGACAGAAAGTCGGCCTGTTTCTGGTTGTTGCCCTCCAGCACCACGCGGTCGCCCGAAAGCAGCACTGCCTCCAGGAAGGGCACAATATCGCTGGTCGGCACCAGCTTGCCCTGGGCAATGGCGGCGGCGTTCTGCTTGCGGCGCGCCTTGGCTTCCCTGCGGGTGTTCCATTGGCGGCCTGTGCTGGTGGTGGTCATCGCATCTCCGGGCTGACGTCTGTCTGATGTGCCCACCTTAAAACAGGCGGTGCCCACCGAACAATCACGTTGGGCGGAGAACCATTACGCTGGCCGGAAGCAAGGCCTGAAGCGCGGCCGGACCCAGCCTCGGCGTCTTATGGCTCCGCGTCGCGCATGGCCATGCGGCACACCGCGGCCAGCGCCAGCAGGTTGGGATCGCGCTCGCGCCGGCGCAGGAAGCTCAGGCCGATGGTCTGCTTGATGTCGTATTCGCCGGCCAGTGGCACGAACGCCACGTTGCGCGAATACACTCCTTTTACCCGCCCTGGCAGAAGCGTGTAGCCGATGCCACCGCCCACCAGGTTCATCAGTGAAAAGATATCGCCGACTTTCATCACCACATTTGGCGTGAATTGGGCAATACGGAAGGCCTCGACAAAGCCGTGATAGGTGACGAAGCCCTCGCTCAACGCCACGAACGGCTCGTCGCGGCAGGCTCGCAGGTCGACCGCCGGCATGGAGGCGTAGGGCGAGTCGGCAGGCGCCGCAAAGAAGATATCGTCCTCGAACAGCGGGATCGACTCGATCTCCGGGTCGGGCTCGGGCACGGCCATCAAGGTGGCATCGATAGAGCCCTGCTTGAGTTTGTGCAGAAGGTCCGCATTGGAGCCCAGCACCAGTTCAGTCTGCAATTCCGGGCGCCGCAGCTTCAGCCCGATCACGATCCTGGGCACGGTCTGGACCGTCAGCGAGTAGAGCGAGCCGATCTTGAGCTGGTCGGCCGAAAAGCCGGCGGCCTCGCGCGTGGCGCGGATGCCGTCGGCCATGGCCTTGAGCACTTCTCTTGCCGTATCCGCCAGCACATAGGCCGCATCGGTCGGGATCAGGTTGCGGCCCTCATGCCGGAACAGCGCGCAGCTCGTGCCCTCTTCCAGCGAGTGCAGCGCACGGTGCACGCTGACCGTGCTGGTGTCCAGGATCTCGGCCGCCTTGGCCAGGTTGCCGGATTCCATGAACGCCAGCAGGGCTTCGAGTTTGCGGAAGGTGATCTCTTCGCCAATGCGGATTCTCATGGTTCTGGGCTCGGGTGTGGGGGCGGCCTCCCATCTTAGCCGCGTGGCGGCCAGTTCGCATGATTAGCAGGCTTGGCCGAGCCATCGCGACCGGAACTCAGAGCACGACAAAGATAAACCACAGCACAACCGGCGCGGTCACGGTCACCAGCGCCCCATAGATCATCAGCTTGCGGAAGAAAGCCTGCCGGTCCACGCCCTGGGCGTTGGCCAGTACCAGCGCACCATTGGTCGAAAACGGGCTTACGTCCACGATCGTCGAGGACACCGCCATCGCCGCGATAAAGCCGATCGCGCTGACGTCGGAGCCTTGCTGCAGGAACGGCACGGCAAGCGGGATCAGCGAGCCCAGCACCGCGGTCGACGAGGCAAACGCCGACACCACCGCACCCACAAAGCACAGCAGCAGCGCCGCCATCAGCGGCGAGGTCAGGTGGGCCACGCTATGGCCGACGAAATCGATCGTGCCCATCTTGTCCATCACGCCCACAAAGGTGCTGACGCCGACGATCAGCATGATCTCGGGCCACGACACCTGGCCCAGCGCGCGCTTCTGCAGCTCCGGTGCCATCAGCGTGAGCACCAGCGCGATGGTCAGCGAAACGAAGCCGATATCGAGCTTGAAGTAGAGCGTGAGGACGGCCAGTGCCACCAGGCCGGCCACGGTCAGGTACTGGTAGAGTCCGGCCGGCGCCGCGGCGGTGCCGGCGGCATCGCCCTCGAGCATCGATCCGCGGTCGCGCGCCCTCGTCTTCCGCTCTTCCATGCCGGCCTCGGCCTCGGCATCGCCATAGATCTGCGCGCCCTGTGCCGGCACGGCGTGGGCGCCGAAGGGATGGCCCATGGCCAGCACACCGTCGGCGACCGCCTGCGGCGCCACCGCCGGCGCCGCTTGCCGCATCAGGCGCAGGCCGCCGAATGCGACGAACAGTCCCGCGGCCACGGCAAGGTTGACACCCAGGCTGGCAAAGGCCGTCGCCATCTCGTTCAGCGGCAGCCCCGCCTTCTGCACGATCTTGTTGGTGATGCCGCCATAGATGCTGATCGGCGAGAAGCCGCCGCCCTGGGCACCGTGGATCACCATCAGGCCCATCAGCAGCGGGTTGATGCCGTAGCGCGCGGCGAACCCCAGCGCGATCGGCGCGATGATTGCGACCGCTGCCGGGCTGACCGCGCCGACCGAGGTCAGCACCGCCGCGATCATGAACATGATCCACGGGATCGCCGCGATCCGGCCGCCCACGGCGCGTACCGCAAGCCTCACCAGCCAGTCGATGGTGCCATTGTTCTGCGTCACTGCGAACAGGTATGTGATGCCGACCAGCGTCAGGAACAGGTCGGCGGGGAATCCGGCCAGGATAACCTTGGCCGGCATGGCGGCAACCAGCGTGCCGACCAGGAATGCGCCGACAAAGGCCAGCGCGCCCATGTTGATGGGCAGGACCGTGGCGATGACGAACATCAGCCCCAGGACAGAAATGGAAATCAGGTGTTGCGACATAGCGGCTCCGTCGCGGCAGGCGCGCCGGGGCGCCCATCGCTTGGTAGGAATGACGTGGGATTGGTTCTCGGCGGGAACTGCCGAAGGTGATGCGCCGCTACGGCAAGGTGTGGAAGGGGTAGGCCGTCACATGCGTCTCCTTGGTGGATATGGCCTCGCTTGAATACTTCAAGTCGGCGCCATTTTTGAGTCTTGCTTTTGAGCCAAGAATAAGGTGGCGGACAATGAGCATCAATTAAGGTGCGGGGGCAATCCTTACGGAGACCGGAATAGCATCGGGAGGGCGAGTCGGGCAAAAGCCCTGTGCAAACGCAGAGGTGAAAGCTGCTGCGGGTCGAGCCACGAGGTGTGGTGAACCCAGGCGACGACGTGACGTGCGAGCGGACTGTCGAGAACGACCAATGGATTTAAGGCGGTCCCCCGCGTATGCGGGGGTGAGGAACCACACTGGGTCATCAAGCCGCGAATTTGCTCGATCACGCTTGCGACCTCATTCGCGCGGGCCTCTTCAATCTGGGCTCACTTTACCCGCCGGCGATCCACGCGACATGAGGGACGGAGTTTTGCCAGGCTGGTGGTGAATAGTGGGCCTCCCGTGAGTTGAACACGGCACCAACGGATTATGAGTCCGCTGCGCTAACCAGGCATGAGCTAGAGGCCCAATTGGAAGGGGTAAAGCCGTCAGCACAAGGTTCGTCGGCCTCAGCTTTTCTCAGCAGTACCCCCATCTTGCATCAATCGGCTGGTTGGCGACATCGCGTTACCTGCCGAGGCAAGGATCACGCCGACGCTTCAGGCGACGCTACAGCCGGAACCACTTTCTTCGCCGAAGCCCGTTTTTTCGTCACGGATTTCACTGCGACCGCCTTCGGGCCTGCTTTCGCGGCGACCTTGCCCTTAGTAGCGGGCGCGGCCTTTTTCGCGACTGCTTTCGTTACGGCAGCTTTATTGCCCGTCGCCTTCTTGGCGCCTGCAGCCTTGGCCTTCTTTGCCAAGAGCTTGTCCTTTGCGGCTTGCTTTTCAAAGCGGGCCGCGGCCTTTGCGGCTTCCGCTGCCTGGGCAACCTCGCGCTTTGCCGCTTCAATTGCCTTCTTCGTGTCGGCGCGCAGCTTCAGCAAGCGCTTCTTCGCTGCCTGTGCCTCGCGGGCAAGCACGCTGGCCTTTTTCGTCGGCACGGCCACCTTCTTTGCGGCAGGTTTGCCCTTGGCAGTTGCACTTACCCGTGTCGTTTTAGTTGTTGCGACCATGTTTGGTTATTCATAGTTGTGAGTGAAGCGCGGAGTATAACCGCACGAGTGGCGTTACATAATACGTTTCCCCCAAATGGCAAAGCACCGAACATTGCAATGCGATTTGACTACCCCCCTGTCGATCGGGACTCGGTTGCCTGACGGCAGGGTTGCGTCATATCGGGGCAAGGCCAAGTCATGGCGCATTTTCCCGCGCCTGGACAACGGAGCAGGCCCAGACCAACCGCCCCGTTGCCCTGCCCTGCTCAGGACAAGCATTCCCCGCTGTCGCGCGCATCGCTGCGCGCACCGTCGGTGAAGCCATCGCGCGAGCTGATGCGGGCGCCATCGGTGTAAGGGTCAGGCTTGCGCATGCCGTCCAGGTACGGATCAAAGCCACGGACCGCGCACACGGACCTGCCCTGATACGCGACCACGGGCAGCATGGTGGCCTCGGTGGACGGACTGTGCGCGCCATCGGTAAAGGCGTCGCGCTGGCCGCTGTGTCCCGGCGCGGCGACGATCAGCCCATCGGTATAGGCACCGGCGTGGGCGGTCTGGCTGAGCCCGGCGGCAAGTGCGGCAGCGGCAAGCAGGGTCTTGGCAAGAGTCTTATGCATTGCTATCTCCAACAGGGTGTCGGCGGCGTTGCCGCGACGGCACTCCTCGTGCAGGCGATCAGCTACGGAACGGTACGGCCCGCACGGGATCGCCTCTGCCGTGCAAGCCGTTGCCTGGCGTGAACCGGCTGCCATCCGACGTGGCAGCGGCGTCGCGCCGGACTTCTGGAAAGGGGTACCTGCGCCCCATGTCGCAAGCGTGGTGCGTCAGGCGGGCCTGATGTTCTGATTCACGCGGAACAGGTTGGCCGGGTCGTATTTGCGCTTGATCTCCGCCAGCCGCGCATAGTTGTCGCGATAGGACGCCTTCACGTTGTCATTGCCCTCGTCCATCATCATGTTGATGTAGCCGCCGCCAGCAGAGTGCGGATGCAGGGCCAGCCAGTAGTCCTTCGCCCACTGCACGATGCGATCGT
This sequence comes from Cupriavidus sp. CPT47-8839-RL05A, assembly GCF_058792255.1. NCBI lineage: Bacteria > Pseudomonadati > Pseudomonadota > Betaproteobacteria > Burkholderiales > Burkholderiaceae > Cupriavidus > Cupriavidus sp. CPT47-8839-RL05A. The sequence continues at coordinate 40,785 of NZ_JBYTEG010000001.1, read as the reverse complement.
TGTTGGCCGGGTCGGGATCCACGCCGACAATCACGCTGGCAAAGTTGGCATCGCGGTAGCTGAAGGCCGTGTCGTCGCAGCCGGCGCGATGCGCTGCACCATTGATCGGATACAGGTGCATGGTCGAGTGCATCGACGGCAACTGCTGCGCGTACTTGATGTGCAGATCGATGGCCTTGTCGCTCAGGTCGCTGACGAAGTCGGCTTTCCAGTACCACTGCAAGCCCGCCGGATACAGTCCGTCGAACAGGCCCTGCAGGACAGGCCAGGGTATTGGCCCGGCAAAGTCCACCGCCGGCGGCATGGCCTCGCGAATCGGACGGAAATGCGTTTCGGCCTGGTCGAGCGGGCCGGTGTAGCACCACACCACTGCGCACATCTTCTGCAGGTGAACTTCCTCCGGGAAGGGCGCTGCGGGCGGCACCGTGACGAAACCGAACCAGCCATTGATGTCCTGCGGCGCGCTCAGGATGAAGTCGCGCCACCATTTCATCAGCTCGCGGGCCTGCTCCATCGGCCACAGCATCGGGCCGCCATAGACCGTGGCTACGGGATGAGCCTTGAACTCGAACGACGTCACCACGCCGAAGTTGCCACCGCCGCCGCGCAACGCCCAGAACAGGTCGGCGTTTTCGTCCTCGCTTGCTGTGACGATGCGCCCGTCGGCCAGAACGACCTCGGCGCTGAGCAGATTGTCGATCGTCAGGCCGTAGGCGCGGCTGAGGTAGCCGATGCCGCCGCCGAGCGTCAGTCCGCCCACGCCGGTGGTCGAGATGAAGCCACTCGGCGTCGCCAGCCCGTAGGCACTGGCGGCGTGATCCACATCGCCCCAGGTGCAGCCACCGCCAACCCGCAGTGTCTTGCGTCCGGCATCGACAAACACGCCCTTCATGGTCGACAGGTCGATCACCAGTCCACCATCGCATGTGCCGAGCCCGGCGCCATTGTGCGCGCCGCCACGCACGGCCAGCAGCATCCCGCCGTCGCGCGCGGCGTTCACCGCCGCGATGACGTCCGCAACATCGACGCAGCGCGCGATGATCGCAGGTCGCTTGTCGATCATTCCGTTGTAGACGGCACGCGCCTGGTCGTAAGCCGCGTCGCCCGGCTGAATCAGTTGTCCCCGAAAATGCGCCTTGAGTGCGGTTGCGACGGGTTCGCTCAATGAAGCTTCCATGGTTGCCTCCTGTCCGGTTGGTATGCAGGAGTTTTAGCAACCTCGGCGTTTTGAAAGCGTTAGGTGAACCGTTACAAAGGGATTCTGCCTCCCGATCGGCGCGCAGTGGTCGAGCCGAAGCTAACGCGCGAGTAACGCCCGCGCCTTGACGATGTCGGGCTGATCGAAGCCCTCGGTGAATCGCGCAAGCGGCGCCTCGACCACCTCATGCGCATTGCCGCGCCCCTGCGAGGTTCGCAGCGTTGTCAACGACAGGGTGGCACGCAGCTCAAGCGGTAGCGCGTGCTGGGCTGTGGCGATCTCGATCGCCTTGATCAGCGATGACTCGGCTTCGGCGAGGTTGGCGCTGCTGCGTAGCAGCAATTCACCGCGCAGACCGTACAGCTCGGCGTCCACCCAGTGCTCGCCAGTGCGCCCGGCGCATTCGAGCGCCTGGCCCAAAGCCGCCAACGCAGCCTCGGTCTCTCCTACGTCGCCCTGGCATTCAGCGAGCATGGCCAGATACAGCGGCAGACGCAGGCGTGCGCCCGTTGCGTGAAAGCCCTCGATCGCCCCCTGCACCGCCACCACGGCGTCGGCGCCGGGCGCCTGTTTCGCGTTCGCCCAGGCGAGCAGTATGCCGGCCCAGGCAAGGTAGTAGCCTACGTGGTACTGTTCGGCGATCTCGTGTGCCTGGCGGGCATAGTGCAGCGTGAGACCGTGCTCATGTCGCAGCGCATGCTGCGTCGCGAGATATGACAGCGCGAGCGCCTGGGAGAACGGGTGTGCTACCCGGTTCGCCACCTCCAGCGCTTCGCGTCCACGCTGAAGGGCCTGATCGGCAAGCCCCCTGAACCACAATGCGTGCGCCGACCACGCGGCGGCCAGCACGCCGAAGTTACCGCCCATCAGGGACGCATGCTCGGCGTGCTGGGCCTCGTCATAAGCGCGGTGCGCGCGTTGATACGCGGGCTCGGCAGCCATCCAGTCGCCTTGCTGGACCAGACTACCCATGACGCTGGTCCATGCCATCACCGAGTAAGTACCGGAGCCCAGCGGCCCCAATCCCGCAATCAGTTCCTCGCTCAGGCTACGTGCCTGTGCAAGTTCCGCCCTCACTACCAGGAAAAATGAAAGGCTGACCTGGGCGCGTGCTTGCTGACTGGCGTCACCCGCCAGCCGGCTCAGTTCCACCGCGCGTCGCAGCGGCGCCTCCAGTTCGGGGGCCGCCCAGCCTCGGGCGATGCGAATCGGTGGCGCCAGGTCGAGTTGCAGGGCCAGCGATTGACTGGCGCGCTCCTGCGGATCGGCAATCCGGTCCGCTTGCACCAGCCCGCGCGTCAGCAATGCAATGGCATCGTCATAGGCATACACACTCTGCGCAACGCCGGCCGCGCGCCGATAGAACGCCGCCGCCTGGGCTGGCAGGCCCGCCCGCTCATAGTGCGAGGCGATCTGCGCGCTTGCCGCGTCGGGCGCATCGCCTGACGCCTGCTCGAGCGCTCGCGCCACGCGCAAATGCAGGCGGCGGCGCTGTAGCGGACTCACGTCGGCGTATGCCACGTCGCGGATCTTGTCATGGCTGAAGTCAAACGCCAGGCCGCCACCGTCGGTCTGGCGCACGATGCGCCGCTGCCACAACTCGTCCAGCGCGCCTGCCAGGGCATCCTCGCCGAGGTCGCCTGCCTGGGCGAGGATGTCGGTCGTGAACGCCCGTCCAATGATTGCAGCAACCCCGACGATTTCGCGGGCGCCCGGAGGAAGCTGTGCCAGCCGGTTCGAAATGATGGTGTAAACCTTGGGCGGCAACTTCGACGCCATGCCGCCCTGTGCGTCCCCGACCGGCATGGTGTCGGAGCGGGCCCGCATCATTTCGACCGCAAACAGCGGGTTACCCTCGCTCTCTTCGAACAGCCGGGTTGCCTCCGTGTCGGCCAGCGGCCGGTCCAGGATCTGGGCCGCTATCTTTGCCGTTTCGGCGGCGTCCAGTGTCCCCAATGAGATCTCGATGAACTGGTCGTCGCGGCGTAGTGCGTCCAGCAGCCGGTTCGCCGCGTGCAGCGGCATGATTTCCTCGGGGCGCGCCGTTGCGACCACCATAAGCCTTGCCGCCGCGTCGAAACGCATCAGGAAGCGCAGCCATTCGAGCGTCTCGCCGTCGCACCATTGCAGGTCGTCGAGCAGCAGTAGCAGCGGCCCGCCTTGTGCAAGCACCGCTCGCGCAAGCGCCTCGAAAAACCGTTGGCGTTGCCAGTATTCGGTAAGAGGCGACGGCGGCGACAGTCCGGATTGCTGCGTGAGGAATTCCGGCAACAGGCGCGTGACCTCGGTCAGCCACAGTTTGTCGAGCTTGCCGATCGCACCACTCAGGGCAGGGCTGCGCAGCCAGCCAGTCACCGGTGCAAACGCGAGCCGTCCCTCGGCCGCATAGGCGCGCGAATGCGCCACGGTGATGCCTTGCTCGGCCAGATGGACCAGCAGTTCCTCCGCCAGGCGCGATTTGCCGATGCCGGCTTCGCCCAGGATCAGGACAAACTGCTTGTCGCCCAGCTGGGTACGCTGCCAGACTTCAAGCAGCCGGCGCCATTCGCCATGCCGGCCAATCATTGGCAGCATCGCATCCCGAGGGCGTTGGCGCTGCATTGACGCAGCCTGCGCAGCCAACCGCGCATAGGCCTCGCGCATGGGGTCGCCGGGCAGGACGCCCAATTCGCGCGCGAGCGTTTCCACACAGCTACGATAGGCGCGCATGGCCGATGCGTGATCGTGGTTCAGCGCGTGCAGGCGCATCAGCGCCAGGCAGGTGGGTTCGCGGCACGGGTCGAGCCGCTGCAACTGCAGTGTGTACTTCAACGCCTTTGCATAGTCGCGCCGGTCTTCACTCAGTTGACCGAGGCGCGCGAGCGCCGTGATGCACTGTTCGCGCAACCTTTCGCGCTCAGGGTGGATCCACTCGTCATAGCAGTTGGCCAGCAGGTCACCGCGATAGAGATCGGCGGCATGCGTCAGCAGCGCTTCTTCAGCGCCTGCGTCGCCGTGCCTCGAGGCCCTGGCCGCAGCCGCAAGCGCGGACTGGAACTGCGCTACATCGAGGTCAAGCGGCGAATCGGGCAGCCATCGCACCGTTTGCGCATCGGCATGGACAAACTGATCTGCCTCCGGCCAGGTCTTGCGCAGCTGAAACAGCAGTTGGCGCAGGGCATTGCGCGCCTGCGCCTGCGAGGAATCAGGCCAGAACAGTACGGCGAGCTGCTGCCGCGTCTGCGGTGCGTCGCGATGCAGGACAAGGCAGGCGAGCAGCGCCTGCAAGCGGGGGGAGTTTGCGTTAAACAGGGGCGCGCCAGCGCCGTCGAGCTGGAACTCGCCAAACAAACGGACGGAGAAGCGGGCCTGCGAAGTCATGCTGGAGCGCAATGCGGCACAATGCGATGGGGAGCTCCTGTAGGCAGCGTGCGGTGCGCACTGCGCTAGCGCTCGTGCGGGAACTCTCCAACACGCAAGCCCGCGCGAGCGCAATTCATGACTATACTCGCGTTGGCGCGTCCCATCCGGCCAACATCGACGAGCAGTCACTCCCTTTCCCGCTAGGTCCTAGCCGAAGACCTCGGATGCGTCCGTCATCAGTCTAAGCCCATGGGCTCGGATTCGCTCCTGGGCACGCCGGGCAAAGACTGATGCATCCAGGTTTGACCCGAGCTTCCGTACGCCGTGGGAGACTCGCCGAAAAATGAAATCAACTTCGTTTTCGGTGAAGTCGCCGTAGGCAAGGTATGCCCTCAGCATCTGGTTAAGGTAGGCATCACACTCACTTCGCTGCAATACGAGTGCGCTTGCCAGCAGAGACCGCGAGTGCCACCGCAGCCACCGGCGTCTCCAGTGCTTGTAGTCGTCCTTTACCAATTGACCCCTCCATTGCCCGGCGGCACTTTTCTTTACGCTGCCCGCAATCACCAACGAGTAGGGAGCACGCGGCGCGCTATTTGAAAATCATCATAGCGTGACGGAAATAGCAGGGCAATCGGCTTTCCTCTGGAGAAGGTCCCACCAAAGAGGGGGTGTGGCGAGAATCTTGCGGTTGAGGGAAATCGTGTGGATCGCCGAGCGAAGCGGCGGGCGGGCACTCCGACCGGCCGCTCCCAATTACCCGGGCCGGGCCTCAAGTCAAAGATTGAGGCGCTGGAAATACCCGGTCAGTTCGAGGTAGCCCCGTCCGACCGCCTTGCCTCCCCGCAACGCCGTCACCGCGCCCTCCCAATAGACCGCGCCGGTGCTCGCGCGGCTATCGAGTTCCTGATCATCCATCAGCGGTACCAGTTCGAGCGCAAGATCGCCTGCCCTCAACCGCATGGCAACCGGATAGCTCGTGCCGGTATGAGGCGAGCGCCAACGGCGTGCCGGCATGAAATTGACCTCTTCGGGAGCCAGTACCTGGACGCGACCGTCGCTGCCGCGCAGCGTGCCGCCTCCCCAGAACTTGCGCCCCGCCTTGTCCCGGATCTGGAAGGCCATCAACGCGCCGCCGTCATCGAGGTTGAGGCCGAGCCAGTCCCAGCCGACGGCCTCGTCGGCCAGCAAGGTCGACGACCATTCGTGATCCAGCCAGGCGCTGCCGTGCACGGTTTCCTGCAGGCTGCGCCGCTCCAGGGTGCCGCTCACCTTGAGCCCCGGCTGGCTGTAGTAATAGCTCGCCTGGGCCGCCAGCGGGCCCTTGCGGCTGTATCCCCGTTCGCCCTGCAGCAGCAACCGTTGGGTTGGCTCCATTGTCAGATCGAGGGTGAAATCCCGCGCGGGAAATCTGGCTCGGTAGCGCCCCGTGGTCTCTCGGCGCAGCGACCAGTTGCCGATGTACACATCGGTATCGGCAGTATCGGCAAGCGCCAGGCCGAAGCCGCTGCGCGCCGCACGCTGGTCGTGCTGGAGCTTGCCGGCCACGGGATCGCTCAGTGCGACATTGGCGAACAGCAGTTGCTGCGGCGCGAAGCGGCTTGGATTGGCCTGGTCAAACTGCGGGCGCGAGCGGAAGAACGTAACCTGGAAGCCGAGCGGCGCTCCTGCCTGCGTCTGCAGCCAGCCGGTGGCATACCACCATTCGGTGCGATAGTCGGGGTGCGCGCCGTGGTCGCGCGGGAAGGCCAGGGTTCGGCCTGCGGCGACTGGCGGATAAGCGGGCGCTGCGCCCAGCGCCGCGGCCGCCACGCCGGAACCCGGCAACAACAGCAGGAATGAGCGCCTCTTCACCAATCCTCCAGAACCGCGCGCACGGCGCTACGCGACATCGCCTGCCGCCCGCTCGCCAGCGCAGCCAGCGAGGCCGCCGCCACCACCGCGCTTGCCACCTGGGCCAGGAATACCCAAGGCACATGCAAGCTCATGGTCCAGTGGAACGACTGCGGATTGACAACGTGAACCAGGATGACCGCGATGACCCATCCCAGCGCAAGACCGGCTACCACGCCAAGCAGAGCGAGTAACGCGCCCTCCAGTGCCAGCATCGCGCCGATCTGCCAACGCATGAAGCCGAGATGCCGCAGCATGCCGAATTCGCGCGCGCGCGCCAGGGCCTGCGCGCTGAAACTGGCGCCGATGCCGAATAGCCCGATCACGACCGCTATGCCCTCCAGCAGGTAGGTCACTGCGAAGCTGCGGTCGAAGATTTTCAGGGTGATGGCGCGAATCTCGCCAGGCTCGGAGAATGTAATGTGTTCACCGCCGGCGACGCGCTGGCGCAGACTCTCCTTGACCTGCGCCGGGCCCGTGCCCTGCTCCAGCCACAGGGCGACGTCAGTGACACGCAGCTCGTCCGTGAGCCGCCGATAATCGTCCTGGCTGATCACCACCGTACCGTGCTGGCGTGCGTAATCGCGCCACACGCCGCCCACCAGGAAGGCGACGGGCCGGCCCTGCAGCGGCAGCGTAATACGTTGCCCCGGGCGGAAGCCATAGAGGTCGACCATCGCCTCGCTGACCCATACCGCCGGCGGATCACCCGGCTGCGCCGCGACGGGCGCAGCCGTCAGCGGCAGCCGCGCGCCCGGATTGCGCGGGTCGATCGGCCGGGCAATGACCGTGACGGGGGGACGCTCGGGATCAAGCAGGATCTGGTTCGAACGTAGAAACTCGGCACGCGCAACGCCACGGAGGCTGGCGATGGCCGCCTGGTCGTCAAGCGAGAAATACGCGCTATCGCCGCTTGACGAAGCACGCAGATAGAGATCGGCCGGCAGGACATTGTGCAGCCAATCGTCCACCGAGATGCGGAAGCTTGACACCATGATCGCCATCGCGGCCATCAGGCTAAAGCTGGCGACAATGCCGGCCAGGGCGATGGCGGCGCGGCCCGGTGCGCCGGCGAGCTGGGTCAGGGCAAGCTGCGGCACAGCCTGTCGCAAAGAGGGCAGCAAGCCGAACACAAGATGCGCCAGCCGTGGCATCAGCAGGATGGCGCCCACCAACAGAAGCGCGATCGCTGCATAACCGAAGACCGGCAGATCCGCCACCGGCCGCAGTGGCGTCAGCCCGAGCCCGGCTGCCATCGCAGCAAGCCCGGTCCACGGCGAGCGTAGCCGCTTGAGCGGCGTCTCCTCATCGCCCACCTTGAGCGCCTGCGCCGGCCGCGCGCGGGCGGCCTCCCATGCCGGTGCGAGACTGCCGAGCACCGCCGCCGACAGGCCGAGCGCGAAGAAGATCAGCGCTGCCGGCGCGTCGAAGCGGACCCTGGGCTTTACACCGTCAAAGTAGCCACCGCCCAGATCGCCGCCCGCGTACCCGAGCACCGCGGCGGCGAGGACGAAGCCAAGCGCCAGTCCGAGCATCGCGCCGAGCGTGCCTTGCGCCGCGCCTTCCGCCAGCAGCAGTCGCAGCAGACCACCGCGTGTCACCCCGAGGGCGCGCAACAGTGCAAGCTGCGAGCGCCGCCGCAGCACCGATACAGCCTGCATCGTGAACACCAGGAAGGCGCCTGTGAACAGCGCCACCAGCGCAAGCACGTTCAGGTTCACCCGATAGGCGCGCGACAGGTTGGAAGTCCGGCGCGCGTTGTCCTGCGGCGAACCCGCCACCACCCCTGGCGGCAGCAGCGCGGCCAGCGCTTGCGCAAAGTTGCCGGTGTCCACTCCCGGCCTGAGCTTGACGTCGATCCGCTGCAGCAGGCCAAGCCGGTCGAGGCGCCACTGCGCTGCTCCGATATCCATCACGCCCAGGCGCAGGCCCTCGCCCGCCGCCGGCAGCGTGCCGGCAATACGCAGCGTAAGCGCGGTCAGCCCGACTTGTACGGTGAGCGGGTCCCCGGGCTTGAGATCGAGCCAGCTCAGCGCCGCCGGCGAAAGGAACACGGCGTCGGGATCGAGAACGTCGAGCTTGCCCGCGCGCTCCTCGGCGGGCCGCCCGATCAGATTGGGTGTCACAGGCGCCGCCCGGAACACATCGATGCCAAACAGCGTCAGCGCACCGGTGCGCCCCGGCACCAGCGCATTGACTTCCACCACGGGGCTGGCCGCCGCCACCTCCGGCAGGCCCGCGATGCGCGGATAGAGCGATTCGTCGAAGCCCATGCGCGGCCCGCGGATCTCCAGATCGGCATTCCCCATCAGGGAGCGCACCGCCTGGGAAAACTCCGCCAGTGCAGCGTGGTTGACCAGATGCACGCCATAGCCCATTGCCACACCGATGGCCACGGCAAGGATGCCGATGATGGCGCGTCCGGGATGGGCGCGCAATTCGCCCGGGAGTAGCGCAAGGCCGAGTGAGCGCGGCGTTCGCATGGCTTAGGCGGCCGCGCTCATCGGCGGCTGTGGCCCCAGCGGCGTCAATCCGCCTGGCGTCAATTGCAAGACGCGATCCGCCGTCGCCGCAGCCACTGCCGAATGCGTGACGATAATCGCGGCCGTGCCGTTTGCGTTGACCAGTTCGCGCAGCAGGCTCAGCACCCGCGCGGCCGTCTCGTGATCAAGGTTGCCAGTCGGCTCATCCGCCAGCAGCAGCATTGGACGGTGTACCAGGGCACGCGCAATCGCCACCCGCTGCAACTCCCCGCCGGAAAGCTCGCGCGGCAGACTGTCCTCGCGCCCCTCAAGCCCAACCGCGGCGAGCATCTCGGCAACGCGCGCCGACGCCCCTTTTCGCTCGAGGCCGTTCAACAGCAGCGGCAGCGCCACGTTCTGCGCCGCGCTCAAATTCGGCAGCACGTGGAAGGCCTGGAACACGAACCCCAGCTTGCGACGCCTGAGCAAGGTTGCGGCATCGTCGTCCAGCTTGCCCAGATCCTGTCCGTCGAACTGGATGCGGCCACTGTCGGGCCGATCCAGACCGGCGATCAGGTGGAGCAGCGTTGACTTGCCCACGCCCGATTCGCCCATGACGGCGACAAATTCGCCGGCGTCCAGCGCAAGACTGACTCCGTGGAGAACCGTGCGCGGTCGGGCGCCGTTGTATGTCTTGGAGACATCTGTAAGGGTCAGCACAATGTCGTCAGCCTCGCGTGGCGCGCCTCTCCGTCAAAGCTGTGACGGGAAAGCGGACACAAGCCATTCTGCCACCGTTGAAGTGCATGGACTTGTCGAAGAAGGCCGCTAGAAGTCGGACGATTCGCACTGGGAACGGTGCAGCCACTTTGCCATTTCCTGGCGCTGGTTCGCTTCGCCGCCGATCGGGGGGATTACCGTGCTTCAGGTCACCGCCGGAACCACAGCATCGAGAGCCCGCACGCCACCCCCAGCAGCAGGACCGCTGCTGCCGAGAACAATGCACTGATCTCGGTTTCCTTGCGCTCGAGCGCGAAGCGGGCGCTGAGCTGGCGATACACCTGGCTCAGGTCCGCAGCCGAGCCTGCCTGGAAGTACTCGCCGTTCGTTATCGCCGCTACCGCCCGCAAGGCGGGTTCATCGAGCTGCATGTAGTAAGACAGGCCCGACTCTGCCGCGGCTCCGCCCTGCGGCGTACCGAAGCCCACCGTATAGACGCGCACGCCGCGCTGGGCGGCCATGCGCGCGGCGTCCAGCGGGTCCGGGCCGGTGGTGCGGCGGCCATCGCTGAGCAGGATCACCGCACCGTGCCGATACGAGCCGGGCTGCGCCGCCGGCCGTTCCTGTTCGCGCTTGCGGACGGCATCCGCCGCGGCGGCCTCTGTCAGCGATCTGCCGCCGGGCCCGGGTGCGAGCGACTCGCCGCTGAAAAGGATGGCTTCCAGGTCGATGCCATCGTCGGGGAACAACACTGCCAGCGCCTGGATCAGCCCGCTGCCGGTCGCCGTGCCGAGCTGGAGCTGGAAGCGATCGATTGCGTCGAGCATGTCCTGCCGGTTGTCGGTGGGGGGCAGCACCACGGTCGCGGTGGCGGCAAAAGAGACCATGCCCAGGCGCACGCTGGCCGGCAGCCCGACGATGAGATCCCGGGCAGCCTGCTTGGATGCGCCGATGCGGGTGGGTGCAACGTCGGTCGCCGCCATGCTGCGGGAGGTGTCCATGGCCAGCACCAGGGTGATGGTGTCGGACGGCAGCGTGATCGTCGCAGTAGGACGGGCGCAAGCCAGCAGGGCCGCGCCCAGCGCGAGCAGGAAGAGCAGCGGCGGAATGTGACGCCGCAGCCGTTGGCGAGGGCCCAGGGCGGCGCGCGGCAGCGCAAGGCTGGCGTATAACAGCGCGATTTTCTTGCGCCGCGCAATCAGGTACAGGTAAGCGGCTGCCAGCAGGGGCAGCGCGAGCAACAGCCAGAGCATTTGCGGCCAGAGAAACTGCATGCACCTGCTCCTTGGCGCGTGGGTAAGACGATGGTACTGTATTTTTCACGGCGGGACGGGACCTCGGGGGCGGAATGAGACGGGTAACGATCTACGGATGGGTCTCGGCAGCGGTGGCGCTGGTGCTCGCGGCAGTCGTGGGCTCTGCCTGGCTGTTGCAGCCGACGCCGCGCGTCCTCAAGCAAGCCGACATCGACTCCGCCGTGCTGCACACGCTGGAAACCAAGCGTCTGCCTTCGCGCACAGCCAGGGCGGCAGAGGCGGTTCGCGAGTCGGTGGTGGAAGTTCGCAGCTATGCGCTAGCCGAAAAGGCTGCGGACAAGCCGAAGAAAGCGGCATCCGCCCCCCACGCCAAGCGTGATTCCCCTGCCACACGCCGCAAAGCACCTCCCGAATCGCCCCCGCTATCCCCGCCGCCCTCGGGCGATGAACTCGCCAAAGGCGACCCACCTGGCGGCAAAGGCGAGTCCGGCGGCAAGCGCACAGCCCGCCACATCGGTTCGGGGGTGGTCGTGACCGAAAGCGGCATCATTCTCACCAGTTACCACGTCGTCGCCGACGCCCTGCGCCTGGAGGTCAGGTTCCACGACGGCCACACGGCCGAGGCCTCGGTGGTGCAGGCGTTCCCGGAGAAAGACCTAGCCGTGATCCGGCCCAGTTCCATCCCCGACGACCTGCCGCCGGCGACGCTCGGTTCCAGCCGGAACCTCGCGCCCGGCACTGAAGTCGTCGCGGTCGGCTTTCCGTTCGGCATCGGCCCGTCGGTGTCTGCCGGCGTGGTGTCGGGGCTCGACCGCAGGTTCGTCTTGCCGGACGGCAAGCGGGACCTGGACAAGCTCATCCAGTTCGACGCCGCCGCCAATCCGGGCAACTCCGGCGGACCGCTGGTGAATCTGGATGGCGAGGTGGTAGGGATCGTCACCGCCATCCTCAACCCCAACCAGAGCGGCACTTTCCTCGGCATCGGCTTTGCTGTCACCATCGAAAGCGCCGGCGCTTCCATCGGATCCTCTCCTTTCTAATCGCGGGGGCCTATGAACGACCAAACCAGGGGCGCAGTGGACAGCGCCGAGTTGATGGAACGCCTGCTGTATGAGGTGAAGCGCGTGGTGGTAGGGCAGGACCACTTCCTCGAACGGGTGCTGGTGGCGATCCTTGCGGGTGGCCACCTGCTGGTGGAAGGCGTGCCGGGCCTGGCCAAGACGCTGACCGTCAAGACGCTGGCCAGGACCATGAGCGGCTCCTTCAAGCGCATCCAGTTCACGCCTGACCTGCTGCCAGCCGACCTGATAGGCACGCGCATGTATAACCAGGGCACGGGCGAGTTCTCCACCGTGCGGGGTCCGGTCTTCGCCAACCTGCTGCTGGCCGACGAGATCAACCGCGCGCCGGCCAAGGTGCAGAGCGCCTTGCTGGAAGTGATGGAGGAGAAGCAGGTCACCATCGCCGGCGAGTCCCATCTGGTGCCCACGCCCTTCCTCGTCATGGCCACGCAGAACCCGATAGAAACGGAAGGCACCTACCCCTTGCCTGAGGCGCAGGTCGACCGTTTCCTGATGAAGGTCCTGGTGGGCTATCCCAGCGAGGAGGAGGAGGCCGTCATCGTCAACCGTGTCACCGGCCCCAGCATCAGCGTGAGCCCCATCGCGACGCCGGAGCGCCTGGCAAGCCTGCAGGACGAATGCGGCAGGATCTATGTGGATCCGAGCCTGCTCCAGTATGCAGTGCGCGTGGTGGCGGCCACCCGCAAGCCGGGAGGCTACGGGCTGGAGGACCTGGATCGATACATAGCGTTCGGTGCCAGCCCCCGCGCCACCATCGGCCTGATAGAAGGCGCGCGCGCCCTGGCGTTCCTGCGCCGCCGCCACTATGCGCTGCCCGAAGACGTGGTCGACCTCGTGCCGGATGTCTTGCGCCACCGCCTGGTGCTCTCGTACGAGGCCATGTCCGACGGCGTGACTGCCGACCAGCTCGTCACCCGCATCCTGCAGGCGCTGCCGGTCCCGGAGCGCCCATTGGAATCCCATGTTCGGGCGCCTGCGCAATAGGCGCCGGAGCGGCCCGGAAGCCGCACCCCGCAGCACACCCGCCGGCACGGCGCTGGCCAGCGTCGACCCAAGGCAGACCGAGGCCTTGCTGCGCCGCCTGGAATGGACCGTGGTGCGCCGCCTCGATGGCCTGCTGCAGGGCGACTACCGCACGCTGTTCCGCGGCTTTGGGCTGGATCTTGCCGACCTGCGCGAATACCGCCCCGGCGACGACGTGCGGCACATCGACTGGAACGTGACGGCGCGGCTGCAGACACCGCACGTGCGTGAGTACCAGGAAGACCGGGAGGTCTCCGTCTGGTTCCTGCTGGACCTGAGCGGATCGGTCGGTTTCGGCTCCGGCAGCGTGAGCAAGCGCGACCTGCTGAGCGACTTCACCACCGTCATGGCGCTGCTGCTGACGCGCTATGGCAACCGGGTCGGCGCCCTGCTCTACGGCGGGGCCACAGACGCGGGCGCGTCGGTGGTGCCGGCGCGCTCGGGGCGCCGGCACCTGCTGCACCTGCTCGACCGCATGCATGCCACACCGGCCGCGTCGCCGGGCGACACCCGCTTGCGCGACCTGCTGGAGCGCGCACGGGCGGTCGCGAAACATCGATCGGTGCTGTTCGTGGTCTCCGACTTCATCAGCGCCCCGGGCTGGCAGGCATCGCTCCAAATGCTGGCCCGGCGCCATGAGGTCGTCGCCGTGCGGCTGGTCGACCCGCTGGAGATGGCCTTGCCCGACCTGGGCCTGGTCGTGCTGCAGGATGCGGAAACCGCGGAGCAGATGTTCGTCGACACGCACGACCCGGCCTTCCGCAAACGCTTCGCCGCCGCCGCCCAGGCGCGCGAGGACGAGTTGCGCCTGGCCTTCACCAAGGCCGGCGTGGCGTGCCTGACGCTGTCGACCTACGCCCGCCTGGACCTGGCCCTGCTGCACTTCACCCGCCGGCGCCGCCATCGTCGAGGGGCCGCTGCGCCAGCAAAGCAGGAGAACGGGCCCAAGGAGGCAGCATGACCGATGCCATAAGCCGGCTACCCGTCTTCAGCTTCCTGTGGCCAGGCATGCTGTGGTTGCTCGCGCTCGTCCTCGTGCTGTCCGCTGGCTACCTATGGCTCGACAGGCGCCGGCGCCACGCCACGGTGCACTCTCCCACCCTGAAATCCGTCGGCGTTGCCATCAGGGGCGGCGCGACCTTGCGCCGCCACGTGCCGCCCATGATGCTCCTGCTGGCCCTGGCCGCGCTGACCCTCGCCATCGCCCGACCCCAGGCAGTGATGCTGCTGCCCTCGCACATCGAGACCGTGGTCGTGGTCATCGATCTGTCCGGCAGCATGCGCGCGCAGGATATCCAGCCCAGCCGCATCCGCGCCGCCCAGCAAGCGGCCAAGGTTCTGCTCGACACACTGCCCGCGGGCGTCAGCGCGGGAGTAGTCGCGATGGCCGGCACCGCCGCCGTGGCACAGGCCCCCAGCCGCAGCAAGGATGCCGCGGCCACGGCGATCGACCGCCTCAAGCCGCAAGGCGGCACGGCGCTGGGCAATGGCCTGCTCATCGCGCTGACGACGCTGCTGCCGCAGACGGCTGGTGACGCCGAGCGCCTCATGAACGGCGACACCACGCCGCTGCAAAAGCCGGACGCATCCCGCAGCGGCGAAGCCGTGACGCCCGGCTCTTATCCCTCCGGGGCGATCGTCCTGTTTTCCGACGGTGAAAGCAACACCGGCCCGGCCGCGACGCAGGCGGCGCAGCTTGCCGCCGCGCACGGCGTGCGCGTTTATACCGTCGGGGTTGGCACGACCGACGGCGTGGTGCTCTCGGTCGATGGCTGGTCGGCGCGCGTCAGGCTGGATGAGAAGGTATTGAAGGAAGTCGCCAATGCAACAGGGGCAGAGTACTTCCCGCTTGAGAATGCCGCGCAACTGAAAAAGGTGTACCGGGCGCTCAATATGCGGCTGGCATTTGGCAAGCGCGAACAGGTGGAAATTACTGCGTTCTTCGCCGCGCTGGGGGCGTTGCTGGCCACGTGTGCGGGGCTGCTGTCGTTGTGGTGGTTCGGGCGCGTGATGTAGGCACGGTGGCTCTGGCGGAGGAAACCCGGGCGTCCCTTTGCCGCAGCTGTGCCCCACACTCGGAGCCACTCATTCACCGCCCCCTGCCCACAACGAAGTCCCAATAGCTTTTTCGGAGATCGGATCCTCGCACCGAGGATCGGAATCCATGCGCGCATTGTAGCTGGCTCATCAGCGTTTCCGCGGCAGACTTCGTCGTTGCCCCCGATTTTGCGGTCTCCAACAACGGCTATTTGCCGCACCTTCCCCTGTCTGCTGGTTTAGTGTCGCGCCACCGCGTCGGCGTCATCCCGAACTGCGCAGTGAACCAACGGAAAAACGAGCCATAAGCGGAGTATCCGAGCGACTCGGCAATGCGTCCCAGCGAGAGGCTTCCGTTCTCCATGTAGTGGATGACGAGATCGCGCCTTACGCCATTGACCATGTCGGAGAAGACCTCTCCGGCGCTTTCGAGCTGGCGTTGCAGCGTGCGCACGTTTATTCCTGCATGCGCTCGAAACGCTGGACCGCATGGTGCGCAAGGGGGTCTACAAGGGCCCGCTGAACCTGACCTGCATCGGCATCGGTGGCGGCCACCATGGTCCGCATCCGTACAACCTGTTCGACTTCATCCAGCGTGCACCGGATGGCTGCACCGTTACCGCCGAGTCGTTGTTCAAGAACGTACTCCCGTGGAACACGATGGCGTTGGCGATGGGGATGCCGATGCTGCTCGAAGAAGTCGCGCGCTTTGACGCGCATTCTCAAAGCAAGAAGTGAATCTCTTCCATCCAGCACACCATGCCAGTCAGCTTCATGCTCTGACTGGCATTTTGACCCATTCAAGCGCTTTCCATGGTTTTCCTGCTCCAGTCACCCCCTAGCGCCAACAATAGCGCAATGCGCTGGTTGAGATGATCGCCCCTCAGGTGGATCAGATCCATCTCGGCAGCCAGCATTGCCTGCCGAGCCTTCAGGACGCCGCGCGGATCGGAAGCACCAATGCTAACGCGCGCCTCCTCGCGCTGTACCAATAGCTGGCTCTCGTTCACCCGATCCTGCATTTGCCTGGTGCGATCTGCAAGATTCGATTCGGCACGCAACCCCGCATCGACCTCGCCCAGTGCCTGCAGGGCACTGTTGCCATAGGCGATCATGGCGGCCTTCTGCTCG
Organism: Cupriavidus sp. CPT47-8839-RL05A; assembly: GCF_058792255.1. Classification (NCBI taxonomy): domain Bacteria; kingdom Pseudomonadati; phylum Pseudomonadota; class Betaproteobacteria; order Burkholderiales; family Burkholderiaceae; genus Cupriavidus; species Cupriavidus sp. CPT47-8839-RL05A. The sequence continues at coordinate 24,641 of NZ_JBYTEG010000001.1, read as the reverse complement.
GCGCTGTAGTAGTCCGCCCTCGCCTTGAGCTCTCCTCCCGTGAACAGCGGCGCGAAGATCGCGCCATTCAGTCCCTTGATCGGAGTGCCGGACTGGTTGAGCAGCAGCACGTCGCTACGGATGCCGGTAATGGCCGCGCTGATTGAAATGCTTGGCAGCCGCGCTGCCTCGGCGGACTGCCTCAGGTCGAAGGCCGCGGCGACGCGGTGCGCCGCGGCAGTCAAGTCCGGGCGGCGATCAAGCAGGTCTGCAGGCAGGCCTGCCTGCGGGGCTATGGGCATGGCGGGCAACTCCAGCTTCGCCACACTATTCCCGACTTCCCCGGCAGGGTAGCGGCCCAGCAGCAGCTCCAGGGCTTGCGCGGCCTGGCTCCTGGCCAGTTCGGCCTTCCGCAGCGAATCCACCTGCGTGCGCAGCGCATTTTTCGCTTCCACCGGTTCAGTATCCGGTGCCGCCCCAATGGCAACCCGCCGCTCGCTGATCTGCACCAGTTGCTCCTGTACCGCCACGGCCTGTCGCTGCCGGTCCTCCAGCTTTGCTGACCGGATCAGCGTGAACCATGCTTTGGCAGTAGCGGCTGCGACGACGCGCTGCGCCCAGAGATATTCGTCCGCGGTAGCGGCATACTGGGATTTTGCGGCACGCGATTGTGCACGGATGCGGCCCCAGAGATCGATCTCCCAGCTCGCACCAATCGAGAGGAACTGGGTTTCCGAATGGCCAGCCCTGCCCTTCACGCCCGCGCTCGGTAACAGGCCGCTGCTTTGCATGGTAACGAGTGCCTGCGCCTGCTCGACGCGCACTGCTGCCAGCCTGAGATCGCCGTTGTGCGCAATCGCTTCCCGGGCCAGCCGCTGCAGCTCAGCATCGTCGAAGCTTGCAAGCCAGTCGTCCGCGGGCTCGCCTGCTGCGGCCTCGTTTGCCCAGGTGCGCTGCCATTCAAGCGCGGGGACCGCCTGGCCTCGAAGGCTGGCGCTATCCGGCGGCGCCTGCAGGGCGCAGCCAAAGAGCATGGCGAGCGGCAGCGCCAGCAGTACCGGAAGGGTCTTGTTGAGAGATGACGACACAGGCTTGCCTTTAATGGAGCTTGAATACCAGATAGTTCAGCTTGGAACTGACGCGCAGGAAGACCATCCGAACGATATGGAACATCTTCATGTGCGAGGTGTAGATGGCACCCGCGCCGACCGCCCCGACCGGAAGCATCTGGCCCTTCGATTCGTCGCGCAGGTCCAGCTTGACGGCGAACCGGTTCGGTACGGCTTCCGTGGCACCAGTGTTCGGAATCATTCCACCCTGCGCGAACTGGCCTTGTGATTGCGCCCAGACGATCGAATCCACCCTTGCCTTGATGATTTTACCCGGGTGCGTCGGCAGGTAGATCTCGGCGGCATCCCCCGTCTTGACGTTGTATAGCTCGTTCTGCTTGTAGAAGGCGACCACCTCCTGCTCGTCCTCAACGAAGCTGAATGCCGGCGAGAACGGAAACGGGACCAGCATCGTGCCCACGCGCACCTGCAGGTTCACGACCTTGCCGTCGGCGGGCGCCCGGTACTCGGTTTGGCCAAGTTCCCATCGGGCGTTCTCGAGCATGACTTCGGTTTCCGCGCGCTTGGCGCGCGCCGTGGCGATGGCGGCGAATTCCCCCTGGCTTTTGGCAGACAGCTTCTGCCTGGCCTCGTCCTCGACGGCTTGAGCGCTGACCAGTTCGCCTTCCAGTTCGTGCCGCCGCGCCAGGGCATCTTCCCGGTCAAACTTCGATCCGGCACCTGCCGCAAGCAGGGCCTCATGTTCCCTGAGCCGCTGTCGGGCGAGCGACAGCTTGGCTTGTACCGTGGCAACCTTGCCGGCCGCTCCGCGCACGGACTCGCTGAGTTGGCGAGCAACGGCCTGCGCTTCGGCAAGCGCGGCATCGTCCGCCATCAACCTGCCCTCAAGTTGCCTGACCGAGGCCTGATAGGGCGTCGGGTCGATGCGCAACAGGACATCGCCTTTCTTGTAGTGCCGGTTACCCTCGGCCGGAAGTTCGACAATGCGCCCCCTTGCCTGCGGCACCACCTGGAGCACCTTGCCGACCACCCTGACATCATGGGACGAAGGTGCCACCACGTTCAGCGTCAGGACCAGCAGCGTCAGGGCAACCACCGGAATCGTGACCACGATGACCATGGACGTCGTGTTCCATGGCAGCCATTTGAACTTGAAAAAGATCAGCCAGACGGCCAGCGCGTAGATAGCAAGCAGCAGCGCATCCATTCAGCTCTGCTCCCCTGCGCCGGACGTAGCGCCGCGTGCCGGCGCCCGCAGGGACGCGACGTTCCCGGGCCGGCCGATGGGGGCATGTGCCGCGCCTCGCGCCGCTTCGTCTTCCGGCAGTTTGTCGGTGCCATAGGCCGCCCGGTAGAACACCGGCTTGGTGTGTGCCCAGAGCCAGGCCATCGGCCACAGCAGTCCGCCGAAGAAGAGCGAAAGCAGGCATAGCGCATGGATGGCTTCCCTTTGCGGATGCTGTTTCCGGTGGGCGACCTTATCCGGCCAGATATGCAGCATCCAGAACAGGTAGATGGCTGCGAGCGGCACGAATATCATCACCACCCAGGAGATGGCATTGGCGGCGCTCTCGAGGGCCTTTCCGCTGAGGAAGGAGGCGAACGCTGGTTCATGCATTGCCAGCAGGCCAACGCCCGCCAGCAGATATTGACGCAGTTTCATCGGGGAAATAGAGAGATCGGGCACCAGGGCCCGGTGTTTGACTTGCCAGGTACTCGGTTGGATTGAGAACTACAGTGTGCTGGCCGGCGCAGTACCCGCTGATTCGCTGCGGCTGTTCCTGGCGGCGCTATCCGGCATGCGCCCCGCTTGCCGGCCGGATTGTGCATCCGCCGGGCAGTTCCGACACGGGCTGGCTGGAACCGGCCCGGTTGACCTTTCGCTGTTGCCGGCCGGCACATCGTCCGCGTACAGGAGGTTGTACTTGCTCTGGCCGGCATTGCTGGCGGCACGGCAGGCCGCGGATTGCAGGCCGGCGCCAGTACCGGAGCAGGCTTCCGGCCGCGCGGCGGTGTCTCGCTGCGCGTGAGCGGGCAGGTTCTGCGCGTACGATTGCGCGGCGCCGGCAATCAGCAGGGCCATGACAAGGTTGGGCACCCCACGACCGCGCGCGCTGGCGCCCGCTATCGAGACAGCCGAAAGGCAGTGCTTGATCATTCCTGTAGTTTCCTTCGAAGTGGATCAGATACCGTCGACGCAAACCGGCGCGGCCGGTCGCATCTCCGTGGATGTGCACACCTTATGCCGGTGGCGCGGGCGGGGCTATCAAAGAAATTAGAAAGTGAGGGTGCGTCGAATCGATGCGCGCCAAGGGCCGCCCGGCATTTCGAATTCCTTTGATGGCCACCATGGCGAGGCAGGCTTACTCTGTCCGCCGTCGTATGCCCTCCCAGGTGAAGATCAGGTTCACCTGAACTGACTATCCAATGAATGCTGTTTCCGCGATTTCCACATGTGTTATTGCCATTGCCACGGCAAGCGCCATCTCAGGATGCGCGATCCCTACCTCTGAGACCTGGCATCCGTTCCAGGAGCCCTGGCCGTGGACCAAGATCGTCACTGTCAACCAGACCGATCATGACGTGCTGGCACTACGCGCCGGCCCTTGCGAGACCGGACCCGCGTCGCGGCGCTCGCTGTCGGCACCCTCCTTCTGCTTCCTTGGCACCAAGCCGGAGGGGCCCATCGCGATAACCTGGAGCGATGCCATAGCCGGCACGGAATTCCATGCCGCATCCGAACAGGGCGAACTGCTTGCCTCGACGGCACCCCTGCCACGCCTTTGGCGGGAAACGCCTCATGCGGGCAACGCCATCGGCAACTTCCTCTGCGTGGTCCTACGCAATGATGCGCGGGTAGATGTTGCCGTTACCGCCAGCGCAGAAGCCTGCGCCGTTCTTTAGGACGCCTCTGGCATGTTGCTCGGCGCGGTAGACCGGCTGCCGCCAGCCCGGTCTACCTCCGCGGTGCCGCCGTGCACACGGCAAGAGCAAGACTTCTACGATTGCTCATGAACTCTCCTGAGGAGGTGCCAGGCCGGGGCATGGCGCCATCTTTCCCCGGTGGCGGGGATTCGCGCCTCGGTGCGGCGGCAATCAGCGCCAGCCAATGCGCCCGGCCGGGGCACAGAGAAAAATACCCCCCGTACAGGCGGGCGAACCAAGGGCCTCGCAAGGGGGCAGTACCCAAGACGAGTGAGTGGTGCCTTAAGCAGGCATCCAGCCTTCCCCTCAATGCTGACCGCGCCCAGGTGTATTCACAATCATAGAAGTCAGAAAGCCAGCGGACGGGAACCGCAGGCGACCCCTTTCTCACCACGCCCGCGCTCGCATACGCTCATCAGGCCTTGAACGATGAAGGCGGACTGCAGTTCGATCTCGTCGTCCCAGCGTTTGGCTTCAGCCACGTAGCCGTGCAGGTCAGCGCAGAGTTCGGACAGTCCTGAGCGCCCCACGACCCCGAGCGTCCCCGCGATACGATGCAGCAGCCGTTCCATGTGGCGGATGTCTCGCGCTGCCCGGACCGCCTCGAATTCGTTCAGGTCCACCATGGTCTGCGCCAGGAACGCTTCGGCGTATTCTCCGGCGACCGACGGCAGCTCAGGGAGATCGTCATCGGTTAGCAGCACTGGCGCCGCCCCATCATCCGTGTGTGGCGGGTCGGCCTTGGCGGCAACAGCATCGAGCACCGAAGCCAGCGTCGCCAGCGACACCGGTTTCGTGAGATAGCCGGTAAATCCGCTTGCCAGCCCCTCGGTAACATCCTTCGGTCTCGCGCTTGCGCTTACGGCATAGACGGGTATCTCCGGCCTGCACCGCCTGATTTCACGAAGCAGGTCGAATCCATTCATTACAGGCATGTCCACATCCGTCAGCACTGCATGCACGCCCTGCTCAGACAACACTGCCAAGGCCTCGTTGCCGTTGCCTGCTTCGATAACGCTCGCACCTAACAGGTGAAGCTGGTCGTGCAGCAGTTTCCTGTTCAGCAGATTGTCTTCCGCGACCAACACGGAAAGGCCCGCGAACGGCGCTGCAGACTGATCGTGTATGGCAGCCACGACACGGTCTTCGTCGACATGCCTGGTCTCCGGAGCATTATTGAGGACCGCCTGTGCAGCGGCATGGATACCGGCCAGGCTGTAGGCAGACACCTCCCGGCTGCCATCCGGCCGTATGGTCGGGACGAGCGGGCCCAGTTGCTTGAGCCACACGATAGTGGCGGGGTTCCGCCACCACGCTATGACTTGGGCAGGATCCAAGGACTCGGTCACGAGCAGGCAGTCGAACCTGTCCCCGTCAATGGGCTCGTCGATGCTGGACCGAAAAAATGGCTGGCATGATCCCCAGTCGAAATGGTTCAGCATTCCTTCGAAACACTCTGGCTCACGGGACAGGACCAGCGCGCGGCGCGGCGCCGGGCGCCATTGCGCCGGGGTCTGATGCCCGCCCGGCGGGCTGAGCGGCAGGCGAACCGTGACGCGCGTGCCAACGCCTAGTACGCTGTCCAGCGTGATACGTCCGTTCATCCGCTTCACCAGCCGCATGCAGATTGACAGTCCAAGCCCGGTCCCGCCGGCCTGCGCGAGACGATTGTTGCCGACCTGGGAGAATGGCTGGAACAGCCGTTCCTTGTACGCCTCCGGTATGCCAACGCCGGTATCGGTGATGACGATTTCAAGGTTTGCATCCACCCATTGCGCGCGCAGGACAATCTTCCCCGCCTCGGTGAATTTGAACGCGTTGCCAAGCAGATTGTTGACGATCTGGGTCAGGCGCACCGGGTCAAGATTGAGCCGCGCCGGAATCTCCTTGCCATATACCGCGAAAAAGCTCAGCCCACGCCGCGCCGCAAGCGGAGCGTGCGAGATTGCAATGCGACCCAGGAGTTCCGTGACGACGACGGGCTCCTCCGCCAGACGCATCGCTCCCACGTCGAGCTTCGAAAAATCGAGCACGTCATTGACGATCTGCAGCAACCCTTCGGCCGACACCTGCATGGCGCTTACCCGCGCCCGCTGCTCCGGCTCCAGCCTACCGAGGGCCACGAGCTCCATGTTTCCCAGCAGCGAGGAAAGCGGCGTCCGTATCTCGTGGCTCATCGACGCAAAGAACGCCACCTTGGCCTTGGCCGCAGCCTCGCTGGCGAGCCTCGCTTCGTGCAACAGCTGCTGTGCGCGTGCCGCTTCGGCATAGGTGCCGGTCAGGAAGCGATAGTTCCAGTATCGATACATCGCGAACAGCAAGGCGAGAAGCGCGGCCGTAACCAGGCCGGTTACAAGCAGTTCCTGCCGCATTTCCCGGAACTGCTGCCCTAGCGGCAGTGCGAAGACCAGGTGGCCGAAATCCGCAATGAGCAGCGGGCGCCGCAGGGCCCATCCATAGTCCTGGACCCAGTGAAACAGCCCCTCCGGAAGTCCCTCCAGCCTGGCGTCCAGGCGCCGTGCGTTGGCCCGTGCACCTGAAGCAACCAGTGGCGTGCCCAGGCGATCGACGACAATTGGCTCCGGGATCGACAAGTTCGGCCAGGCTGGCCGAAGCAAGTCTTGCAGCGGGATCCGCGTCAACACGATGGCGTAAAGTGCGTCGCCTTTCGCGACCAGCGATGCGCCAACCATCTCCGGACTCCCTCCGGCCGCATTCGCCGGGATGCCCAGCCATACGACACGCTTCTCCCGCGCTGCCTGCAAGAGATCCATGTCGCGGCTCTGGAACCGTTCAAGAATCATCGTGGTGATGCTTGACGACGACAGCGGCGGAAGGGCCGCAGCCACGCCGGATCCCGATGCGTCGGGCGCTTCATACCGATACGTCGCCCCGTTCGCAATCGAGATCATCTCGATCGAAGGCTTCTGGCTTGCGGCAGTCAGCGTCCGGACAGCCTGGTCGCAACTCTGCTCCAACACCGGATCGGGAGGCGCAGACGGAGACACCTGTGTGCATAGACTGCCGGCATGCCCGCGCTGCGCCACGGGGACTTTGCCATTGCTGCGCAACTCAAGGATCAGGTTCGTCGCCGTCAGGGTGCTGCGGCGTTCGAGCACCGCATCGACGACGCCTTGCTCATACAGGCGCGCGACCTGCTCCTGGGCGCGCAGGGATTCATTCAGGCGGGCAAGCATTGCTGCCGAAGCGATCGCGATGGCGACCAGCCCCAGCAGCAGGACCACCATCGAGAACACACGGCGCTCCCGCTGCAGATTCCGCTCAACCGAGTGGTCGGCGTGTAGTGGCGATTGCTGCGAGCGCTCGCGCTCTTCCTGCATCAGGTAAGACCGTTGTCGCGTGCGTACGTGACAAGGTCCGCATTAGTGGTGATATTCAGCTTGCGCATTGCCGAGCGCTTCTGCGTCGCAATGGTAGCGAGCGATCGATGGAGATATCCCGCGATTTCCGTGAGCGTGCTGCCAGTCGCGAACATCCGCACAACTTCGATCTCCCGCGGGGACAGCGGGCTTGCCGTGCCGTTGACCAACGCCCCCGCACTTGACATCCTGGCCGCTATGCCCGGCGACAGGCGCTGGCCAGTACCTGTTATTGCATCGACACAGATTTGCCTCAGGATGCCCGGCTCCTCGTTCTTCCCGACGATGGCCGCAACGCCCATCTCCTTGATGCGCGTGAGCAGTCCGCCATTGGTCAACATCGTGAAAACCACGATCGGTGTATGTGGACGCGACTGCCTGAGCCGGTGGATCAGCCGAAGACCGTCATCATTGACCTGGGAGCGCTCCATCGTGAAATCGGTGACGATAAGGTCAGGTTGTTGCGTTTGTAGCGCCGCAAAGAGCTCTTTTCCTGACGAGCATATTGCGCAAATCCCGACATTCGGGATCTCGCTCAAGGTGGCCTTGACTGCAAGTTGAATTACCGGATGATCGTCTGCGATGACGACGGAGATGACAGGTGGCGGCATGCGCGTTAACTCAGACCGGCAGCACGCTTGTATGGATCGGGGCGACGTGCCCAACCGGCGGAACTGGCTGCATAGAGCACCGGATTCTACCAAGGGGTACTCACCTTCATTTGACAAAACGGGACATATATTTGGCTGATCGTCCCACGCGGAGTAATCGTACTGCGTCCCAGTCAAAGCTCTTCCAGGCGCGATTCCTGTCTAACCGTGCACGCGAGAAGCTAGCGTAAAGAGCACGCGTTTATATAGATCACCTCAAACGGAAGACATCGCAGCAAGACGCTTGCACCTATTCTCGCTGCCTTAAAGCGCAAGCGTCACCACGCGCAGCGTGGCATCGTCTGGACACGCTAAATCGGCAAATCCAAAACGTTTAGCCAGTCGCCGCATGGCGGTATTCGACGACAAAACATACCCTTCCATGCATCGATAGCCGCGGCTCCGAGCGATGTCGATCAGTGTGCCCAGCAGTCGGCTGGCCAGGCCGAGCCGATGCCAGTCATCGGCGACAGTCACCGCAAACTCGCAGGTATCGCTGCCCGGCGCGGCGGCGTAGCGTGCGCCACCCACAATAGACGACACCTTGTTTTCCGTGGCAAGCGCTACCAGCGCAAACTCACGCTCGGCCGACGGATGCGTCGCTTGCTCGAGCATCGCTTCCGGCAGCTGTTGCATGGCGGCCATGAATCTGGCGTAACGCGCATCGGCAGAAAGCCTGTTAAATGCCGCTAACAGGCCGACCTTGTCGTCTTCGGTAATCTCCCGCACCAGCACTTCCCGTCCATCGCACAGGGGCACGGTGAACGGGACGAAGTTTGTCGCGTCAGACTTGGCTTGCATGGCAACGGTGTCGTAAGGAATGTAAGCGAGTTCGTTGAATCGCCCCGCAGCATTTGATAGTAGCTGATCCGGCGCAGTTTTCCGATATCGAACATAGGCGATTACGCACGACATCGCCGCCATCGAGCCGTGTTATCGCGCCAGTCCGACCGGAATCAATTTGCCCCCGGTCTCCGCTACGAGCGTCTAGAATGCTGGGTGAGCCAAGACTCACAGAAGCTCGAATGGAAGTCGTTTCCGTGCCAAAGGTCCAAACACACATAATGAACTGAGGAGAGCGACATGACCGTGCGCAAATTGCCAGCAGTTGGTTTCGCAGTCCTGATGGGACTGATTTCTATAGGCGCGACCGCCCAGCCGGCACCAGGATCCCAACAGGGAGCGGCGCCAGCCGAGGTGCCGAAAGCTCCCCCGACTACGGCCCAGGCCAAGGCTCTGATTGCCGAGCGATTCAAGGCTGCCGATTCCAATCATGACGGCAAGCTGACTCGTGACGAAGCTCAGGCGGGAATGCCAAAGGTCTACGAAAGTTTCGACAAGATCGACGTAAAAAAACAGGGTCACGTCACCGAGCGCCAGATCGGTTCCTATTGGATGAAGAAGACCAAGGATCAGATGCAGAAGGAAGATCCGATCTGGAACTGAAGGCATCCCCTCTTGAACCGGCTGGATGAGCCTTGTGCCGTCAACCCACTTTAGTTTCCTCGTGGAAGCTTGGCTAGCTGATACGTTCACGCATAGTGGCCACCCGATGCCCAACGACTGGATGCCAGCTAGACTCCGGGCGCCACCCTTTTTCCTCCCGCGCTGTCAAAGCGCGCTGCGTTTCACGCCATGATATTGACGCCGCCATCCACATACAGCGTTTCGCCCGACAGCCGCCGGGCGTAAGGCGTGGCCAGGAAGGCGCAGGTGTATCCCACATCCATAATATCGACCAGCTCGCCAAGTGGAGCGCGTTCCACGGCGTCAGCAAGCATCAAATCGAAGCTCTTCAGCCCGGACGCAGCGCGAGTCTGCAGCGGCCCGGGCGAGATCGCATGCACGCGAATGCCGCGCGGGCCCAACTCGTACGCCAGGTAGCGTGATACCGCTTCCAGGGCGGCCTTCACCGGGCCCATGACGTTGTAGTTCGGCACCACCTTGTTGGCGCCGTGATAGCTCATGGTGAACATCGTGCCACCATCGCCCATCAGGGGCGCTGCCAGCCGGGCCATGCGCACGAAGGAGTGGCAGGACACATCCATGGCCTTGGCAAAGCCTTCAGCCGAACAATTGAGCAGGCCGCCCTGCAGATCGTCTTTCGGCGCCCAGGCCACCGAATGCACCAGGATATCGAGCTTTCCCCACTGCTCCCCGATCCGCGCAAACAACTCGTCCATTTCCTCCTGGCTCGTGACATCCAGGGGGAGGAAGATGGAAGCGTCAAGCTCCTGCGCCACCGGCTCGACAAACTGGCGCGCCTTTTCGCTGGCATAGGTAATCGCCACCTCGGCACCCAGTTCGCGGAAGGCCTTGGCGCACCCGTAAGCAATGGAGTGCTCGTTCGCAATCCCGCAGACGAGTGCGCGGGCGTTGGCGAGGATAGGCAGTTGTTGCGCTGCAGTCATGTCACTCTCTCCTGGATTCATTGTTGCCAGCGAGCCGTAGCTGCCATGCCGCTGGCTTGGTCGGCTGTAGCGGTGGTCATCGAGCGGGTGCCGCCAGGACCTCCCTGGTATGCCTGGCAATCATCAGTTCCTCGTTGGTCGGGATGACCCAGACCGGGACCTGGCCCGAGGCTAAGCTGATGCGTGGTCCGTCGCTGGCGTTCGCCGCGGGATCGACACTCACCCCCAGCCATGCCGCCAGCCGGCATACGCGCTCGCGGATCGGCGCGGCATGCTCGCCGATGCCAGCGGTGAAGACCAGCGCGTCCAGCCCCTGTGCGGCGGCGGCCAGCGAACCAAGCTCCCGGGCGACGCGGTACGTGTACAGTTCGACGGCAAAACGGGCCTGCTCATCGTCGCTGGCGAGCAGCGCGCGCATGTCGCTCGACAGGCCGGAGACGCCAAGCAGACCGGACTTTCGATAGATCAGGTCCTCGATGGCGCGGGCATCCATGCCGAGTTCGCTGATCAGGTAGAGGATGACGCCCGGATCGAGGCTGCCGCAGCGAGTTCCCATCGGCAGGCCATCCACCGCAGTGAAGCCCATCGTGCTGGCCACGCTGCGCCCCGCCACCAGCGCACACATGCTGCTGCCGTTGCCGAGGTGGGCCACGATCGTGCGGCCCGCCGCCGCACCCGCATCAACGCTCGGGAGGACATTGGCGATGTACTCATAGGACAGTCCGTGGAAGCCGTAGCGCCTGACGCCGCGCGCGCTGATCTCCGCGGGCAATGCGAATGCCTGTGCCACTTCCGGCTGCGCCCGGTGGAAGGAGGTGTCGAAGCAGACTACTTGGGGCAGTTCCGGGCGCCTCTCGGCAAGGATGCGGATCGGTTTGAGATTGTGTGGCTGGTGCAGGGGTGCGAGCGGGCATAGCGAGTCCAACTCTGCCAGTAGCGCGTCGGTCACCCTTTCCGGCTGGGTGAAGCGTACCCCGCCGTGCACCACCCGGTGCCCGACCGCGCTCAGCGTATGCCCTTCCCCATGGCCGCGCAGGAAGTCCGCCAGGAAGGCAATAGCCCCCTCGTGCCCGAGCGTGGTACCGGCATCCCACCGCCTGGTCTCGACCTCAGCGCCCACGGCGTCGGTGGCGTGGAATGCCGGTGCCGCGTAGAGACCTTCGATGCTCCCGCGCAGCACCAGCCTCAGTGCATCGTCATGGGTATTGTAGGCACAGTACTTGATGCTCGACGAACCCGCATTCAGGACCAGGATCAGTTCGGCCATGGCATCACCCCGCCACCTGGCCGGACTCGCGGCGTGCCTTGGCCACCAGCGCGGCCACCGCGCACGACGCCAGCCGGGTCATGACCGGGTCGGCACGGCTGGTCAGGATGATGGGCACGCGCGCGCCCAGCACGATGCCTGCGGCGTCGGCGCCGGCCAGGAAGGTCAGGCTCTTGGCAAGCATGTTGCCGGCGTCCAGGTCAGGCACCAGCAGGACATTGGCGCGCCCGGCCACCGGTGAGTCTATCTTCTTGATCCGCGCCGCGTCCAGGTTGATCGCGTTGTCCAGCGCAAGCGGTCCGTCGACGATCGCGCCGGTGATCTGGTGGCGGTCGACCATCTTGCACAGCGCGGCGGCATCCAGTGTGGACGGAACCATCGGGTTGACGGTCTCCATCGCCGACAGGATCGCCACGCGTACCTCCTTGACCTGCAAGGCATGGGCCAGGTCGATCGCGTTCTGCAGGATGCCGGCCTTCTCGGCAAGCGTCGGGGCAATATTGACGGCGGCGTCGGTGATGATCAGAGCGTCCTCGTGGCCGGGCACATCCATCACGAAGCAGTGGCTGATGCGCCGGCCGGTGCGCAAGCCGCTGTTACCCGCGACCACGGCTCCCATCAGCTCATCGGTGTGCAGACTGCCCTTCATGAGAGCCTCGGCCTTGCTTTCGCGCACCAGTTGCACGGCGGCCGCCGCCGCCGCATGGCTGTGTTCGGCATCGACAATCGGGTACTCGCGGATGTCAATGCCGGCCGCGCGCGCGGCGTCCTCGATGCGGGAACGCGGCCCAACCAGGATCGGCGCGATCAGGCCCAGCCGGGCGGCCTCTGCGGCGCCTTCCAGCGAAGACTGGTCGCACGGATGCGCCACCGCGGTCGGTGTAGGCGGCATGGCCTTGCAGTAATCAATCAGGCGCTGGTACTTCTCATGCTTGGCGTTCACGGGCTACTCCTGCGTCAGGGTCGTCGGTGTCGGTCGGCTGCGAGGCGGTGTGCCAGCCGCGGCGCGCTAGGACGCGCGCGTGAGCGGCGCGGCCGCGCCGCGGACGCGTTCCGGCTTGGCGCCGAGCGCCGTGCGGATCCGCTCCAGCATTGCCGTCTGCTCGACAGTGGGCCTGGCGCCAAGCAGGCGCTCATCGACACGCAGCTTCTCCGCCAGCGCCTGCAGCCGCTGGCGGTCGGCCTGATACCTGAGCAAGGCCGGCAGCGTCGCGAGGGCCTGTACGGGCGCGTACCGCGTGATCAGCTCCTGCCTGCCGCGGATCTCGCGCCAGGCGTCCGGCTCAAGTTCCGGCAGCAGATCGGCGTAGTCCGTGACCAGCTCCTTGCGCAGCTCCAGCCTGGACAGCGGCAGGGGCTCACCCCTGCGGCTCAGCAGGCAGGCCAGCCGGGCAATGGCCTCGGCGTATCCGCCTTGCCCGACCGCGGCCAGCGCCGCTTTGACTTCCGGCAGGTCATGCGGGTCGGTCGCCGCCGGGGCACCCGCGCGGGCGGAAGGCTCGCTCCTTGCCTGGAACGGGAACAGGTTGGCATACACGTTGAAAAAGGTGTATTCGGTCATCGCATCGCGCACGGCCCGGTATGCGTCCAAACCGGCGCTGAGCATTTCCGCGCCCACCTGCTCTTGCTGCCGCAGCGGATGATCCGGTTCCAACGTTTGCCGGCTGGCCCGGACCGCGTCGGCGGCGGGCTTCAACCATGCCATCCACGGATTCAGGTCCGAGAACAGCCAGTTCTGCATGCGTAGCGGATGGAATTCGCGCAGCACCCGCGCTGTCATCTCATTGGACACCGCCTGGACGTAAGGCTGCGCAAACAGCTCGTAGGCGCGCTGCGTGAAGTCCGACAGGTTGGCGACCGTCTCGAACGGCTTCTCGTCGGCGCGCTCAAAGCGGTTAAGCCTGCTGGCGATTTCCTCGAGCGAGTGCTCCTCGAACTGGACCTCATAGTCCACGCCATCGCTACCCTTGCGCTCATGGATGACCATGCCGTAGAGCCCAGGCGGCAGCAGTTCGATGCTCTTGAGCACCGAGACGATCTGTGCGTGCTCCTTCTGCGCGACCTTGCCGGAGACGAAGATGCCCAGATGGCCGACGCTCCGGTGCATCATGCCGACAATCACCTGGCCGCGAGCCTTGATCTCCTCGGTACTGCCGTAGATGTCCACCACCCAGTTGAATGCCTGCTGCGGCGGCGTGATGTTGTCGCCCATCGAGGCAAACAACACGATGGGCGAGCGGATCTCGCGCAGATCGAACGCCTTGCCGCCGGCGTTCTTGACTTCACCGCCCCAGAGCTTGTTGCCGACGAACAGGTTGCGCGTGATCCATTCGATCTCCTCGCGGTTCATCAGGTAGTAGCCGCCCCACCAGCGTTCGAACTCAAGAAAGCGCGGCGGCTCGGTATCGGCCTTCTTGTACAGGTTGTAGTACTTGTCCCAGAGACTGTTAGCCGGATTCAGGTTTTCGAAATTTTGTACCAACCAGGCGCCGTCAAACTTGCCGTTGCCGAGATCCGCCGTATACGACGCCAACCACGTGCCGCCCAGGAGCCCGCCGGAATAGCGCATCGGGTTGTCGCCTTCGCCCTCGCTCCAGGCACCGCTCCAGTACGACATCGGCGCGCCGTTGATCACGATCGGCCCGGTGTCGCCCGGGTCCGAGGCGCCGAGCATCATCGCAGCCCAGCCGCCTTGGCAATTGCCGATGATGGCTGGCTTGGCGCTGTGTGGATGCAGTTCACGCACTCTCTTGATGAACTGTTGCTCGGCCTCGCACACGTCCAGCAGGGTCTGTCCCGGCTCGGGATCGCGGAAGAAGATGACAAAATACACAGGATGGCCGGCACGCATTGCCACGCCGACCTGCGAGTCGTCCTTGAAGCCGCCGATGCCCGGGCCATGGCCGGCACGCGGATCGATGATGACGTAAGGGCGGCGGCTATCATCGATCGTCACGCCATCGGGCGGGATAATCTTCAACAGCGCGTAGTTGACGGGCCGTTCGAACTGGCGGGCATCCAGAACGGTCTCGTAGCCAAAATGCAGGACCGGCTTGAGCCCCTGCATGGTGTTTTCGACAAAGTTGTTGCCCCGTTGCCTGAGCGTGTCCCAGAACAGGATGGCACGCTGCATGCTGTCGATGGCATAGGCATAGCTGCTCATCGGATCCATGCCGGCCATCGGGTTGATCGGGCCTGCGCCCGGCTCCCCAACGGCTTGCAGCACGCGGCCACTAAAGGCCTCCTGCGCATTCTTCAGGCGCTTTTGCAGCACCATGCCGGTCTTGAGGCCAACTTCACGCGCGTGCACCAGTTGCTTTGCTGCATCCATGCCGTTCTCCGCTGCGAATTTTGTGACACGGTTGGCCAAGCGTGGCAGCCCAGCCCCCGATGTGCGTCGTGCTTCGAACTATAGTGTCGACCTTGGTCGCAATAGAACTTAATCTTTTCGGACGATGAGATAAGAAGGATTTCTTTCCAGGACGGCAGGATGAATGACCATATCCTATTGGACTCTGCGTGCGCTATGCTGAACTGGCGCGGCGCACACACCGCGGACCCGCTGGAGGAACGATCATGCGTTATCGCCTGCCCGCCTGCGTGACTGTCACAGTGGCGGCCCTTGTGCTGGGCGCCTGTGCCACTCTCCGGCCCCTGGAAACCGCAGAGGGCATGCTCGGCGGCCCGCAGCATGCCGTGCGCGATACGTTCGGCGCTCCCACGGAAACCTACCAGCTCGCTGATGGCACCACTCGGTGGATTTATTCGAAACAGCCGCTCGGCTTCGAAGTCTACGCGGCAGACTTTGACGCCAACGGCAAGCTTACGAGCTTTCGGCAGATGCTGACCGAGAAAGAAATCTACGAGGCACGCCCGGGGGTCTGGACCAAGCAGGATATTGCCGAGCGCTTTGGCCGTCCGCGCGAGCCCATCCAGTACTACCCGCTGATGAAGCGCGAGGCCTGGTCTTACCGGCTCTATGCGGGCGCCTACATGCCAGCGCATTTCAGTGCCTACTTTGACGAACGTGGCATGCTCGACCGGACCATGATCATCGTCGATGCGATCGGCGGCGACACGCGAGACGGCAGCAAGTAGGTCGGCCTCAGGCCGCATTGGACAAGAACACCGCCGGAAGGAGCCGGAGTCCATCCGAAGCAACGCGAGTCGTCGTGCATCCATCAGATTTCGCGTGGAACTGTTCAGCGGACAGCAAAGCACAACGAAATCCGCCGACGGCAGAACCTCGTCGATTTGCTCGGATCGGACACCTGCTGACGCGGATCAGGCGCTGGGCACCGTACGATCGATTCGTATTTCTCGATCGATCCCGGAGTTCCGTCCTTCTCGACCAGCCGCACGGTACCGCCGAGTCCGAGTTATAGACGATTGCCAGACGGCCCAGGCAAGGCTTTCGGGGCAGGGAATTTGCTTATGACAACAATGTCCTTCGCCCGCCCCAACCAAGGGTATACCCTCTCGTCTTTGCCTTTGCCGGCCGCTTTCCGGTTTCCCCCGCATGCCTGCCTTCACCCTGCCCGCCCTGTCCGCCCGACTCCTCCGCGCCCGCCGCTCGCTGGCCGCCGTCGCCCTCGCCGCCATGTCCGCGGCCGCGCTGACGCCGGCACTGGCCAGCACCCAGAGCCCTGTGCTCGACAAGATCCGCGAATCCGGCACCATCGTGCTCGGTTACCGCGAGTCGGCGCTGCCATTCTCGTTTGCCGATGACAAGGGCCAGCCGGCCGGCTATGCGGTCGACCTTTGCCTGCGCGCTGCCGAAGCAGCGCGCCAGCAACTGGGCCTGAAAGACCTGAAGGTGCGCTGGATGCCGCTCACGCCGCAGAACCGCATTCCCGCCGTGGTCAACGGGCTGGTGGACCTGGACTGCGCGCCCAACACCAATTCGCTCGAGCGCCAGAAGCAGGTTGCGTTCAGCGTCTCGCACTATGTGTCGACCGTGCGCATGCTGGTGCGCGCCGACTCGGGCATCCGCTCGTTCGGCGACCTGCGCGGCAAGACCGTGGTCACCAGCGCCGGATCGACCGGCGACCGCCACGTGCGCCGCATGAAGGCCCAGTACGGCTACCACGACGTCTACGCCAAGGACCACGGCGAATCGTTCCTGCTGCTCGAATCCGGCCGTGCCCAGGCCTTCGTCATGGACGACGTGCTGCTGGCCGGCCTGCGCGCCCGCGCCAAGGACCCGTCGCAATACGTGATCGTGGGCCCGGCGCTGTCGGTGGAGCAGAATGCGCTGATGCTGTCCAAGGCCGATCCGGAATGGAAGCGCCTGGTCGACCAGGCGCTGGCCAACACCTTTGCCGGCCCGGAGGTCACGGCGCTGCAGAAGCGCTGGTTCCAGCAGCCCATTGGCAGCCGCGGCATCAACCTGGCGCTGGCGCCGTCCGGCGAGGTGCGCGCGGCCTGGAAGCACCCGTCGGACGCGGTCACGGAGTAAACGGGCAAGCGGTCCCGAACCCCAATTGGGCTGGTGCCGCAATTCAGGGTTTCCATGAGGCCGTGGCGCCGGGGCAAGCCCCAAGTTGACAGCGATGAGCGATGTTGGCGACACTGGGCCGAGCCGTCCCGTGCAAGGGAGAGGCCACATACACGACCGCCCGACGGCGGCATTTCTCAGGAGAAACCATGAACAAGTTCGTCGCGACCGCGATCGCACTCTGCCTTGGCGCCGCTTCGCTGGCCGTGCAGGCACAGACCGGCGGCAAGAAGCAGTTCGATCCGTATTCCCAGGGCGCCAAGTCGGGTGAGAAGTTCGACCCGTACAGCCAGGGGGCCAAGGCCGGCGACAAGTTCGACCCGTACAGCCAGGGCGCGAACAAGAGCACCCGCAGCGACCTGACCGACGCTTCCGCGCCGGCCGCCGAGCAAAAGCCGGCCAAGAAGTCCACCAAGAAGAAGAGCAAGAAGAAGGCCGCTTCGGCGCCGGCTGCCAGCTGAGCCGCAAGCGCCTGACGCAAAAAAACCCGCCTTGGCGGGTTTTTTTGCGTCGTGCCCAGGCGCACAAGCCTATGGCGCTTGCGTGTCGCGCTCCAGCGCGGTGACATCGACGCGTTGCACCTTGTCATCCTGGCGCACTTCGGTGCGCAGCACGAACGCGTCGGCCGGGCAATACCAGTCGGTGACGTGCATCACGGTCGGCTCAACCTGCACCACTTCTTCGCCAACCAGCACCGGCCCCAGCGAGGTGCGCTTCTCGAAGGTAACCGGCAGGCATTCCTTGCGCCCCAGGACGGTATTGATCGTCTGCCGCTTGCCGACGTGGCGCGAGCCGATATGGATCGACGCATGCTGCGCTCGCATGGTGCTGACCACTTCGTCCGATCCCAGCGGATAGACCTTCAGCGAGACACTCGATTCAAAGGTCTCGCCCTCCAGCGTGGCGCCCTCGCGCAGGTCCAGGCCGGCGTAGTTGAACACGCCCATGCCGCGGAAGGCCGCCTCACCGTACATGCGCGCGTAGCGCGCGCGGGCGTTGATGACGGCATGCTGGCTCTCGATGCTGGTCGGGCCGCCGGGCGAACTGCGGTCGATCACCACTTCATGCACCTGGGTGGTAATCACCGGCGGCCCCATCAGCGCCGACAGGGCAGTCTTGGAATTGATCTCCAGTTGGGCGCGGCAGCCGGTCGGGCTGCGCACCACATCGCGCAGGGTCATGCTGACCGACATTGGCATCACGCCGTCGCCTTCCATCTGCACATGCGAGCCGGAGCGAAACCATGGGGCACTGCACAGCACGGCCGCCGCCGCTGCCTGCGCCTGGCTTGCCGCGGCCTGCGCCAGCGCCGGGCCGGCGCCCGGCAGCACCACACCCTGTGCGCCGGCATGCTGCGCCAGAGCCATGGCCGCGCCCGCCACCAGGCCTGCCAGCCGGTCTTGCTGCGCCTTTTTCTTCACATGAATCCCCGTCTAGAGTTTCCAGGCGCCCCCCGACCCAGCGCCCGGCCTGCCAGGCGACCGCCTGGACACTGAAATTATCGCGTTTTGTTGCATGTGTAACTCGGATTTTTCGCGCAGATCCTGTGGCAGCCGGTGGCCGACGCGCTGGCGGTGCTATGGCTGATCGGCTCCTGGGCCATCGTTTGCGGCATTCTGCTTATCCGCATGGGCCTGCGCCGTGCCCAGCGCCGGCGGGTAGCGTGCAACAGCCGGCCTGAGCAGCACTTTCCCCCTCCCCCGCGGCAATCCGGCACCCCGCAGGCCGTCTCCGGCACCCGCCGGGGGCGGCCTGCCCACCGTGCTACCATTGCCGGCCTCGCGTGTGCCGAGGCGGCAGTGGCGTGCGAGGCGCTGCCAGCGTGCCAGCCGCAGGCGACTTGCCTCCCTGGTGTCCACCAACAGGCAAGGCCATGCGTTGTGATGGCTTCCCGTCACCGCGCGCCCCACGCAGGACCATCGATCCGTCGCGCTTTTCCAGGAGATCTATGCGTAGTTCATCGACCTCGCGGGCTGCCGCGCTGTCCGTTGGAGCCACCACCGCCAGTGCGGTCGCACTGGCCAGCCTGTTTATCCTGCTGGTCTGGTTCGGCACCCTCGACATGCGTCACCTGCTGCGCTCCGATGAAGGCCGCTACGCCGAGATTGCCCGCGAGATGTTCGCCACCGGCGACTGGGTCACGATCCGCTATCAGGAACTCAAGTATTTCGAGAAGCCGCCCTTCCACCTGTGGGTGACCACGCTGGCCTACACGCTGTTTGGCGTGGGCGACTGGCAGGCGCGGCTGTGCGTGGCCCTGTCCGGCATCCTGGGGCTGGGCGTGTCGATGCTGGCCGCGGCACGCTGGTACGGCCGGCGCGTGGCGATGCTGACGGGGCTGGTGCTGGTTTCCGCGCCGATGTGGAATATTGCCGGACACTTCAACTCGCTGGACATGACGCTGGCCGGCGCCATGGCGTGCGTGCTGGCCTTCATGCTGCTGGCGCAGCACCCGGATGCCACCCGCGCCGAACGCCGCAACTGGATGCTCGCCTGCTGGGCGGCGATGGGCGTGGCGGTGCTGGTCAAGGGGCTGGTCGGGCTGGCGCTGCCGGGGCTGGTGCTGGTGGTCTACACGCTGGTGACGCGCGACTTCCGCTTGTGGTGCCGCCTGCATCTGCCGGGCGGCATCGTCGCCATGCTGGTGGTGACGGTGCCGTGGTTCTGGCTGGTGTCGGAACGCAATCCGGAGTTCCTGCATTTCTTCTTTATCCACGAGCACTGGCAACGCTATACCTCGAACGTGCACCAGCGCGAAGGCGCGATCTGGTTCTTCGTGCCGCTGCTGCTGGCCGGCTTCCTGCCCTGGCTGGGCCTGGTTCCGCAAATGTGGAAGGCCGTGCGCGAGCGCGCCGGCGTCGCTCGCGGCACCTCGCCGCGGCCATTCCAGCCCGCCCTGCTGGCGGCGCTGTGGGCCGTGGCGATCTTTGTCTTCTTCAGCCTGTCCGGCTCCAAGCTGCCCGGCTATATCGTGCCGATCTTCCCGGCGCTGGCGCTGCTGGCCGGCGTGGCGCTGGACACGTTGACGGAACGCACGTGGCGCTGGCAGGTCAATGCCATGATTGCCCTGGGCGTGGTCGGGCTGCTGGCGTGCCCGTTTGTCGGCATGATGGACAAACCCAGCACGCCCAATGTGGTCTATCGGGAATTCGCAGTGTGGACCGGCATCGCCTTCGCGGTGATGCTGGGCGGCGCACTGCTGGCGCGCCGGCTGCTGCGCACGCGTGGGGTGTTTCCCAGCGTGGTGGCCTATGCGCTGGCGATGTTCATCTGCTCCACGGTGGCGCTGCGCGGTCACGAAGCCATGGGCCGGCCCAGTTCCGGCGCGGACCTGGTGCCCGCCATTAATGCCGTGCTGACGCCGGACATGCCGCTGTACAGTGTGGGCATGCTGGACCACACGCTGCCGTTCTACCTGCGCCGCACCACCATCATGGTGGCGCATCCCGATGAGCTGGAATTCGGTATCGGCCAGGAACCGCAGAAGTGGATCCCGACCATCGATGGCTTTATCGCGCGCTGGCAGGACGGCAAGCGCGCGGTAGCGATCATGTTGCCCTCGACCTACAACGCACTGGCTGCGCGCGGCGTGCCGATGCACAGGATCGCCGGTGACCGCCGCCGTGTGGCGGTCGCCAATTTCGCGCTGCCGGGCAATGGCCCGCAGACGCAAGCCCCAGGACAGTAACCTGCAACTCCTGCTACTCCTGCACTACGCAGTGCCATGACGCTTTCCACTTTCGCTTTCATCCTGACCGGCGTGCTGCTCAATGCGGCTGCGCAACTGTTGCTCAAGGCCGGCGTCAATGCCATCGGCGCGATCACGCTGGACCGCGGCACGCTGCTGGTGACGGCGCTGCGCGTGCTGACCCAATGGCCGGTGCTGGCCGGGCTGACGCTGTACGTGGTCAGCGTGGGGGTTTGGATCGTAGGGCTGTCGCGCGTGGATGTGTCGATCGCCTACCCGATGCTGTCGCTCGGCTATGTGGTCAATGCACTGGCCGCCTGGTGGCTGTTCGGCGAGATGATCGGCCCCTTGCGCGTGGCCGGCATCCTGCTGATACTGGCGGGCGTCTTCCTGATCGCCCGCTCATGACGCGCCTGCGCGCACGCCGCCAGGTCCGACACCGACCGTACTTCTTCGCCCTGCCATGACCGCATCCGCCCCTGAGTTCCTGCCTTTTGTCCGGCCTGACATCGACGCCGCCGCCATTGCCGAAGTCGGCAAGGTGCTGGCCTCGGGCTGGATCACCTCCGGCCCGAAGATGCAGGCCTTCGAGGCCGCGCTGTCAGGCCTGTTCGGCGGACGCCCGGTGCGCACCTTCGCCAATGGCTCGGCCACGATGGAGATCGCGCTGCGCATTGCCGATATCGGGCCGGGCGATGAGGTCATCACCACGCCGGTCACCTGGGTCGCCACCGCCAACGTGGTGCTGGCAGTGGGCGCGCGGCCGGTGTTCGTCGATATCGACCCGCGCACGCGCAATCTCGACCTGGATGCCGTCGAGGCCGCGATCACGCCGCGCACGCGCGCCATCATGCCGGTGTACCTGTCGGGGCTGCCGGTGGACATGGACCGCCTGTACGCCATTGCCAGCAAGCACGGGCTGCGCGTGATCGAGGATGCCGCGCAGGCAATCGACTCGCGCTGGCGCGGCCAGCGCATCGGCGCCTTTGGCGACCTGGTCAGCTTCAGCTTCCAGGCCAACAAGAACATCACCACCATCGAAGGCGGCTGCCTGGTGATGAACACGCCCGAAGAAGCCGTGCGCGCCGAGCGCCTGCGGCTGCAGGGCGTGATCCGCACCGGCATGGACGGCATGGATGTCGAAGAGCCCGGCGGCAAGTTCAACCTGACCGACGTCAACGCCGCGGTCGGGCTGGCGCAGCTGGGCAAGCTCGACACCATCACCGCGCGCCGCGCCGAGCTGGCCGAGACGTATTTCCGCTGTGCCGCCGACAGTGGCCTGGAGGCGCTGGGCATCGAGCTGCCGCAAGCGCTGGATGCACACGATGCCACCACCAACTGGCACATGTTCCAGGTGGTGCTGCCGACCGAGCGCCTGCAAGGCGGCCCGGCCCGGGCGCGCCAGCAGGTCATGGAGGCCATGCGCGAGCGCGGCATCGGCACCGGCGTGCACTACCCGCCCATTCATCTTTTTACCTACTACCGCTCGCTCGGCTGGCGCGAAGGCATGCTGCCGCATGCCGAACGCATCGGGCGCGGCATCGTCACGCTGCCGCTGTTCCCCGCGATGCAAGCCACCGATGTGGAGCGGGTCTGTGCAATCCTCAGCGAAACATGCAAACGTCTCTCCAAATGAGCCCGGTCGAAGTCTCGGTCGTCATTCCGGTCTACAACGAAGAAGACGGGCTGCAAGCCCTGTTCGACCGCCTCTATCCGGCGCTGGATGGCCTTGGCGAGTCGTACGAGATCATCTTCATCAACGACGGCAGCGTCGACCGCTCGGCGCAGCTGCTGGCGGCGCAGTTCCACAAGCGCCCGGATGTGACCCGGGTGGTGCTGTTCGCCGGCAATTTCGGCCAGCACATGGCGATCCTGGCGGGCTTCGAGCAGACCCGCGGCAAGATCGTGATCACGCTGGACGCCGACCTGCAGAACCCGCCGGAAGAAATCCCGCGCCTGGTCGAAGCCATGCGCGCCGGCCACGACTATGTGGGCACCATCCGCCGCCAGCGCAACGACACCGCGTTTCGCCGCTATGCCTCGCGCGCGATGAACCGGCTGCGCGAGCGCATCACCAAGATCCGCATGACGGACCAGGGCTGCATGCTGCGCGCCTATGACCGCAACGTGGTCGACACCATCAATGCCTGCCGCGAGGTCAACACCTTCATCCCCGCGCTGGCCTATACCTTCGCCTCGAATCCCGTGGAAATCGAAGTCGGCCACGAGCAGCGCTTTGCGGGCGAATCCAAGTATTCGCTGTACCAGCTGATTCGCCTGAACTTCGACCTCGTGACCGGCTTCTCGATCGTGCCGCTGCAGTGGTTCTCGGCGATCGGCACGATCCTGTCGCTGCTCTCGGGCGTGCTGTTCGTGGTGCTGCTGCTGCGGCGCTTCGTGCTTGGATCGGAAGTACAGGGCGTGTTCACGCTGTTCGCCATGAACTTCTTCCTGATCGGCATCCTGCTGTTCGGCGTGGGCCTGCTGGGCGAATACGTCGGCCGCATCCACCAGGAAGTGCGCGACCGCCCGCGCTACCGCATCAAGGCCGTGCTGGAAGCGGACCAGCGTGTCACGCCGGCGGGCGCGGGCGCGGGCGCGGGCGCGGGCGCGGGCGCGGGCGCGGGCGCGGGCGCGGGCGCGGAGCAATGATGCGCGCCGTCGTCTTCGGCTACCACAATGTCGGCGACCGCTGCCTGCGCGTGCTGCATGCGCGCGGCGTGGAAGTGGCGCTGGTGATCACGCACCGCGACCGCCCCGACGAGAACATCTGGTTCCGCCGCGTGGCCGACACTGCCGCCGAGCTGGGCATCCCCTTCGTCTATGGCGAGGACCCTGCCGATCCCGCGATCTCCCAGGCCGTGCGCGACGCGCACCCGGACGTCATCTTCTCGTTCTACTACCGCGCCATGATCCCCGCGGGCGTGCTGGCGCTGGCCCCCGGCGGCGCCTTCAACATGCACGGCTCGCTGCTGCCCAAGTACCGCGGCCGCGTGCCGGTGAACTGGGCGGTACTGCACGGCGAGACCGAGACCGGCGCCACGCTGCACGCCATGGAAGCCAGGCCTGACGCGGGCTATATCGTCGACCAGACCGCGGTGCCGATCCTGCCGGACGACACTGCCGGCGAAGTCTTCGAGAAAGTCACCGTTGCCGCCGAGCAGACGCTGTGGCGCGCCCTGCCCGCGATGATCGCCGGGCAGACGCCGCAACACCCCAACCGGCTGGCCGAGGGCAGCTACTTCTCCGGGCGCAAGCCGGAAGACGGCCGCATCGACTGGAGCCGCCCGGCCGCCGAGGTCTACAACCTCGTGCGCGCCGTCGCGCCGCCCTATCCCGGCGCCTTTACCGACCTTGCCGGGCACCGCTTCATTGTGGCGCAGGCGCGCCGGCCGCTGCCGGAGCTTGCGCTGGCGCTGCCCGCCGGCACGGCGCCCGGCCTGCATGTGCATGACGGCCAGATCATCGGCCTGTGCGGCGACGGCGGCCTGGTCATGGTCACCCGATTGCTGGCACAGGATGGCTCGGCACTCACGCCGCAAGCCTTCGCCAAACTTATCCATACCGAATCATCCAACGAGGAAAGCCGATGAAAAAGGTCCTGATTCTTGGCGTCAACGGCTTCATCGGCCATCACCTGACGCGCCGCATCCTGGAAACCACGCCGTGGGAGGTCTACGGCATGGACATGTCGTCGGACCGCCTCGGCGACCTCGTCGACCACCCGCGCATGCACTTCTTCGAGGGTGACATCACCATCAACAAGGAGTGGAT